>NZ_JMQK01000004.1:0-374759 GCF_000705355.1 Pseudorhizobium marinum
AAATCCTGCCCCCGCAACCAAACAAACACACAACGCAAACTTCGACAAAAAAGCTCCTCCGCGTAAGCGTCGAGGAGCTTTTTGCGTCTGTCCTCGGTGTCCAACTCACCAGTGGCCATACGCGCCATGAAGTCGTCCTGAGCCGCGGCCAGAAACTGCCGAGCCATCAGGTCAATGCCCTCCATCGATACCATGATGTTGGCGATCGAGCCATGGACCTGCAGGGCTGCCGGCTGATGACCTGGTGTCTTGCAGACGCGCCCGCAATTCGGTCATGGAAGCGGTCCTGATGCGCACCCAAAAGCAGACATCGCTCGCTGCGACGTCAAGTCGCCTGTGCCGAAGCAACACGGTGCGATGAATTCGGCTTTCGCTAACTTTGCAGGCGCCCTAGACGTCCTCTTTCAGAAAGTCGAATGCCAGCTCGCGGTTCTTCGGACGCTCATAAATGGCGGGATTTTCCAGCGTGCGTCTGGCGTCCTGATAGCCGGCTTTCCAGTGGTCGAGCATTGTAAGCCGCGAGAACTCGTAGTCCTTGGAATGCCCCTCGTGCATTTCCGTCCCGTAGATGAGGTGAACGACGCTACAAACCTTGTGATCCGCCATTTAGGCGAGTAGCTCCACATCCTCGCGGTTCTTCAGTTCTGCTGGCGAGCTTCTTGGGGAAGCCCCAGAGCTCGCGTCCACCGGCAATCGATGGATCGTCATTCAAAAACATGCAGTGCGTATAGCCGCCTTGTCTGCCTTGAAAGGAGACGGGAATGACCTAGCCGCTTTCCGTATAGCTGCCAAAGCCGGTGGAATCCGGCATGCGGATGAATTCGTATTTGACCACCGGATTGTTGCGGGCGATCTCCAGCGGTTCCGGCACCAGCCTGCGCAGAATATCGGATCGGTGCGGTAGGTGATGATCAGGTATTCCCGATCGAAGAACCGGTATGGCCCTCTCGGAATGCAGGGCTGGTGAGAGGCATGGCGAAGGCATGTGTCAGTATCTCTGCTTCATTCATGATGCTCTCCGGCTCCATGGGGACCGTAAATCGCTTACTCAAAAGAGCGCCGCCCGCAGGCGTTGCAGGCCTTGCCCGCCCGACCGGGCAAAAGCGTTCGAACTCCGCGGTTGCCGACGAGGCCATGCCTTCAGATCGACTCTTCTCGGGTGATACTCTGGAACGATCCCCTGGCTGCTTCACGACATCCTCGTCGCCTCGCCGATCGCCGTGATCGACGCCATTGGCATCGTGATCGGAGGGTATGGCTACTGGAAACCGGCTATGCGGGCATCGAAAGCGAGCGCAATAGGTGGACTGCGGGGCGGGACTGGCGGAGATCCGGCGTTACAAGACCGACGGAATGCGCCGGAACGGGTGGATGCCTTCGAAAAACTCGCCTTCGACTGCCACTGCGGAGCCTGCGATCATCGCCGACAGAAGGGGTGCCAGCGGTCAGACTGGCATGGAGCGTCTTCATGTCGAGGTCCTCTTGGGGTTCCGTGACCGTGCTTGCGACCTGGTCACGGAATTGTCCGGTGTCTTGAATGAACAGCGATCAGTTCGGGCGTACGTCGCCTTCGAAATAGTCGCCGCTGTTGATCGCCGACATTTCCTGGCGACCGGCCTTTGCGGAAGCACCCGCGGTCGAGCCGGTATAGCCGAAGCTGCGGTCGACGGTGGACGGTGCGAACTGCTGAGCGGAGGCGCCTTCGTAGTAGTCACCTTCGCTGGCCAGAGCCGGTACGGATGCCAAAGCGGCGAGAACGATGGCGGTCATGGTGGTCATCGACTTCATGGTTTCAATCCTTGTCTGATGCGCGTCTTGCGCGACTGTTGGGTTTGGCATCCATGCTTCCGCTGGAAGCATGTGGCCGCTAAAAATTACCACGATAGAGAAAACGGTGGTTTTGCATTGCCTGAACCTCCTTTTCGCCCGCAATTCCGGTTGAGGTGTGCCGATCAACTGCCATGCGAAAAGGGCGGGGTGGACGGATGATCTTTTAGCCGTCGGCTTCTTCAGCCGGAAGTGAGACGGGAGCATCTCACAGTGAGCGATTGCGTTGGTGATGCTCAGCACCTCCTGCGGCCGCGCCCCACGTTTGACAACTGCATCAGGTGGTCATGCGGCGAAGCGGGCATCAGTGCTGGCCGCGGGTTGCTGTCGGTGGGCGTGACGGCGCCTCAGTCAGTCGAGGCGAGGCGTCATCGTCACTGCCGAGCCTCAACCTGCCGGTAAGACACTCTCCGGATCGTCCACTCGGTCCGCTGTCCTTGCGGAGAATGTCATCTCCTGGCGCGCGCCCGGCAGGGGACTCTCGCGGTCCTCATGGAGGACCCGCTCTGCCCCACCAGAAAGATCGTCGTACTGGCCGTTTGCGAGACTCCATAGGAAGGCGGCGAGAGCCGATGCGCCGAGGATCAACGCCAGCGGCACGAGAAAAAGGGCGTCATCCAAGCGATTTCTCCTTCTCGGGTGCGCCGGCCAGCCGTAGCGCATTCAGGACGACGACCAGGGAGGATGAAGACATCGCGATGGCGGCCAGCAGCGGCGTGAGGAAGCCTGCGACCGCCACCGGCACGGCCATCGCATTATAGGCGAGCGAGAGAACGAAATTTTGCCGGATCAGGCGGGCACTGCTCAACGCGATGCGATGCGCCAGAGGAATGGCGGCGAGGCTTTCGTGCAGGAAGATGAGATCAGCGGCGGTCCGCCCGACATCGGAGGCGGAAGCCGGTGCGATCGAGACATGCGCGCTCGCAAGTGCGGCTGCATCGTTCAACCCGTCGCCGACCATCAGCACCGTGCGACCCTGCTGCTTCAGCTCTTCCAGTCGTCGGACCTTGTCCGAAGGTGTCGCCTCAGCTCTGTAAACAAGGCCCAAACGCCCCGCCAGATCCGCCACGGCGGATGCCCGATCGCCGGACAACAGCTCGACGGCCAGCCCGCGCGCCTTGAGGTCCGCTATCGCCTCTACGGCACCTTCGCGCAGACGATCGCGGAACCGGAAGCTCGCGAGTGGTTCTCCGTTGCGGCTCAGAATGACGCTCGCGTCCGCGGCGACGACGTGTGACGGCGCCGCCCAGCCCGGCCGGCCGAGGCGGAAGACGACGCCTTGGATGCGCGCTTCGAGACCGTAGCCGACCTGCTCGGTCACGGCCTCTGCGCCAATGGCAACCCGTTGCGGACAGGCCGCGACGATGGCGCGGGAATAGGGATGGCTGGAATGCGTAGCCATGCCGGCGGCGACCGACAGAGGGCTGCCTTGATCCTGCTTTTCTGCCTCTGGCCAGGTGAGTTCCGGGACGCCCGTCGTCAGCGTGCCGGTCTTGTCGAACACGACAGTGTCGATTTCGCACAGCCGCTCCAGGGAACTGCCGTCCTTGATCAGGATGCCGTTGCGAAACAATCGTCCGGCAGCCACCACCTGCACCATGGGCACGGCGAGACCGAGCGCGCAGGGACAGGTGATGATCAAGACGGCAATGGCCGTCGTAAGTGCCTGATGCAGGTCGGAGCCCATCGCCAGCCAGCCGAGGAGTGTCAGCGCGGCTGCTGCATGAACGACGGGCGCGTAAAGCGCCGCAGCTCGGTCCGCGATCCTCCGGTAGAGGCCCCGACCGGATTCCGCGGCTTCCATCATCCGTGTCATTTCGGCCAGGAAGGACTGATTGGAGGGCCTGAGCACTCGCACGGTAAGGGGGGCTGCAAGATTGAGGACGCCCGCCTGCAGTTGATCACCCGTCGAAACGACCACCGGCGCGCTTTCGCCATTGACGAGGGAACAATCTGCCTCGGACGTGCCCCCGATGATCTGCGCATCGACGGGCACGCGCTGCCCACGAGCAATGGCCAGCACCATGCCGGGCATCACCTCTTCAAGGGGGACTACGCGCTGCGTGCCGTCCAGCGCGATCACTGTTGCACACGGCGATGCCAGCCGTGCGATGCCGGCGACGGCGCTTCGCGCGCGTGCCCGCATCATGTGATCCAGCGTGCGGCCGATCAGCAGGAAAAAGAGGAGCGAGACAGCTGCATCGAAATAGGCATGCGGACCGTGTTGCATCGTTTCCCACAGGCTAAGCCCGAAGGTCAGCGTCACGCCGATGGAAATCGGAACGTCCATGTTGGTGCGACCATGTCGGACCGCTGTCCAGGCGGAGCGATAAAAGACCTGTCCCGAATAGAGGACGGCCGGCAGGGCAATCAGACCGGACAGCAGGTGAAAATATTGCCGCGTCTGCGGATCTGCCCCAAACCAGACGGCAAAGGAGAGCAGCATGATGTTGCTGGAGGCGAATGCCGCCACCGCAAGCGCCCGCAGGAGGGCGCTCAATTCCGCGTCATGCTCCTTGTCGGCCAGTTCGGCGGCATGTGCCTGAAAACCGATCCTTTCCAGGGTCTCGATCAGCGCCGGCGGATGATCCGTGTCGGTCCACTCAACCGAGACCCGCTTCGTCGACAGGTTGACGCGAGCCTGCCGCACGCCGGGCAGGGTGGAAAGCGCCATTTCCACCCGGCGCATGCAGGCGCCGCATTTCATGGAGGGGACCACCAGTTCCGCACGCCGGGAGGATCCGGCTCCGGCCAGTCTGTTGCTGAAGAAGGCAAGCTCGCGCGCGCGCTCCGCACTTGATGGGGCACAATCGGGTGACATTGACATGATGACGTCCTTAAGCCGGCCTCAGCGCGCGGTAGCTGTGCCATGTCCCGTGTCCAAGCACGGGAAAGACGATGATCAGCGGCAGCAGGCCGAGCGCGACGCTCACGGCAAAAAGCGCCGCGACGATGGCTGCCCAGGCCAGCATGACCCTGAGATTGTGCCAGACGAGCACCAGGCTGGTGCCCATTGCTGTCAATGCATCGGAATGTTCCTGAAGCAGCATTGGAAGCGACAACGCACCGATGGCAAAGGCGAAGGCGGCGAACAGGCCGCCGACGGCGCTGCCGACAATCAGCGTCGCCCAGCCTGCCGGCATGAAGGCGAGCATCGGGACCACCTGGTCGAGCCCCGGGAAGGGCAGAAGACCAAAGAACAATGCATAGAGGATGACGGCGGCCCTGAGCCACACCATCATCAGCAGGCAGAGCAGCGCGCCGGCAAACAACACCTGATAACCGGAGGCCGGACGCACGAAGATCATGTCGAGAAGGCTTACCGGGAGGCCGAGCGACAAGCGCTGGCTCTTCTCGTAAAGGCCCATTGCCAGCACCGGGCCGATCACCATGATGCCCGAGAGCGCCGGAAACAGGATGTAATCTGCGCCATAAGCGATCAGCGACCATAGGGCGCCGGCAAGCAGGACCCAGACAAAAAAACCGTAACACAGGCTGAGGTGAGGGCCGTGCATCAGGTCGCGCCAGCCCAAGTCCAACCAGACGAGAGCCTCGCCCGCTGGCAGGTTGCGTGCCCAAGGGTCGTTCGTGGGTTCGGCCGGCATGATTTGCGGAAGGGCGTCGTTCATCGGTCACTCCGCAGGTGGTGGAACTGCATGGATGATCTGCAGGAGGATGCGGCTGCAGCAAAGGTCTCTCTGTTTGGGCGCTCGCCGATCCGATGGTGCGGAACGCAGTCCGGCTGCGAGGCGAACGAAACATAGAGAAGATGCGCATTGGCACCGATGACGAGCGCAAGCAGTGCTGCGGCGGTGAATATCAGCGTGGTGCGGCCGCGTGCCGCTTCGGTCGGCGCGCTCATGGTCGTTGCGTCCTGAGGTCGGAGATATAGGCTGCCAGCAGCTTGACGTTGCGCGCCCCCAGACGCGCCTCCCAACCGGGCATTTGCCCCTGCCGACCGTACCACACAGTCTCGAAGATCGTCTGGAGATCGCCACCATAGAGCCAGTTGCTGTCGGTAAGGTTCGGCGCGCCGAGCTCGGCATTGCCTCGGGCATCCTCGCCATGGCAGGCGGAACACTGGGCACTGAAGATCTCTGCACCATCGGAGTGGGCAAGGTTCGCGGCGGCAATCCCATCGCGGCCAAGGTCGTGAACATAGGCGATCACCGCATCGACTTCGCGGCGGCTGAGAATGCCATCCTTGCCGAAGGCCGGCATCTGGGCGGTTCGGGTTTCCGGATGGGCGGAGTTGACGCCGATGCGGATCGTTTCCTGCATCACTTCGGGGCTGTCTCCCCAGTTCAGTGTGCCGGTGGCGAGATTTGGGAATCCGGCATTGCCCATCGCATTGGTGCCATGGCAGGCCGCGCAATTCTGACCGAAGAGCAGGCGGCCCGCCTCACGGATCTCGCGCATCACCGCCTCGTCGGCCGCAAGGGCGACAAAATCCTGCCGGTCCAGCAGCTCATGCCAGGGCGCCTTTACAGTGGCGGCGCGGGCGAGTTCGCGTTCGACCACCTGACGTTCGTCATAGCCCAGCAGGCCCTTGGTATATGTGGTGCCGAGCGGCAGGGCCGGCATCAGCAGGCAATAGATCAGGCTGAAGGCGGTGGTGAGGATCAGAAACACATAGACGATGCGTGGCACCGGCGAGTTGAGTTCCTTGATGCCGTTCCATTCGTGCCCGGTGGTGAGGTAGCCCGTCACCGGATCGCGTTCGCCTAGCGCCATGGCCGGTCCTCCCGGTCGAGGATCGCTACGGAAGCATCGTGGAACTCCTTCTGGCGCGACGGCCAGAAGGCATAGGCAAGGACCGCCGCCGACAGGATCAGCAGATAGATCAGCCCGAAGGTCTTGGCGACCCAGACCAGTGTATCGTGGGAAAGATCCATGGGTTACTCCAGGTCCCCGGCAGGAGTGTTGCGACCGGCGGCATCGGTAAGCCGCCCGAGAATCTGCAGATAGGCCACCAGCGCATCCATTTCGGTCAGACGGTCGGGCGCGCCGTCGAAGGTGCGGGTGGTCGTCGCCTCGCCGTAACGCGTGATCAAGTCCGTAACCCGTCCGGTGTCGGGATTGGCCTGTGCATAGGCGTCGCTGGCGGCGTTGTGGATCATCTCCGGCGTATAGGGAACGCCCACTGCGCGCTGGGCGGCCAGTTGATCGGAGAGGTCGTTGGTGCGCAGATCATTCTCCATCAGCCAGCCATAGGCCGGCATGATTGAAACGGGCACGACCTCGCGGGGATTGATGAGGTGGCGCACATGCCATTCGTCGGAATATTTGCCGCCGAGGCGGGCGATGTCCGGTCCGGTGCGCTTGGAACCCCACAGCATGGGATGATCGTATTTCGATTCCACGGCCAGGCTGTAGGGGCCGTAGCGCTCCACCTCATCCCGCAGCGTGCGTATCATCTGCGAATGGCAGGCATAACAGCCCTCCCGCATGTAGATATTGCGGCCGGCAAGCTCCAGCGGCGTATAGACCCGCATGTCCGGTGCCGCCTCGACTGTCTGGTCGATGGTGAAGAGCGGTGCGATCTCCACGAAGCCGCCAATGCTGGCGGCGGCGATGATGGCAAGCGTCATGCCGATTGCCCGCCGCTCCAGCCTGTAGTGCAGTTTTGAACATGGCTTACTCCGCCGGCTGCGTGGCCGCGTGGCCGAGGCCGTCGCGGAGCGGCTCAAGCGAGGCCGTGTCCGTCGCCGGTGCGGCCAAGCGGATCGTGAGATAGAGATTGAGACAGCCGGCCAGCGCGCCGAGCAGAAAGAGCAACCCGCCGACGGCACGCGCGATGTAGTAGGGCTGCATGGCGACGACAGACTCGAGGAAGGTGTAGGCCAGATTGCCGTTTTCGGTGTAGGTGCGCCACATCAGCCCCTGGATGATGCCGGCATTCCAGAGGGCGAAGACGTAGATCGCCGTGCCCGACAGAGCGAGCCAGAAATGTGCCTCCACGAGGGCCGGCGAATACATGCGCTCGCGCTTCCACAGCCACGGGATCGAGGCATAGAGTGCGCCGAAGGTGATCATCGCCACCCAGCCGAGCGCGCCGGCATGCACATGGCCGACCGTCCAATCGGTGTAATGGGAGAGCGAATTGACGGAGCGGATCGCCATGAACGAGCCCTCAAAGGTGGTCAGCCCGTAGAAGACGGCCGCAATCATCATGAAGCGCAGCGTCGCGTCGTCCCGCACCTTGTGCCAGGCACCGTTCAGCGTCAGCAGCGCATTGGCTGCCGACCCCCAGGAGGGCACCAGAAGAACCAGCGAGAAGGTCATGCCCAGCGTCTGCACCCATTGCGGCAGTGCGGTGTGATGGAGGTGGTGCGAGCCCACCCACATGTACATGAAGGTGATGCCCCAGAAGCTGATGATCGACATTCGATAGGAGAAGATCGGCCGTCCGGCGCGGATCGGCAGGTAGTAATACATCATGCCGAGGAAGCCGGAGGTGAGGAAGAAGGCCACGGCATTGTGGCCGTACCACCATTCCGTCAGCGCATCCTGCACGCCCGAAAACAGGGAATGGCTCTTGGCGCTCAGAAATGACACCGGCACGGCGAGGTTGTTGACGATGTGCAGCATCGCCACCACGAGGACGAAGGCCATGTAATACCAGTTGGCCACATAGATGTGTGGCTCCGCCCGGCGCGCCAGCGTGCGCATGTAGAGCACGAAATAGACGGTCCAGACGATCACCAGCCACAGGTCGGCATACCATTCCGGTTCGGCATATTCCTTGGACTGGGTGATGCCCAGCATGTAGCCGGTCACAGCCAACACACAGAAAAGATTGTAGCCGAGGAGTACGAACCAGGGGCTCAGCTGGTCCGGTAAGCGCACGCGGCAGGTCCGCTGCATCACATAGAAGGAGGTTGCAATCAGCCCGTTGCCGCCAAAGCCGAAGATGACGCCGGTGGTGTGGACGGGGCGAATGCGGCCGAAGCTCGACCATCCGCTGCCCGTCGTCCAGGTTGGCTCTACCATCAGCCAGGCCAGCCAGTCGCCGACGAACATGGCGAAGGCTGCCCAGGCGAAGGTCAGGATGACGCCGACCTTGCTCGGATCGTCATAATAAGTGTCCAATCGCTCGGCCGGCGGTTCTGGGTCGTCAAGATGCGTCATGACGAGGAAGGCCAGGGCAATCGCCAGAACCAGAACCAGGGCGCCATGCATGGCGATCGGATCTCCGTCTCCGGCCGCGGCAAAAAGCAGCCCGACGAGCGCCATCACGATCAGGATGAGCAGCGCGTTCCATCGTTCGCCTGTCGTCAAGTTGGAGATCACGTTCAGGTCCTTCCGTCTGGCCGTAACGATGGCCATTCATGCCGAAATTTGCCGAGCTGGCCGGGATGACCGCCGGCGTGAACGCGTGGTTCGCGTTCACGGGCAGATCACGGCCCAGCCGGGCGCATTGCACCGGCTGCTGCCGCGGTTTGATACTTGCTCGTATGATGGTTCCCGACGGACCACGGCCGTCAGGCCTGCATGACTGCCTGCGGCGTTGAACCGCAGGCAGCCTCGTCCTTGTCCCGACACGCGAAACAGCCATGGGGAGGTGGGCTACGGATGTTTCCCGCCGGGTCCGGCATGAACGCAGGAAATGCGAGGGTGGACAGGCAGCTTTCTAGCGGAAGGCTCAGGGTGCCGGAAGTGAGTTCACCGTCAGCTTACTGTAAGTTGCGGTAAGGGCGGCTCAAGCAGATCGTGCGCTCGCGGCTCTTGCCTCGCCCGTCAGCGCTCTGAACCGGTCGAGGTTGCGGATGGCGTCGAACCGTCGGTCCATCCTCAACCAAACGGTAGCCAATTCCCGATGCCGGAAAGCGAGCTCCAGATAGCGTATACCGGCCTCGCTGTCACCAACGGAGCAGGCGAGGGTGGAGTGGGCGAAGTAACTGGCCTTCGGGTTGCCTGTCTTCAACAGGGTGATGGCGCGATCGGGGGATCCCAGCCAGGCCTCTAGTTCGGCATTGGCGAAGATGAGCAGCGGATGCGTCATCATCATCTTGCCAAGCGGCTGCAGACAGCGATGGGCAAATTCCGGATTGCCGGAAAAATGGGCGCCGAGAGCCAGATAGAACAGGGACTCCATCGGCGCGTTGCGCAAAGCCGCGGCGGACGCCGCCTCGGAGAGCTTGGGAAAATTCCGCGACTGGAACCGGCTCAACGCCTCCGCAATATCCTGTTGCTGGGAAAAGGGCTCGATCCGCCTTGCCTCGTTGAAGAGCCGTTCGGATTCCTCGTGCCGGCCGCGCGCCGCAAGATAAGTGCCGAAAACGCGCGCGGTTCTGGCATAATAGCCGTAGTTCATCGCAGCATTGAAACTGGTTTCAGCGGCCACCCAATCCCGCTCCAGCCATGCCTGGACCACACCCAGCGCCGTCAAGGCTTCTGCGGATTGCGGATCTATTTCGAGCCCTTTTTCCGCGGCAGGACGCGCAAGGGAACGAGCAGTGGCCGCATCGACCATTCCGATGCGGAACATATCGCAATAGCAATCGGCAATTCCGGAATGTCCCCGCCCAAAATCGGGCGCATCTTCGGCAATCTTGGAGAAGATGGCGAGGGATTCGCGCAGGCTTTGCGGCACCTGAAGATCGAGCAACTGGCGCGCCCTGTATAACTGACCATACGCGTGAACGGCGGCAGGCCCGGGCTTCAACAGGCGTGCGCGCATTTTGGATGTATCAAACCTGTTGCGGCTGACGAAAGTGGTGGCAATTCGTTCCGGAAGGTCTGCGAGTTGATCGACGGAGCCCTCGAACCGATCGGAGGTGACCACCATGCCGCGAGGATCGGATACTTCGATCGTGACGCGGATAACGTCCATGTGCTCGCGCACCGTCCCTTGAATGACGGCATCGACCCCCAGCTCGGCAGCCAGATCTCGTATCGACGGTTGCTTGTCCTTGTAGGCAAAGGTCGTGGCGCGCGACAGAATGTTCATTCCGGGTTCGGAACCCAACGCGAAGATCAGCTCGTCCGTGATGATATCGGCGAATTCCTGGCTGGCCGGGTCGCCAGACACCGGACGGAAGGGCAGTATGGCGATCACGGCGCCGTGCCCACTTCGAAATAAATCCTTGCCTGGTTCCTGCTGCGGGGGCGAAGTGTCCTGCGAACCGGATTTTATCACAAAAGCGGGAACATAGGTTCCCGTGGGTATCATGATGCTGATCGGGTCCGATTGCCCATAGAGGCGGCTGTGCTCCTCCAGCTTCTTGCGCAATCGCCTCGCTTCCACGCGAACGGTCGAATCGATACGTGGATCATACGGCGGCTCACGCTGATAGACGGCATTGCCGATAACCGCCTCTTTCAGATCCGCTGCCCGTCCGTTCAGAGTTTCCTCCACCACGTAACTGAGCAGTTCGATCAGGCGATCGGAACCCGAAAACGCCGGACTTTTACGCAGCAGGTTCATCTGCTCCCGTATGGCCGAAGCTGGAAGGTCTGTCTTCATGAGAGTCCCGATAAATCAAAGGTTTAGGTGCTGCGCCCGTGTAGAATTCCAAGTCATTCGACGTGCCGCTTCGGGCGTTTCCCCCAACCGCGCTTCAGTCAAATGAGATGAGTTGCGGTGAACTCACGGCAAGCTAACTTCCGTTAATGCAATTCAATATTACTTTCGCGCGGACTTCAACATCAGGTGGTGCCGCAGCATATGGGCCGAACACGGCAGAGGCTCCCTCCCGGCTTTAATGCCAGCCGCAACGAACCCTGTTCATCGGCCATGAGTGGGGACGCTGCTCCATTCAGCCGCAACATCTTTGCGCGCGATGGGCTGCTTTATTGGGCCGTGGATTGCGCTTGGTTTCGGGCCATGCTTCAGATTGCAAGCGTGCAGACTCTCCTCCTGGTGACAAACAATCATTTGAACTTCCGCTTCCTCTGAAAGGTTCTGATAATGGTCAGTAAACTCGGTGCAGCACTCGGCGTCGCAAGCATCGCGGGTCTTGCCGTGCTGTTGTGGTTTTCCACCCGCCCCCCGGAGCTTATCGTGCAGGGAGAAGCCTCCGCGGATCGCGTTGACGTCAGTCCGCGCGTCTCCGGCCGTGTCGCAAAACTGGAGGCCGACGTGGGCGATATGGTGAAGAAGGGTGTCGTGCTTGCCGAGCTTGAAAGCCCGCAGCTGGCCGCGGCCATGCTGTCGACGCAAGCGGCGCTGGCCGTGGCAAGAGCGGATTTGGACCGTGTCAGCAGCACCCGACCCGAGGTCATTGAAGCGCACAAGGCCCAGGTGCGTGCCGCCGATGCCGACGTGGTCCTCTACCTTTCCGACAAGGAGCGCCAGACCAAGCTTGCGGAAACCAATGTGGCTTCACAGGCTCGGCTGGAACAGTCAAGCCGCAATCTGGAGGCGGCGCTGCGGGCTCGAGAAGCGGCGCAAGCCAATCTGGATCTGGCCATCGCTGGTGCCAGCAAGGAAGAACGGGCTCTGGCGAGGGCCAAGGTCGAGCAGTCAGAAGCGATGTTGAACCAGCAACAGACAGACATGAAGGAGCTGACGCTCATTGCGCCCATCGAAGGACAGGTGACCACGCGGATTGCGGAACTGGGCGAGAACTTCAGCGCCGGTGCGCCTCTCTACTCAATTGTCGATATCACGCACCCGTGGTTTACCTTCAACCTGCGCGAAGATCTGTTGAGGGGACTGAAGGTCGGTGACAGCCTGTCCGTCGTCGTGCCCGCACTCGAAAACGCGACGGTAAGCGCGCGGGTGACCGTGATCAACGCCCAGGGCCAGTATGCGACCTGGCGGGCCACACGCGCCACCGGTGATTTCGATCTGCGGACGTTCGAAGTGCGCGCCCAGCCGGTGGACCCGGTGGACGGGTTGCGGCCGGGTATGAGCGCCATCCTCTCCTGGCCCCGACCGGAGCGATGACATGCGCGGAAAAGCCAGTCTGCGGCCGGGTCTCCTGCTCGTCTTCGTGCGGGAGCTCGGGCAATTTCGCAAATATCCGGTCCTGCTCGCTCTGACGGTTGTTCTACCGCTCTTCCTCATGGGAATCTTGTCTGCCGTGTTCAGCCAAGGCCTTGCGACGCGACTCCCGATCGCGGTTCTCGATCTGGATGGCGGGGATCTCTCCCGCACGATAATCCGCACCATCGATGCTACACCGGATACGGCGGTTGCCCTGCCTGTCGGCGACCTTGCCGAGGGCCGCCACCTCATTCTGTCCGGTCGGGTGCATGGTCTGCTGATGATTCCCGCCAATCTCGAGCGTGACGTTTTTGCCGGCAGACGCCCCGAAGTGGTGTTCTTCTACAATACGCAAACCATGACACCTGGCCTTCTGTCCTTGCGCGGCGTCAGTGCCGCTGTCGCCAGCCTGGCAGGCGGCATCCGGCTGTCTCTGCGAACAGCGCGCGGCGAACCCGTCGATATCGCGCGAGCCTCGCTGTCGCCCATCCCCGTCCAGATCAATCCCCTCTTCAACCCGACGCTGAACTACAGCCATTTCCTGCTGGCGGCGCTTATGCCAACGGTGCTGCAGATCATTGTCGCCACATCGACGGCCTATGCGGTGGGGCGCGATGTGGAAACCCGCCATCGCCTGCGCGTGCTGCGTCGACTGGGCGGCGGGCTGTGGCCGGCGATGTTCGGTAAGCTGTTGCCCTATACGCTGGTATTTCTGTTTGTCTTGGGCCTTGCCGATCTCGTTCTCTTTCTGTGGTTCAAGATGCCGCTGCGAGGCGACCGGATGCTGCTATTGATGGCGGGCACGCTTTTCATTCTGGCAAACCAGCTTTTCGGCGCGCTTCTGGCCGTCGTGCTTCGCTCGACGGCCACCGCGATCAGCGTCGCCTCATTGGTCACGGCGTCGGCCTTCGGGTTCATGGGCGTCGGATTTCCGAGATTCGGCATGACGCCCTTTGCCTACTACTGGGGCGGGGCATTGCCGGGCACCTGGTATATGACGGCGCGAATAGACCAGACATTGCGCGGCACGCCGGCGGATCTCTCGCTGCAGCCGCTGGCCGTACTCCTGTTTATGGTCGTTGTGCTTGCGGCATTGACGGCCTTCTGCCTGCAACGCCAGGGCCACAAGCGGCAAAAAGCGGATCTTGCTCTGGAGGCGTTGTCGTGAGTCCTGTGCTCTTCATTTCGCGGATGGAACTTCGTCGGATCCTGACGCTGCGCCCGGTTTTCTCGGTTATGATCCTGGCCGTCGTGATCTATGCCGGCTTCTTTCCGCAGCCTTATCTCGCCGAAGCCCTTCGGGACGTGCCGATCGCGCTTGTCGATCTCGACGGCAGCGACAGCAGCCGCATGTTTGCACGCAGGCTCGACGCCTCCGCCGATGTGGCGATTGTTGCGGCGTTGCCTGATGTGGCGACAGCGCAGCGCGAGGTCTTCGTGCGAAGTCTCCATGGCATTCTGGTCATTCCGAAATTCTTCGAGCGCGACCTTCTGCATGGCCGAGGCGCCCCGCTAGCCCTCTATGCCGATGCCAGCTACTTTCTGATCTATAGCCGTATTTCGGGGGCTGTGACCGCCCTTGCCCGGACGATGGGGGCAGAGATCGAGGCGAAGCGCCTGGTCGCCGCCCATGTCGATCCGGATCTTGCAGCGGCCGCGACTGACCCGGTGCCACTGACAGCGATTCCGCTCTTCAATCCGCAGGGCGGTTATGCGACCTATATTCTGCCGGCAGCTTTCGTGCTCTTGCTGCAGCAAACTCTTCTGATGGGCGTGGGCCTGCTCGGGACCTACCCGAACGAATGGGAGCAAGGCGCCCGTGACCGCAGGATCGGCGCTTTCGACCGCGTCATTGGTCGCCTGTTGGCCTATCTCGTGGTCCAGGCTTTCACCGTCTCCTTCTATCTGATTGTTCTGCCTTATCTCTACGGGATCCCACGTCTCGGCTCCATCGGGCCGCTGGCAGCAGTTGCCTTTCCCTTCATTCTGGCTGTGGCTGGCCTTGGAATGCTGATGGCCCGGTTGTTGCGCAATCCGGCGCTCGTGCAGCTCATTGCCGCAGGCCTGGGCATGCCGTTTATCTTCATGGCAGGCTTTGCCTGGCCCGCCGAAGCGATGCCGGAGATGCTGAAAACAATAGCCATCGCCATACCCAGCACCAGCGCCATCAATGCTCTGGTCAATCTTGGGCAAATGGGGGCAAGCCTGCAGGATGTGGGATCGCATGTGCTGACGCTTTCGAGCCTCGCTGTGATCTATTGCGGGCTGGCGGTGCTTCTCGAAGCAAAGGCAGGCGCGGAACCACGGCCTGAGATGATTTGACTTGGTTCCATCGCCATCTGGGACCCTTGACGTTTCAATCCGATCAAGCCGATCCGGCGGCAGTCATGCAATCTCGGGCCAGTTGATCAAGATAGCACCGCATCATCGCTTGCCGCCATCTTTCATCGTTCTTTCAAAGGGAGGTGTGTCCCTGATTGATGAGGAGATCGTGGTCGCCGAAAGCCCGCTCGCTTGAAGCCTGCCGTGTTCACGCCGCGCTAAAGGCCAGAGATCAATCGCACCATCAGCGCGGGATCGCCGAAGCCGCCTGACTTCGAGAGAAGCGTTAGGCCGTGCCATCTCCCGCCGTGGATACGGGACACAGGCACGCCGGGCGCCGCGTCTCCGATACACTCCAGAGAGTCGGCACCGGTCACCTCGAGAACAACGGAAAGGGTGTCGCCGCCGGTGACCAGCAGGGATGTCGAAGCCACATCCTCGAACACGATCGCCGGCACCTCACGCCTCAAGACATCCGAGGTTTCTTCGGCGTTCGCGGCCGTAAGGCCCGGCGAAAGCAGCCAGGCTTTCCGGTCTGCTTCACCGCGGTACGCGAGTGCCGAGATCGGACGGAGCATGTCGGCTGCCAGCGCCGTCGAGACCTGATCGCGCGTGGCGGGATGGCTCGTACCGACGATCATTCCGCGGAGGGGGGGAAGGGGAGGCATTGCCCCACGCGCGGGCGCAAGGGCAGCCGCAAGGCCCCCGGTGCCGACCCAGAGCATCCTTCCCTTGGCCGAGGATGCAGCAGCAAGCGCTCGCTGTTGCAGGAGGTGCTGGCTGTCGGCTTCAACGAATGTCATCGTCACCGTTGCGGCGACAGAAGGCTGTGCAACCGATCCGAAGGCATGTCGGAAATCGGCCCCGACCGGCTGCGGCGGGCCGGACCGTCCGGTCACGAACTGCTGCGTTCCAACGGTGATCCGCCCCATGTCGGGATAGGCTGGTGCGAAGATGCAATGGGAGAAATTGCCAGCCTCCAACGCCGCCTTCGTTTCGGCGAACGGATGACCGCGCAGGACGCTGTCGATCTTCTTGAACCAGAGGATCGCCGGGTCCTCGCACGCCAGGTCCGCCATCGCCTTGAAGACACGCGCGACGGCATCGGACACAGGCATGTCGCGCGTTTCGGTGCTCACCGCCAGTCGGTTCCCCGCCGGAAGGGGGCGGCCGGGCACCGCGACATACACCGGCGTGTCGGGCGCGGCGAACGCGCAGCCGCTGTCGAGTGCACCGGTCAGGTCGTCTGCCAGCAGCCGCAACCCGGTCATGGGCGCACCTTCGCATCCAGGGGCGATGACGGGACGATTTCAAGCGGGATGCCTCTCGCGCGGATGGCTGCCCCATGTTCGGCCGGCAGCTTGTCATCGGTGACGATCAGATGCACATCCGCCAGCCGCCCGAATGTGCAGAAGGCGGTGCTGAAGAACTTGCCGCTGTCGACCAGGAGGATGATGCGTTCGGCTGCGCGGAGGATCGTGCTCTTGATGTCCGCAAGCTCCGTGGAGGTATCCGACAAGGTCTCCTCTGTCAGGGCGTGGGTGCCGACGAAGGCCAGGTCGGCGCGAAGGCGACCCATCATCTGCACGGCGGTTGATCCCATCAAGGTTGCGGAACCCGGACGCACCTGTCCGCCCGTGACTGTCGTGTGAATGATGCCGCTGCCGGCAAGGATCGCGCCGATGGTGAGGTCGTTGGTCACCGCGGTAAAGGGGATGTTGCGATCCCTGGCGGCTAGGGCGGCCGCTCCCGTCGTGGTGCCGCTGTCGAAGATCACCGTGTGGCCGGGCTGTATAAGGCTTGCCGCCCAGCGGCCGATCGCCAGCTTTTCCCGGCTCGCGATAGCAAGGGCGATTTCCGGTGCCGGTTCCAGTGTCTTCAGCCCCGAGGCTTCCAGCATGGCACCGCCGTGCGTGCGCACGAGCAGGCCAGCCTCGCAGAGATAATCGACATCCCGGCGCGCCGTGGAAATGGATATGCCGACGACATCGACAATGTCGTGCATCGAGACGGCGTGTTCGGTGCGCAGCAGTTCGATGATTCTGGCGCGTCTCTGGGCTTGCAGCATGGGTCCGGTGGTCCATTCGTTGATGCTCTGCAAGGGGTGCGGCGACCCTGAGCCACACCGCGAGCATTCCAACAAAGTTCATAACATTTCAAATTCGCTCATGTCCATGATTGAAGATGGTAGAAAATGACGTAATGTGGTTGAGCAGTCCGGCCCGGACCGCCCGGCCGTTGGTTCCCTATGGCCGGACTGCCAAGATCCTGTCAGCGACGAAAGCAGCGCCATGAACCCGAAGACCCTTGCCATCACCATCGGCGATCCGGCTGGCATCGGGCCGGAAATATCGATCAAGGCCGTCAATGCCCTGGCCGAGAGACTGGCAAACGGAGAGTTTCGCCTCCTTCTCGTGGGCGATGCAGGCACGCTGCAGCGCGCCGCCGACCAGCTCGGCATGGCGTGTCCGCCGGTCATCGGCCGCGACCAGATTGCAGACGGGCCGAGTGCGGCGATCGTTGCGACAGCTGCGCTCGCGACCCCACCCGACATCGGCAAGGTTTCCGCAGTCTGCGGACAGCAGGCTTTCGAGGCGCTGCAGATGGCCGTCGATCTTACGCTTGCCGGGACGGTGGCCGCCGTGGTGACCGCGCCGCTCAACAAGGAAGCGCTCCATCTCGCCGGCCACAATTATGCGGGCCATACGGAGATGCTGGCGCACTTCACCGGCGTTCGAGACAGCGTGATGATGCTGGCGCATGAAAATTTCCGCGTGAGCCACGTCACGACCCACTGCGCGCTGGAAGACGTGCCGAGGAAGGCGACGGCGGAGCGCATCGCTCGCGTCATCGATCTGACGCATCAGGCATTGAAGGATCTCGGTATCGCCGACCCACGCATTGCGGTCGCCGCGCTTAATCCGCATGCGGGTGAAGGCGGCATCTTCGGCCGCCACGACATCGACATCACCGCGCCGCTGGTAGAGCAGTATCGAGAGCGGGGCCTGCATCTGGACGGCCCCATTCCGGGCGATACGGTCTTCGTCAAGATGCGGGCCGGCCAGTACGATGCGGTCATCGCCATGTATCACGACCAGGGCCATATTCCCGTCAAGCTGCTCGGCTTCGGCGTCGATACGGTCACGGGCGAATGGACGGCACTCAGCGGCGTCAACGTCACGCTCGGCTTGCCGATCATCCGGACGTCGGTCGATCACGGCACCGCCTTCGACATCGCCGGCACCGGCAAGGCGCAGGCCACCAGCCTGCTGGACGCAATCGACTATGCGCTGAAGCTATCGGATGCAACGACACGCGACAGGGTGAGCGCTCACTAGAAGGTCATCCTGCCGGGGTCGCGGGCGGCTTTATCAAGGACCTTGGCCGGGAGATCCTCGTGCCTTTACCATTGTGTCTATCAATTTGAGAGTTTCGCCTAATTACTCCACATAGACTGCGCCCATTGAAAATCGCCCAATCCGGTGACCGAACTTTGCGAGGCGGCGTTTCAAGGAGCGGTACTTTCGAATCCGCTCACGGCGAATTCACAAGTCTGTGTGGCTTCAAGCGCCCGCAACCAAACAAAAACACGACGCCAAACCTCGACAAAAAAGCTCCTCCGCGTAAGCGTCGAGGAGCTTTTTGCGTTTGGCGACCGGATACTGGCGATTTGCGGACGGATCGCAACGTGCCGATCGATCAGGTCGCCCGCGTTTAGATACCCGGTTCGATCTGCTCATAGATCCCACGCGCAATGGGGAGAAGCTCCTCACGTGTCACTGGCCCGCTCACGACATAGCCCATGGAGCGATCCCGCCACAGGAAGGCGGACACACCATCTTCTTCGACAAACCGGAAGGCCGTGTCCTCGGTCTCGTCTGTCTTGATGTACAGTGTCAGACGCAAGCCGCCTTCGGAATCATACATCAACATGGCTGCAGGTCCCGTGGTTCCAGGCAGAAGGCGCCCCCCCATCAGGCGATAGCCAAAGGCTGACAGATCGGGAGCCGCAATGTCCGAACGCAGTCTCTTCGAGAGCCATTGAACGAGATGCGCCTCTTCATCCGCCCCGACTTCTACCGGATGGGCGACCTCCACCACATAGGTGCGATAGGCAGCGATGGCATCGTCGGCCATCCGCACGGATCGTGCTGGCGAGGCGGGAAGCGTCGTCAGCACATCCTTCGCCGTCCAGCCTCCAGCCCCGCCAACGACCAGGATGGCGACGGCTGCTACCGCGTTGCGCAGAGTGGACACACGTCGAGAGCGAATGCCTGCCCTTATATTGGAAATACGCAAACGAGCGGGAATGGGCTCATCTGCCTTGAACTTCAGCCGTTCCCGCAGATCCTCGGTCAATCCACGATCACGCTCAAGGCTTGCAGCGACATCCGGATGAGATCGAAGGAACTGCTCGACGGCTTCACGACGATCGGGGGCAAGCCTATTGTCGGCATAGGCCTGGAGATCATCTTCGCCGATGGGAAATGGTGAGCTTGAGCCGGCGGATGTCATTTCACCCTCCTCAGCCCGGGACGTACGCCGTCGTCGATGAAACGGCGCAGTTTTTCTCGAGCGCGGGACAGGCGGGACATCACTGTGCCGATCGGCAATCCGGTCACCCTGGACGTTTCCTCGTAACTCAAGTCTTCAACACCAACCAATAGCAGCACGCTTCTTTGCTCTTCGCTCAGCATGTCAAGAGCGGTGAGCACGTCCCTTGCATACGCAACTTCACCTTGTCCACCTTCGACGGAAGGCTGCTGCGTCAGTTCGTCAAAGGTGACATGGATACCACGCCGGCCCAGCTGACGCATGGCCGAAAGGTGATGGTTTCGCAATATGGCATAAAGCCACGCGCGCAAGTCTCCGTCGGTACGTCGCAGGTGCCAGCGTGATACCGCACGTTCCAGGCAATCCTGGACGAGATCGTCCGCAGCGTCGCCATTGCGCACCAGCGAATAGGCATAGCGCCTAAGCCCCGGGATCAGCGGTTCGACACAGCGTGCGATCTCGTCCTCGCGCATGGAAGCGTCTGCCTTATTTCAAAAGAGCCGGATCGATCTGCCAGATTTCATCCGTAAGCTTGCCGTCGCGATACACGAGCACGTAGCGCACCGGGATCTTGTCCTTGCCTTCGAAGACGACGTTGGCGGTGACGGTTGCGCCCTTCGGGTTCATCGCCTCGACGACGTCGGTGGTCTTGGCCTTGAGCTTCGGCTGGGCCTTGGCGAACTTGCCCCAGACTGAAGCGATCTCGCCTCCATGGTACGTACCGTCGAGCGGACCGCCGATCCAGTGCAGCGTGGCACCTTCGGCATATTCCTTCGAAACGGTCGCGGTATCACCTGCTGCGATGGCGGCGATGCGCGCCTCCGCCATTTCCATGGCAGGTCCCGCGTGGGCTGCAACAGCGGTAACCAGTGTGAATGCAGTGCCGATCATAAGATTTTTCATCGAAGCGTCTTTCCTTTCAGGAGTGATGACACTGCCGAGACGCTATGAACGTCCGTTTATTCCAGCGCTGGTCAATTATTTTTTTGATGTGGCAAGGGGAATATTGGACCCGCCTCGGCGTCTCTTGATGGACACCGGCCGACATTTCCGTCGGCACTGTCAGGAAATGACGAGGAACTCAACATGCAGACACTCTCCTGTTATGCGGCCATCGTGCTCGCAGCCACTGCAACCTTCGCGCATGCGGAAGGGCAGGTGTCCTACGATCCCTCCATCCAGCACCAGCCGAAAGACAATGTCGTCCGTCTCTATGGCGCAGGTGGTCCGCACACCGCCTTTCAGAAGGTTGCCGATCTCTGGATGAAGAAGACCGGCGACAAGGTCGAGATTACTGCCGGTCCGGAGGCGAGCTGGTCGAAAAAGGCGCAAGCCGATGCCGATATCATCTGGGGGACCGCAGAACATGCGATGACCGCCTTCCTGCAGACCTACAGAACCTTCTCCTCGGACCAGGTCCTCCCGATCTACATTCGCCCTACCGTCATTGCCGTCCAGAAAGGCAACCCCAAGCAGATCCACAGCTTCGAGGATCTCCTGAAAGACGGCATCAAGATCGTGGTGACCGAGGGGGCAGGCGTGGCCAATACCTCCGGTACCGGGACCTGGGAAGATGTTGCAGGGCGTCTGGGCAGTCTTTCGGACGTTCGGGCATTTCGCAAGAACATCGTGGCGTTCTCCCCGGGCTCCGGCGCGAGCTTCAAGGCGTTTGCGGAGCTCGGGGCCGACGCATGGATCACCTGGCCGAACTGGCCTGCCACGAAATCCGATGTGCTTGAAGAAGTTCCGATCGCGAAAAAACGTCAGATCTGGCGTGACGTCAGCATCGCCGTTGCACCGGACGCAGACCAGCAAGCGCACGACTTTGCTGCTTTCCTGGAAACACCCGAAGCAGCGGAACTGATGAAAACCGAAGGCTGGACAAGATAGGCCGAACTCGCCTGACCCAGCCCCAGGTCTCCTCCGGCATTGGGTGCCAGAGGCTTTCGCATCAGAAATCGTTCACAGAGGTCACTTTCATGCAGCCAATGATCGGTGAAACCGAAATACGCGAAGAGAGCACTCCGGTCCGCCGCGGTGCCGAGGAATTCGATTTCATCGTCTGTGGCGCCGGCTCCAGCGGGTCCGTTGCGGCGGCCCGGCTTGCCGAATGCGGGGGCGTGCGCGTGCTGCTGCTCGAAGCAGGAGAAGACGACGATGCCGACAGCGTGCGGGAGCCGGCGCAGTGGCCGCTCAATCTTGGTTCATCGCGTGACTGGGGTTTCGTCGCACAGCCTGCCGCCACGCTTGAAGGTCGCCAGCTGCCCTTGAGCATGGGCAAAGGGCTGGGTGGCGGCTCGAGCATCAACGTCATGGTTTGGGCCAGAGGGCACAAAGAGGACTGGAACCATTTTGCGGCCGAGGCGGGTGACGATGCCTGGGGTTACGAATCCGTTCTCGGCTATTATCGCCGAATCGAAGACTGGCGCGGGGCGCCCGATCCTGTCCGCCGGGGCGTGGGAGGTCCGGTCCACGTCGCTCAACCCGATGCGCCGCAACCGATCGCCCGCGCCATGATCCAGTCCGCAGAAGCGTTGGGCATCCCGGTATTCGACAACCCGAACGGCGCGATGATGGAAGCAGACGGCGGTGCCGCGATCGCGGAGCTACGGATACTCAACGGCAAGCGGCAATCCGTTTACCAGTCCTACGTCGCTCCGCTTGCGACGAGACGGAACCTGACGATCATCACGGGTGCACTGGTCTCCCGCCTGCTCTTCGACGGCAAGAGGGTGGTTGGTGTCGAGGTCCTGGTCGATGGACAGCGCCGGCATTTCAAGGCCCAGTTCGAAACCATCCTTTCGCTCGGTGCCGTGAACACGCCGAAGGTGCTCATGCAGTCCGGCATTGGTCCGGAGGATGAGCTCTCGGCACACGGAATTCCTGTCGTCCAGCATCTCCCCGGCGTGGGAAGAAATCACCAGGACCATATCGCCTTCGGCTGCACCTGGGCCTACCGCAAGCCCGAAGCCGTGGGAGGCGGAGGCTGCGAGGCGAAGCTCTATTGGAAGAGCGATTCCCGTCTCGTTCAGCCGGATATCCTTCAGTGCCAGCTGGAATTTCCTGTTCCGTCACCCGCCGAGACGGGATTGGAAACGCCCGAACATGGCTGGACGATGTTTGCAGGACTGGCGCAGCCGAAAAGCCGGGGCCGGCTCAGGCTTTCCGGCCCGGGCGTGAACGATGCGGTCCTGATCGAGCCCAATCCCCTCAGCGAGCCGGAGGATATGGCTGCGGCCATCGCGGCTGTCGAACTTTGCCGGGAGCTGGGCAATGGTGCGGCTTTCACCCCGCTCGTGAGTGGCGAAACGGCCCCTGCGACGCGGGACCGAAAAGGCCTTGTCGAGTTCATCCGCCGGTCGGCAGTGACATACTGGCATCAGTCCTGTACGGCCAAAATGGGTCGGGACAGCATGTCGGTCGTTGACAACGAACTTAAGGTTTATGGCATCAAGGGACTGCGTATCGCGGATGCGTCGATCATGCCGCGGATCCCCACGGGCAATATCATGGCGCCGTGCGTTGTCATCGGCGAAAGGGTGGCGGACATGATCCGCGCCCAGCATGAGCTCTGACAGGGCTGCGTCGGAGGCAACCGATGGCCGACGCGCCAAACGCGTCTGACGTTGAAGACGGCGTCCGAGACGTGCGGCCAAGCGCTCACCCTGCAAAATGCCGGGCGGGTGGCTGCGTCCCTCCTTTTGATCTCGTGATCTCCTGATCGGCCGGGTTGGGCGATAAGTGCAGTCGAGCGTGATCACGTCCATTGGCTCCGGAGAATATTCGTCCGGACATCTTAGGATGCTGCTTACCGTCGCCGCACGGCAAGAATAGATCGAAGCACTGGCCGATACCCTCTGCCAGTTCGGGCTGAAATGATCGAAGCCCGGCAGAGCAGGGTCGGCTTCACTGCTCCTCACAGCACATAGACCAGGGACAGGCGGATTTGAAATCTCGTTGATCGAGGTCTCAGGATGGCCCCGCTGGCCTGATCCTCGTCGGACCGGTCGATGAGAGAAGACAAACGTCCCAAAAAAAGTTCCAGGCGACAAGAGCGAACGGCGACCGGCCGCTAGGTTCGGGTCATCCGATCAGCAGGAAAGCACGCAATGGATCAGAAACACCAAATTCTGTTGTCACGCAGGCAGGCCATGCTTGCGGGAGCCACCCTTTCACTGGCAACGACGCTCCCGGTCTTTGCCTCGGAAACCTCAACTCAACTCCAAAGCCAAGGAACGACAGCAATGACCGAGACCTTCGTAACAACCAAGGACGGCGTCGAGATCTTCTACAAGGACTGGGGCCCGAAAGACGCCCAGCCGATCGTTTTCCATCACGGCTGGCCGCTTTCCTCGGACGACTGGGACGCGCAGATGCTCTTCTTCGTCCTCAACGGCTACCGCGTCGTCGCCCATGACCGTCGTGGCCATGGCCGGTCGCAGCAGGTGAGCGACGGACACGATCTCGACCACTACGCCGCCGATGCCTCGGCTGTCTTCGAAAAGCTTGACCTCCACAACGCGGTTCACATCGGCCACTCCACCGGCGGCGGCGAAGTGGCGCGCTATGTGGCGAACTTCGGTGAGCCGCAGGGCCGTGTCGCCAAGGCCGTTCTGGTCAGCGCCATTCCGCCGATCATGGTGAAGACCGCCGCCTATCCCGGCGGCCTTCCGATCGAGGTGTTCGACGGCTTCCGTTCGGCGCTGGCGGCCAACCGTGCCCAGTTCTTCCGCGATGTGCCAGCTGGCCCGTTCTACGGCTTCAACCGGCCGGATGCCAAGGTCTATCCCGCCGTTGTCGACAACTGGTGGCGTCAAGGCATGATGGGCAGTGCCAAGGCCCATTACGACGGCATCAAGGCCTTCTCGGAAACCGACCAGACCGAGGACCTCAAGAAGATCACCGTGCCCACGCTCGTGATGCACGGCGCCGACGACCAGATCGTCCCGATTGCCGCCTCGGCGGAATTGTCGGTCAAGCTGCTCAAGAACGGCACGCTGAAGGTCTACGAGGGCTTCTCGCACGGGATGCTGACCGTCAACGCCGAAGTCATCAACCCTGACCTGCTGGCCTTTGTGAAGAGCTGAGACAGGAACATCTCGACAAGGCCGCCGCCTCATCCGCGGCGGCCTTGTCGCGTTTGCAGTCGGCTCGAGCAGGCCACGTCCAGAGACCCCCGGCTGAAAGGCTTCAGGCCCTTAACCTTCCTCCATGCGGCAACCATACCAACGTATATCAGGTTAGCACTGCTGGCTGACGCCAGGCGATATACGTACAATTTCTTTCGGCAGCGGTTCGCCCGAAGATTTCTCCATCAGGTACAACCAGATGGGGATCGTCATGTCCGCACTTTCGTTTCAGATCGATAAAAGCAACCACCGAACGGCCCCCGGCGTGGTCACGGCCGCATCACACCAGCAAGTTACACGATTGCTCGCCCATGCGATGTCCCTCGTCGAGCGCGACCATGAAGGTGCCATGGAATTTGTGCGGCGGGCATCCGCTCTCGCGGGCCGTGCCGGCGGCGTCGACGAGAATGCTGCGGTCGCGACGCGTGGTGGACTGGCGCCATGGCAGGCCAACCGAGTGAGGCGTCACATCGAAACGGAATATGCCGGTCGCATAAGCCTCGACGAGCTGGCTCGAATGACCCGCCTCAGCAACAGCTATTTCTCCGCTGCATTCCGGGTGAGTTTCGGGACATCGCCGCACGACTACATCTGCCGTCGTCGCATCGACCAGGCCAAGCATCTGATGATCACCACAGAGACACCGCTTTCAGAGATTGCCCTCGATTGCGGCTTCGCCGATCAATCCCATCTCTCCCGTGTCTTCCGTCGTCTCACAGGACATACACCGGCCGCATGGCGGCGTGTCATGCGGCTTGCCTGATCTTCTCGGCAGGCCATTGAAGCATCCGCGGCCTTCGCCCTCATCAGGACGACCTTCCGGCCTCATGAGAGTGATCCGAAGGGGCTGCTGCAGCGCCCGGTGTAGAACGGTTCTGCGCCAGGCCAGTTTGTCTTGAAAGGCTTAAGTCGCAGGTCGGCTACAGAACTTGGCCGTAGGTGCCCATGGAAGCCAATACACAGACACAAAGATGGGAGCCGCGGAGCCAAGAGGTTGTTGCGAGCCTTGTTAGCCTTGCGCAAGGTCTCGCTTGTGGGTTTCAGGCAGAATGAACCAAAGAATGCCAAAGCAGAAAAGGCTGACAACACTCAGATACCAGGCCGGGGCGTTGGGATCTCCGGTGACGTACACCAGAGTCGCGCTAATCAACGGGCTGGGACCTGCAAGCGCAGCCAGTGAAAGATTGTGACCGAGTGCGGCGCTTGAGGAACGGGTCGACGCTGGAAAAACCTCGACCAACAATACGACGTTCATGACAGCAGCGACGGAGACCAGGATGCCCAGCACCGTCAAGGCGACAAGGATAAGGAAGGTGTTTGCGGTGTTGAGGATCAGAAACAGCGGGTAGGCATACAGGGACAATGCGGCAGCGGCAGCCAGTGCCAATGGACGCCGCCCGATCCTGTCGCTCAGGCTGCCGAACAAGGAGTTCGCGGGTAAGGAAATCGCGAGCGCCAGCCCGCATAGCCAAAGCGATGTTGACCGCGAGAGGCCAACGGTGGTGGACAGATGGCTGCTCGCGTAAACAATCAGGTAGTACAAGGAGACACCGAACAACGATGAGAACGCGAAACTGGTTGCCAGGTTCGTCCATCTTCCACCGATTGCCGCCTGCTCGGATTGCGCGCGACGTCTGCCCTCTACCGCCTGGAAGACCGGTGTCTCAATGAGTTGGCGCCGAATATACATCCCCAAACCCGCCAGAACCACGGAGCCGATGAATGGCACTCGCCAGCCCCAGGTCATCATCGCGTCGTCGTCCAGAAGCCAGGACAAACTGGCCGCTACGGCGATCCCCGCAATGAAGGCAGAACTTGCTGTCGTCGTGATCAGACTTGCCGCCAATCCTCGTCGATCAGGACGCGCACTCTCCACGATATAGATCCCGGCGCTCGACCACTCACCACCAACCATCATCCCCTGCAGAAACCGCAGGATGGAGAGAAGAACTGGGGCGGCCAATCCAATCGTTGCGTAGCCGGGAAGCAGGCCGATCAGCCCCGTCACCACGCCCATTCCTGAAATGGTCAAAGCGAGAACCGCTTTCCGGCCAAACCTGTCACCCATCGGACCGAACACGAGTGCTCCGAGGGGACGCGAGATGAAACCCACGGCGAAGACAGCAAAGGAGGAAATCAGAGCGATGCCGGGCGCTGCAGGCGGGAAGAAAACCTGGCCAATGATGCCTGCGAAGTAGCCGTAGATCGCAAAATCAAACCATTCGATGAAGTTGCCGATGCCAACCGCGGCAAACTGTCTGCGTCGCGTGCGGTCACTGACGGCGGCGACCGTGGCGCTGTCGGCTAAATTGGGCGATCCTCTGAACAAGGCCTATCCTTCGAGCTGCATGCATCTTGGCGCATGCCGAAACCACACCGCAGTCCTGATCAGTCCAGGCGAGGTCACCTTATCAGGCTTTCTCAGGCCGATTGTCGCGGAGCAATAGCCGATTCAGGCGCGCCGGCAAACAGCCTCGACGGGTGTTGAATCTTGATTACGGGCGCTACCGCAACGTTTTAAGCTGCAATACCGGCGCCGCCTAGGGTGCAAGTGTTCCGTTCCACGAATGTAGGAGGGACAAATCCTTGACGGAACGTCCAGTATTCCGCACTGCCGAGGTCGGCCAAACTGCGAGATTTGGCTTTCAATGGCTGCGTTTATTTGGCATTAAGTTGCCGGATGTCCAAGACTTTTGGGTGTAGCGTTAGAGGATGCTGTGAGCGACAATTCGCCGATCATTTACATCATCGATGATGATGAATCGATTAGACGGTCTCTCGATAGCTTGTTTCGCTCGGTAGGCTTCAGCACCCGTACGTTCACCTCGGCTGCTGAGTTCCTGGCGGCCAAACGCTCGGATGGCGAAGGGTGCCTGGTCCTCGACATCCGCTTGCAAGGAACGAGCGGGCTCGACTTCCAAGAGCAGCTTGTTCAATCGGGCATCCTGTTGCCCGTCATCCTGATGACAGGGCACGGAGACATCCCGATGTCAGTGCGCGGAATGAAGGCAGGGGCAGTCGACTTTCTGACGAAACCGTTCCGCGATCAGGACATGCTTGACGCTGTCGCCTCGGCGCTCAAGCTCGATCGCACGCGCCGTGCGGGACAAGGTCAAATTGCCGATATCCAGGTTCGCTTTCAAACCCTTTCGAGCAGAGAGCAACAGGTCATGCTGATGGTGACGAAAGGTCTGTTGAACAAGCAGGTGGCGGGGGATTTGGGCATCAGTGAAATCACCGTGAAGATCCACCGCAGCGCCGCCATGCGCAAAATGGGTGCCCGCACCCTTCCAGATCTGGTGCGGATGGCGGATGCTCTTCATAAACAGGGACTGCCGAACACCGCTAACACTACCGTATGATTTCTTACGCGGGTCGATCGTGCGAAGAGAGAGGGTAAATAACCCGCTTCGCCAAGAAGGCCAGAGACGATGCCGCCGCATACGGACGTGCTGATTGCGATAATAGATGACGACGATTCGTTTCGCACGGCGATGGGCGGACTGATCAGGTCGCTCGGCTATAAGGCTGCCGGCTTTTCGTCTGCGGAGGCATTTCTGGATGCGCGCAGCGACTGCCATGCTGACTGCCTCGTCTCTGATATCCAGATGCTTGGCATGTCGGGCATCGAGATGAAACAGACACTCAACCGGGATGGAGATACGGTCCCGGTCATCTTCGTGACAGCACAGACGGATGCCGTTCTCAGTCGGCGCGTCGACGAATGTGGCGGCCTGCTATTGCTACACAAGCCCTTCGACGGGCAACACTTGATCGACGGGATTCATCGGGCTCTGGACCGGTTTCCGCAATCCAACTGAAGACAGGCTCGGGCCGCGACATTGTCCGGCCGCTCCAGATCTCAGGACGTGCGTTCTTGTCGACGCCTCACAAGCGTATCCGCATATGAAATTCATAAGCCGCCCGCGACACTAGACCGCCGGACCGTGGAAGGCGTGCTTGCACCGCCACGGTCTCGAATAACGCGCTTCTATTGGATTTCCGGAGGTACGACACGCAATGTTGGGATTGGAATGGGCTCGCCCTCACCGAACGGTCCCGGCGTATGGTTTTCGATCGGAGGAAGTGATTGGAGGTAGGCTGCAATCGCTTCCAGATCCTGCGTCTTCACTTTTGCCAGTTCGGGCCAGGGCATTATCGTGGATAATATGCGCCCATCAGGCCTTTCTCCGGTTCGCAGCGCATGTACGATCTCAGGACGCGTCCAATTTCCAATCCCTGTCTCCTTGCTTGGCGTGATGTTCGGGCCCACCACGGTCCCTTGCATGGGAACCTGGAAGCCGACATCCGATCCGGCAAGCTTCTTCGTCTGGTCGCGCTGACCCAGGAAGTGGCCTGGGGTATGGCAATGTTCACAGCTGCCCAGATTGACCAGATAGGCGCCTCGGGCAACGAGAGACGAAGTTGACTGTGCTAGAACAGGGAATGGCATTGAAACAGAAGTGGCGACCAGGGCTGCTGTCGCCAGTCTGCAGATGGCGGCAATCATGCTTGCGGGCTTGTACATAATGAACTCCTCATTGTAATCGCGTGCGGGAACTGCCTCCCAAGCAGGTGGCTGCTTGGGCGCGGGCCGCGGTGATACGAGGAGCTGGTCGCTCGCCTATGTCGAAATCACGCTGCTTTGTTTCGACCGAAATACAACAATGTTGAAAGCCTGCGCTCGTCACGCATTTCTGAGGCGCGGGGCTGCCAGGCAACTTGAACAACTTCTTCCAGTTGCAGATCCTACAATGTATAGCTCTGGCGAGCTCGATGACGACGAGAACAATCAGGGTTGCGGGACGAACAGGCGTGAGTACAAGGCCGGACGACTTTGGCGTCTTCGACATGCTGGACGATGCTGTCATCGTTCGCGACATGGACGGGATCATTCTGGCGTGGAACCGAGCAGCGGAGCAGCTGTATGGAGTCTCGCAAGAAGGCGCGATCGGCAGGTCCGTCAATCATCTGTTCGAGGCCGAGGTTGATGGCATCCTTCTCGCCGCCAAGGCCGAGCTTGCAGCCACATGCGAGTGGGACGGCCGCATCCATCGCCAGAGAAAGGGCAGTCCACAGGTAGTGCCGGTAGCGGCGAAGGCACGTATCCTGAGAGATACGGACGGCTCGCCGTCAACAGTGATTGAAGTCACCAAGCGGGACGCGGCATGCGAGATCGGGAAAAACGCTCCGACCTTAGCTCGACTGCTTTCCGCAACGGGGACAGAGATTTTCGAACTCGATCTATCGTCGGTCGCACAGCGGATCGAGGATCAAGATGGTCTGGCCCATGGAGGCGACCTTCTTTCAGGTGATCGGGATCTCGTGCGGCAGGTCATGTCCGAGACGAAAATTGTGTCGGTCCTGTTCGATTGGAACGAAAGCTCGAGCCCCGCGCCGTCATCTTCCGAACTGGTCGGCGACAATATTCTATCGATCTGGCCGGAAGAAAGCGCAGGAGCGTTCGTTCAGGCGAGCCGTGCTGCGCTGCTGAGCGACAGCGCTGCGTCCAGCGAATGCCGAATGCTGCGCGATGGGACGATGTACCACGCCCAGATTACCTCGGTACCATCCGTCAGTGCCGACGGCCGGAAAAGTCTCATCGTCGGCATCAGAGACTTGTCCGCCGAGAAGGAGGCATACAACCGTCTTGAGGCCAGCGAGAGGAGGTTCCGGCATCTCTTCCAGTATATGCCGATCGGGCTGACGCAGGTGAATGCGGCAGGACTTGTCGGACGGTTTCAGGAGTTGCGCAGACAAGGGGTGGAGGACCTGTCGCGCTATATCGATGATCATCCGGAATTCCTGGAGGAAGCGATTGAAGATATGCATGTGGAGGAGGTCAACGAATACAATCTGGCGATGTTCGGTGCCACTTCCGTAGAGGAAATGAGGGGTCCGATTACCCGGTATTGGCGCAATGGGATGGATACCATTCGCAGATCACTGGAGGCCCGATACCGCGGCGAGCACTTCTTCAAGGAAGAAGTGAAGATTACGCGTATGGACGGTTCCGTCGCCGACGTTCTTTACGTTGCCAGCAGGCATGGAAGCATGCCGGACAGAAGCCTCGTTGGATTCTTCGATATCAGTGATCGCAAGCGGGCCGAGGAAGCGCTCCGTCGCAGCGAACGCCGCTATCAGGATCTGTTCCAGGCGATGAGTGTCTCCTTCTGGGAGCTCGATCTTACCGACGCAAACGATTATCTCGAGCTGCCCATCTTTTCAGGCACAGAGGATTTGAAGGAGCACTTCGGGCACGACGGCCAGGGAGTGGCGCAGATCCTCCAGACTACTCGCGTTGTCGACGTGAATGATTCAACGCTCAAACTATTCGGGGGAGCAGGCAAGGCAGAGCTGATCGGGACAATAGACCGGTTCTGGACCGAGGAAGCTTGGGCCGACTGCGCTACCGCGATCGCATGTGTGCTTAAAAGCGGCGTGAGCACGACCATCGAGACACGACTTCGGCGCTTGGACGGCAGTGAATTCGATGCGCAGTTCACCTTATGGATTGCAGCCGACGACAAGCGAAGGGGCCTGGCTGCGGTGGCGGATATCAGCGGGCGGGTGAGGGCGTACAATCAGCTAGAGCAGAGCGAACAGCGTTACCGCGACCTCTTTCAGCATATTCCGATCCCCGTCTTGCAGGTCAACTCCGGTCCGCTTCTGGAACAGATCCGCGTGCTGAAGGAATCCGGTGTCGATGATTTCGATGGCTTTCTCACTTCCAATCCAGATTTCATCTGGACGGCTATGGAAGGAACGATGATCGAGCAGGCGAATGAGGCAGCCGTCAAGCTACTCGGCGCAACCACTGCCCAGGACCTTGAGGGGCCGATCACGCCTCTCTTCCGTGATCATCCGGAGATCTACGCCCGGCTCCTGCACAACCGATATAAGGCGGCTGCCAATTTCGAGGACGAGGTGAAATTGACGACGTTTGCTGGGGAGGTCAAAGAGGGCATTCTCACGGTTGCTTTCCCATCTGCGCTCGCAGCGCAGGGCATCACCTTGAATGCCTTCGTCGACACGACGGAAAAAAAGCAGGCCGAAAAGCGAATCCGCCAGATCGAGGCGGAGCATGCCCATGCTGCGCGTATCTCCATGTTGGGAGAGCTTACCGCATCGATTGCGCATGAAGTGAACCAGCCGCTTGCGGCCATCACCACCTATGGCGAGGCAGCGCTCCGCTGGCTCAGCCGACCGACCCCGGAGCTGTCCGAGGTTCATGAAATCGTGACACGAATTGTTTTGGACGCTCAGCGTGCATCAAGCGTGATTGCCCGCGTACGAAATATGGCATCGCGTCGAAACCCTGATCAGGAAGTGGTTCTCCTGGATGACGTGGTCGCGGAAGCTCTTCTCTTCCTGAAACATGAATTCCAGGCGTCGAAAGTAACGGTCCAGCATGTTCCCGCCCCAGGCGCAAAACCCGTTGCAGGCGATAGAACGCAGTTGCAACAGGTCATCGTCAATCTTGCTGTCAATGCCGTCCAAGCCATGAGTGGCAGTGATGGCCAATCCCGCGCCATCACCTTCAGGTCAGTCTGTGACACCTCCGTCGTGCGATGCTCCGTCGAGGATTCGGGACCCGGCATAACGGCGGAGAATGCACACCAGCTGTTCCAGAGCTTCTTTACGACCAAGAAGGACGGAATGGGCATGGGACTGCCCATCTGCCGTTCCATCGTTGAAGCGCACGGCGGGACGATTTCAGCGGATAATGAGAGCTCCCGCGGTGGCGCCCGTTTCAGCTTCGTTCTGCCATTGGCATCATGCAGCTAACGTCCAATGCCTGGTTTGGGCGGCCAGAACTCGACATTCATTTTCTGCAGCGCCAATGGCCTGCCTCTGGATCGACGCCAGCTACCTGGCGATCCCGCTACATGACACTTGAGACAATCGCCACGATGAGTGCCTGGGGGAGGAGGAGTTTACTCAGTCGTTCCATCGGTCTCGCCTGAAGCGCGCTTGTAAAAGCGGCGGATCGACAGGTGGGAGGAGCGAATGTCCAGATTGATTGCCCAGCGGGCCGCAGCTCGGTCGCGCCGCGCCACGGCGTCGATCGCGTCATCATGGATCCGGACGCCGATGTTGAAGATCCGCTCGAACATGGCCTCGTCCTTGCGGGCGGATGCAACGATCGGACCGGTGCGAAGCCAGAGTGTCGAGATGATGTCGAGCAGCTGGGGATAGCCGCCCGCCCGGTAAAGTTCGAAATGGAACGCCTGGTTGCCGGCAAGGGCGGCGTCGAAGTCGCGGACGACCAGCGCTTCCGCGATGCTCTCGTTGTGGCGCTTGAGACGATCGATCAGCGCCGGGTCCTTTGGGGCGCTTGCTGCTCGTTCAGCGGCATAACCCTCAAGCTGCATGCGGACCCGGATATAATTCTCATGATCCGACGCCAGATAGGGCGCCACGCGGAGCGTCCGCGGTCCTGACTGCTCGATGGCGCGTTCCGCGATCAGCCGCGCCAACGCTTCACGCACCGGCATCGGGCTGGTGCCGAAGATTTCAGCAAGAGCGCGAATAGATACCTGCTCGCCGGGGAGGAATTCTCCCTTCAGGAGGCCCAGCCTCAGGCTCTGATAGACGCGCTCCTGCACCGTCGTGACATCAACCGGCAGAAGAGTCCGGGAGCTTTTCGTCGTCGGGTCGAAGGTATCCAATGCGCCTGGCCTCTTTGTGCCGCTCGAAGGAGGTCGAGCGTCCGTCCGATGAACGGTGCCTCCGATCATCCAACCATCAGGCGTTCTACGTTCAATTCGCAAAGCAGACAACGGGGCTCTCCGCCCAGCGATCATGTGCCTTTCAGGTGTGATCACATATCTTATAACTTTACAGGGCTTGATTGGTGTGTTTACACTGGCGCCGTGCCAAGGAGGATCGGGGACTGATGCAGCCCTCGTAACGGCATATCGACGGACATCTCTGGGAGGAGAACAACATGAAACGTCTTGTTATGACCGCGGTTACGGTCGCATCGGCGCTTGGCGCCACCGCACTTCATGCCGAACCTTTGAAGATCGGGATCATCGAAAGCCTGTCGGGGGCGCAGACATCGACAGGTCGTCTGTACGCCAACGCCGTCAAATATGGTGTGGACCGGATCAACGAGGCCGGCGGCTTCAACGGCGAACCGGTCATCGTCACCGAGTACGACAATGCCGGCGGCGCCCCCGAGGCGGCCGACAAGTTCCGCAACGCCGTGGCCGATGGCGTGGACATCATCTTCCAGGGCGCTTCGTCCGCCATCGCGGGCCAGCTCACGGAAGACGTTCGCAAGCACAACCTTCGCAATCCCGGCGAGGAGGTGATCTTCATCAATCTCGGCGGCGACGCTATGGAGCTGACTGGTGAGAAGTGCCAATTCTACCATTTTCGCTATACCGCAACCGCACCGATGCGGGTGAATGCGCTGGTGAGCGCGATGAAAGAGGCGGGGGACCTGGGCGAGAAGGTCTATTCCATCAACCAGAACTATTCCTGGGGTCAGGACATGCAGGCGGCAGCGGCCGCGGCCGCAGAAACCGGCGGCTACGAGGTCGTCGATGAAGTCCTGCACGACGTGAACAAGATCCAGGACTTCGCGCCCTTCGTCGCACGGATCAGGGCGACCGGCGCCACGACGGTCTTCACCGGCAACTGGTCGAACGACCTGTTGCTGCTGATGAAGGCGGCCGGCGATGCCGGGCTCGACGTGACGTTCGCCACGGCCTTCCTCGATCAACCCGGCAACATCGCCAATGCCGGCAAGACGGCGCTGGGCCACTACATCGCCAACAATTACGACAATGCTGCCACCGACGGCGCGTTCGCCGAAACCTACAAGGCGGCAACGGGTCACTATCCCATCTTCGTCGAGGGACATTCCACCTTTGCGCTCGGCGCGCTTCAACAGGCGCTGGGTACGGTCGATTTTGGCGGCGGCGACATCGACGTGATCCAGATCGCGCTGGCGCTCGAGAATACCACCTACGAAACTCCGCTCGGCCCGATTTCGGTCCGCAAGGAGGACCACCAGACCATCCGTCCGGTGGTGGTTTCCAAGGTTGTCGAGAACCCGAAGTATCCCGCCGATGATACCACCATGGGCTTCGAGACGGTCAAGGTGATTGCCGGCGATCAGGCAATCTACCCGGTGCAGGACAGCTGCAAGATGCAGCGGCCTGAATAGACATAGCGCTCATCGATCCGGCCGCCGCGTCGCTGGCCGGATCATCGCCGCTGTCACCATCCTGGAAAAGCCATGGAATTCGCTCTTATCTCCACGCTGAACGGCGTGACCTATGGTCTTCTGCTGTTCATGGTCTCCGCCGGCCTGACACTCATCTTCGGCATGATGGGCGTATTGAACTTCGCGCATGCCTCGTTCTACATGCTGGGCGCCTATGTCGCCTATGCCGTGTCATCCGTCTTCGGCTTCTGGGTCGGGGTTCTGGTGGCACCGATCGTGGTGGGCATCATCGGGATGGCCATCGAGCGCTTTCTGTTGCCGCGGGTGCATGCCCACGGACACGCTCACGAGCTCCTGCTGACCTTCGGTCTGGCGCTGATGATCGAGGAGCTGATCAAGCTCTTCTTCGGTGATTTCCCGGTGAATTATCAGATGCCGGCCGCAATGCGGTTTTCCGCCTTCGAGATCTTCGGAGCAAATTACCCCTTCTACCGGCTGTTCATCGGCGCCGTGGCCGTGGTGATGTTCACCGCGCTGTGGGTGCTGCTGACACGGACACGCACGGGGATCGTCGTGCGCGCCGCCGAGCGCCTGCCTGCCATGGCTGAGGCGCTGGGTCACAATATCCCGATGGTCTTCATGTTCGTCTTCGGCACGGGCGCAGCGCTTGCGGGGCTGGCCGGGGCTGTCGCCGGGGCATTCTATCCGACCAATCCGAACATGGGACTGGAGCTCGGCGTCATCGTCTTTGTCGTGGTGGTCGTCGGCGGTCTCGGCTCGCTCAAGGGATCGCTGGTGGCTTCGCTGCTGATCGGGCTCTTCTCCTCCTTCGCCGTCGGCCTCGACTGGTCCCTGGCGGGCCTCTTCGGGTACGTGGGCCTTGGCGACTGGGCCCAATCGATCGGCGGCCTGATGACGCTGAAGCTGTCTTCGGTCAGCGCCACGATACCCTTCGCGCTGATGTTGATCGTCCTGCTGGTTCGCCCTGCCGGGCTCATGGGCGAGCGCAACTGAGATGGGATCCATGCGTAACATTCTTCTGCTTGTCACGGTGCTGGTTCTGCTGATCGGCATTCCACCCTTCCTTGGCCTCGGCTGGCAGAACGCGCTGGTCAACGTGCTGATTGCGAGCCTCTTTGCCCTGGCGTTCAACCTGCTGATGGGACAGGCAGGTCTGCTGTCCTTCGGGCATGCCGCCTATTTCGGGGTGGGAGCCTTTGCGGCGCTGCATCTGATGCGGGCCATCGAAGATGGCCTTGCCTTCCCGACGCCGCTCGTGCCGCTGGCCGGTGCGGCGACGGGTCTCCTGATCGGGCTTCTCGCCGGCTATTTCGCGACCATGCGCTCGGGCGTCTATTTTGCGCTGGTGACCTTGGCGATCGCCGAGCTGTTCCATTCGCTGGCGCCGCAGTTGCAGGGTCTCTTCGGTGGAGAGTCGGGTGTCTCGTCGATGCGGATGCCCTGGAGCGGAATCGTCTTCGGGTCGATGCTCGACGTCTATTATCTGACGCTGGCCTGGGTGCTGATCTGCGGCCTGGGTCTCTGGGCCTATACCCGCACACCCTTTGGCCGTTTGACTCTCGCCCTGCGCGACAACGAGCAGCGCGTGCGCTTCCTGGGCTACAGCGCCCACACCGCCAAGGTGATCATCTTCTCCATCTCCGCGATGCTTGCTGCCGTGGCGGGGTCACTGCAGGCCATCTCGAACGAAACGGCCAACTACTCGCTTTTCGCCAGCAGCGTCTCGGCCCAGGTCGTACTCCAGACCTTCGTCGGCGGTTCGACCATCTTCTTCGGGCCGGTGATCGGTGCCGCAGCCTTCACGCTTTTCTCGTTCCTGGTCTCCGACGTCACGCGCTCCTGGGTGTTTTATCAGGGCCTGATCTTCGTTCTGGTCATGCTCTATGCGCCGACCGGCATCGGAGGTGTCCTGGAGCACCATGTCCGCAATCGCGCCAGGCTCGATTGGGGCCGCCTTTTGCCTCACTACCTTCTGGCGTTGACCGGCGGCCTCCTCCTCGCAGTCGGGATCGTCTTCGTAACGGAAACGGTCGCGGTTCTCTTCGGCGAGGAATACGCGATGACGAGGCGGAACGCAGGCGACGGCCTCCCGGTCTATGAGCTCTTCGGCGCAACCTGGAACCCGGTCGGCGTGGTTACGTGGCTGCTGCCCGTCGTGTTGCTCATCGGCGGTGGGGCAATCCTCATCCGTGCCCGCCGACGGATCAGCGCGCTCTGGGACCGCGAGCACAAGAGGGACGCTGCAGAAGCGGAGCCTGCCTTGCTCGGAGGTGCGAAATGACTGCGATCGTGACGGGGCAGCCGGCGCTGCGACTTGCCGGAGTAACGAAGTCCTTCGGGCCGATCGAGGTGATCAAGGGGCTGGACCTCGACATCCGGGCCGGGGAGCGTCACGCGGTGATCGGTCCGAATGGCGCGGGCAAGTCGACGCTCTTCAACCTGATCTCCGGCATGTTCGCACCCTCTTCGGGAGAGATCTCTCTCAACGGACAGAGTATTGCCGGTTTGCCGCCCCACCGGATCAACCGCGCGGGCCTCGCCCGGTCGTTCCAGATCACCAATATCTTTCACCGTCTCAGCGTGTTCGAGAACCTCCGCATCGGCGTGCTCGCCCGCCATGGCGTTCGCTACGGCCTTTTCCGCTCCGTGGCCCGCATGCGGCAGGTCAACGAGGAGACGGCCGAAGTGCTGGCCCGGGTGGGCCTGGAGGCCCGGGGCCACGATCTTGCAGGCGATCTCACCTATTCCGAGCAGAGGGCGCTGGAGATCGGCATGACCCTGACCACGGGCGCCGAGGTGATCCTTCTGGACGAGCCGACCGCCGGCATGTCGCGGGAGGAAACTGAAAAGGCGATCGATCTGATCCGTACGGTTACACAAGGCAAGACGCTTCTGATGGTCGAGCACGACATGGGCGTCGTGTTCCGATTGTGCGATCGGGTCTCGGTGCTGGTCTATGGAGATATCATTGCGACGGACACGCCGGAGCGGATCAGCGCAAATCGCGAGGTGCAGGAAGCCTATCTGGGCGAGGAGGTGTCGTGAGCTTGCTGGAAGTAAAGGGACTGCACGCGCACTATGGCAAGAGCCACATCCTGCACGGCATCGACATGGACGTGCCGGAATCGGCCATCGTCTCGCTGCTGGGACGCAACGGTTCCGGCCGTTCGACGCTGCTGAAGGCAGTGATGGGACTTGTCCCCCCGACCGCCGGGACGGTGACGCTTGCCGGGCACTCGCTTGCCGGGATGCGCCCCTACAGCATCTGCCGGCAGGGCATCGGCTATGTTCCCGAGGAACGGCTCGTCTTCCCGAACCTGACGGTGGAGGAGAACCTCGCCATGGGCATGCAGCAGGGTGCTACCGGCACGCACCGCTGGACCGTCGACGAGATGTACGACTACTTCCCCCGCCTGAAGGAGCGGCGCGCGATCCGCGCCGGCTATCTGTCGGGCGGTGAACAGCAGATGCTGACCATCTGCCGGTCGCTGCTGGGCAACCCCCGTGTGCTGCTGATCGACGAACCGACCGAAGGACTGGCTCCCCGGATCGTCGAGGTGGTGATGGAGGTCATTCTCGACATCGGTCGTCGCGGTGTCGCGGTGATGCTGGTCGAGCAGAAATTGACCATCGCCCTCAAGGTGGCCCAGCAGGTCATGGTCATGGGACACGGCGAGCTGGTCTTCCGCGGCACGCCGGAGGAACTCGAGGCCGCCCCCGAAGTGCGCCGCAACTGGCTCGAGGTGGCGTGACATGATCATCGACTCAGAAATCATTGGAATGGATTGCAGATGAACATGATTGAACGGATGCGGCCGCGTCAGGGCCTGCGCGTGCTGATCACAGCCGGCGCATCGGGAATCGGTGCCGCCATCGCGCGGGCCTTCCTGGAAGCCGAAGCACGGGTGCTGATCTGCGATATCGACGAGCACGCTCTGGCAGGGTTTGCCGGGCAAAATCCCGCGGTGTCGACAATGATCGCCGACATCTCGGATGAGGGAGAGGTCGATGCCCTGATTGCCGCCACCTCCGAAAGGCTCGGCGGGCTCGACGTGCTCGTCAACAATGCCGGAATAGCCGGGCCGACGGGGGCGATCGAGGAGCTTTCCGTCGCCGACATCCGGCGGACCATCGACGTGGACCTCATGGGTCAGTTCCTGGTTCTGCGCCGGGCGGCTCCCCTGCTGCGGGCCAGCGAGGCCGGCGTGATCCTCAACATCTCCTCCGTGGCCGGACGCCTTGGCTATGCACTGCGTACACCCTACTCGGCGGCAAAATGGGGCATCGTCGGGCTGACGCAGAGCCTTGCCAAGGAAATGGGTCCCGACGGCATCCGCGTCAACGCGATCCTGCCGGGCGTGGTGCGCGGCGACCGGATGGAGAGCGTGATCCGCGAGCGCGCCGCGGCCGCGGGATTGAGCTACGAGGACATGGAGCGGCAGTACCTCACCAACATCTCGCTGCGCCGCATGGTCGAACCCGAAGACATCGCCGCCACCGCGCTGTTTCTGGCCTCGCCCGGGGGCGCCAACATCTCGGGCCAGGCCATCAGCGTCTGCGGCAACGTCGAAACCATCTGAGAGCAGGAAGAGAGAGCATGGCGAAATCACCCCGCAAGGTCATCATCACCTGCGCCATCACCGGCGGCATCCACACGCCGAGCATGTCGCGCTACCTGCCGGTCACGGCCGACGAGATCACCACGCAGGCCATCGAGGCGGCGGAGGCGGGCGCCGCAATCCTGCATCTGCACGCGCGCAACCCCGAGGACGGTCGTCCGACACAGGACCCGGACGCCTTCGCGGCCTTTCTGCCCCGCATCAAGCAGGCAACCGACGCCGTATTGAACCTGACCACCGGCGGCAGCCCGACGATGACGGTCGCGGAGCGTCTGCAACCGGCCCTGACATTTGCCCCGGAAGTCGCCTCTCTCAACATGGGCTCAATGAACTTCGGCCTCCATCCGATGCTCGACCGATACAAAAAATTCCAGCATGACTGGGAGCCGGAGTATCTCGAGAAGACCCGCGATACAGTGTTCAAGAACACCTTCAAGGACATAGAGCACATCATCGAACACTGCGGCGGCAACGGTACGCGGTTCGAGTTCGAGTGCTACGATACCAGCCATCTCTACAACCTCGCCCATTTCCGCGATCGCGGTCTCGTCGATGGGCCTCTCTTCATCCAGACGGTCTTCGGCATCCTGGGCGGCATCGGCACGCATCCGGACGATGTCGCGCACATGAAGCGTACCGCCGACCGGTTGTTCGGCGACAGCTACGTCTGGTCCGTGCTCGGGGCAGGTCGCCACCAACTGCCGATCACCACCATGGCGGCTGCAATGGGCGGCAATGTCCGCGTCGGGCTGGAGGATTCCCTCTGGGACGGACCCGGCAGGTTGGCGCAATCCAATGCCGCGCAGGTGCGCCGGATCCGGCAGGTGCTGGAAGGACTGGGCCTGGAGATCGCCACTGCCGAAGACGCGCGCGCCATGCTGGCGCTGAACGGCGCCGATCGGGTGAGTTTTTGAGCGGAAAGGTAGGAGACGGGAATGACGAGTGAGTTTGCCGGTCGCGTGGCCATCGTGACGGGCGCCGGCGCCGGTCTTGGACGCTGCCATGCCCTGGCGCTTGCCCGCGCGGGCGCACGCGTCGTCGTCAACGACATGGCGGCTGCCGATGGCGCTGCCGGAGAGGCCGCACGATCGGTTGTCCGCGAGATCATGGCCTTCGGCGGAGAAGCGGTCGCCGAGCCCGCCGATGTTTCCTCCTTCGCGGCGGTCGAGGCGATGGTCGAGCGCGTCATCGCGCGCTGGGGGCGGGTCGATATCCTCGTCAACAATGCCGGCATCCTGCGCGACCGGTCCTTCGCCAGGATGGAGATGGCGGATTTCGACAGGGTTGTTGCCGTCCACCTCTCCGGCTCCGCCAACTGCTGCCGCGCGGTCTGGGAGGCAATGCGCAGGCAAGGATATGGCAGGATCGTGCTCACGACATCCTGCTCGGGTCTCTACGGCAACTTCGGCCAGGCAAACTATGCTGCAGCCAAGACCGGAATGATCGGGCTGACGACGACGCTGCAGCAGGAGGGATCGAAGCACGGCATCCGCGTCAACTGCCTGTCGCCACTTGCCACCACGGGCATGACCGAGGGGCTTTTCACAGCGGAGGACGCAATCCGGCTCACCCCCGAAGCGGTTTCCCCTGCGGTTGTGTTCATGGCTTCCGAGGTGGCGCCCGAGAAGACCATCATCGGGGCGGGGGCCGGCGTCTATTCGGTGGTCCATGTGGTGGAGACGGAAGGGGTGTTCCTGCCGCCCGAGGCGCGCAGTCCCGCAGATTTCCGTGCCGTGTTCGCGCAGATGAGCGACATCTCCACGGCGCGCACGTTCAACACCGGCTTCGACCAGGCCGCCGGCTTCATCGCCACCGCCAACCGCGCGCGTGCCCTTGCGGGATAGTGGACGTCGGTGACCGGAAGAACGAGCCGCGATCGACGAGACCCGGTTCGCCGTGCGGTGCGGGTGCCGTCCATCTTCACCGCGAGCTTAACGACGATCCGACGCCAGGAGGCCGACTTGGAGAGCGAAGAGATTAAAACAGTAACCGTGGTCGGCACCGGCATCATCGGGTCCAGCTGGACCTGCCTGTTTCTTGCCCATGGGCTGGACGTGGTCGCCACCGATATTCGTGAGGGCGCGGAAGCCGCGCTGGAGAGTGCCGTCGCCCGTCTCTGGAGTTCTCTTCCCGAAAATGTCGTTGCGACCGGCCGACGCGGGAAGTTGCGGTTCTCCGCCGATCTGGAGGCAGCATGCGAGGGCACGGACTTCGTTCAGGAAAACGCCATCGAGCGGCTGGACGCCAAGATCGAGCTGATGCGCCGCATCGATGCCGTCACGCCTGCCAATGTCGTGATCGCGTCAAGTTCCTCGGCGATCTCGGTATCGGAGATGCAAGCTGCGTGCAGCCACCCCGAACGCGTGGTGCTCGGTCACCCGTTCAACCCGGTGCATCTGGTGCCGCTGGTGGAACTGTCCGGCGGTGCGCGAACGGCCGAGGCCGCCTTGATGCAAGCCCAGGCATTCTACACCCGTCTCGGCAAGGTCCCGGTCCGGCTGGAGAAGGAGGTCTACGGCCATATCGCCAACCGCCTGCAGGCTGCGATTTTCCGCGAAGCGATCCACCTGCTCGAAAGCGGGGTTGCATCCGCCGAGGACATCGATCGCGCCGTGACCGAGGGGCCTGGCGCACGCTGGGCCTTGATGGGCCCTTTTCTGACCTATCACCTCGCGGGAGGGGAGAAGGGCATGAAAGGTTTCTGGGAGATGTTTGCCCCCATGCAGGACAGACTCTGGGGGGACCTTGGGTCTCCTGTGCCTGACGCTGCGCTGCAGGCGCGCGTCACGGATGCCGTCGAGAGCGCCTATGGCGACCGTTCCCTGGATGCTCTTGTCGAAGACCGCGACAGCCGTCTGCGCCAGGTGCTGGCAATCAAATCCTCCAAAGCCGGCAGTCCGTGAGCTCCTGGACATGGCCAGCGCCTTGTCACGCGCCCTAAGACGTTGAAATCTCAAGCTTAACGGCGCTGATCTCGCTGGCTGATATCCCGTTTGAGTTGCAAAGCCGGCTCGTTAACCGCGGCTGTAAACCCTGAAATGTGTTTTAATTAGAAAAATGGAATGATATCGGCAATAATAAATCGAAGGGGGCATGAATATGAAAGTATCATTGGCATTCTTCGACGACCATCCCATTCTCCTGGAGGGGTTGGTGGGAATATATTCCGGGAAAGAAGAATTCGCCGTCGTGGCTCAGGGCGGCACGGCGCTCGATGCGCTGCGGATAGCAGAGGACCTGAAGCCGAACGTCATCGTCATGGATCTCAGCATGCCGGGCGATCCCATGGCGGTCATCCAGCTCCTCAGCGAAAAGCACGCGGATATCCGCATCGTCGTCTTCACGGCTGCTTCGAGCATCGACATGGCGGTGCAGGCACTGAAGATCGGGGTCTCCGGCTATGTCCTCAAGGGAAGCCAGGCCTCCGAACTCTACCAGGCGATCAAGGCGGCGAGTGCGGGGGAAACGTTCATCACGCCATGCTTTGCCAGCAAAGTCATCATGGCCCTGAAGTCGGATGAGGCCCGCAAGGCCGCAGGGGTCGATGCGCGGTTGAGCTACCGCGAGGTTCAGATCGTTCGCCATCTGATGCGCGGAAGCACCAACAAGGAGATCGCCTCGGGGCTGAGCATCAGCGAGAAGACCGTCAAGCACTACATGAGCGTGCTGATGCAAAAGCTTGCGGTGCGAAACCGGCTGGAGGTGGTTCTGGCGGCCCAGAAGCTGACATTGCTGCCGGAGAGAGCAGACGATGGCGGTCGCCAACAACTCAACTGAGCGCAACCCTAGGAACCCGGTTCGAACCGATCATTGTCGAGCGGCAGCCTCGCGAAGACCATCGTTCCATTCTTGCCGCGTCGGACGCGAAGCTTGCCGCCGAAGGCGCGGATGCGTTTTCGCTGGGTGATCGTGCCCAGATGCAGCCTCTTCTTGGCCTTCGACTGCGTCGGTCGGGCGTCCCCCGTGTCGGTGACGGAAATCAGGAGATTGCCTGCCCGTGTCTTGTAGCGAACCTGCCGGCGATTGCCCCTGGCGTGATGGTGGGCATTGATCAGGGCCTCCTGAACGAAGCGGTAGACGCAGATGTTGAGGTGATTGATAGACAGGTCGGGAAGGTCGCCATGCACGCCTACCGGATGGCCCGTCAGGTCCCTGTGACGCTGCACCGCGAGCATGATGGCCTCCTTCAGCGAAAGCCCTTCCAGTTCGGGTAGAATGAGGCCGCCGGAAAGGTCCCTTATCTCCTCCAGGACATCACGGGTCAGCGTGTCAAGGTCCTTCAACGAACTCGACGCGATCCTGATTTCAGCAGCCTGTCCCTGGTTCGCCACCAGATCACTCAGCGAGAGGCCGATCAGCGTCAGGGTCTGGATCGGGCCGTCGTGAAGCTCCCATCCGATCTGGTCGAGAACCTTCTCGTTGAGTTTGCCGGCCTCGCGGCGGGTGCTTTCGGCGTCGTAGCGAAGGCGCTCGTTCTGCTTTGCCAATTCGAGTGCCCGGCGCAGGCCATCCCACATGGCGAGATGCTGTCGATCGATCACCAGGCTGCCTCGTCGCACAATGCAATAGAGGAGCCCCAGCAGCGGCAGGGAGAAGGCGAGAACGTACAAGGTTGTCCGCCACCAGGCTTGCGCCATTTCCGCCAGCAGGAAGCCGGGGTTTTCGTAGAATTCTCCCACGAGCCTGACGGTGCCCTCCTCGTCCTCGACGAGGGGGGCGTAGATTTCGATCAGACCCTGGTCTATCTCGTCGCCAGAGTAGAAATGTTTGGGCTCTGCGGTGCTCGAAACCACGACTTCGCCAGCAAATGCCCGCCCCAGCTCAGCGAAAAGCTCTCCCTCTCCCTCTGCAGTGTCTCCGGAAGACGATGAGTAGAAGAGGGTCCCGTCAGGGTTCCAGATCTTCAGCTGGGCGATATGCCGGTGAAGCACGCCATGGCTGACCACCAGGTCCAGTTGCTTCTCCAGACGAACGCTGGCACGGCCTGCCCGGATTTCGTCTTCGCCGAGCATCGGACCGACAAAAGTCCGAAGATAACCGGTCCCGACACTTCCCGCTCCTCTGAGAACCGCTTGCTCGATGCTTCGCGTCGTCCAGATAGCCAAGCCGGCCATCAACAGCATCACGACCATGGACGCGATGAGGATGAACTGTGTCTCCAGCCGGGCACGGCGAAACATCGTCCTCACGGGCCGAATAAGTCTCGCCGCCCTGCTGTCCCTGAAAAATCCCCTGAGGGATGAATGCATGCCCGAAATCCTGTGTCCGGACAAAGTGATATGCCCATCAGCGGCGGTGTCCGTTACATGCTGCGCCACACCTTAACGAACCATGTGACCAGGCGAGGCGCTAGGGACTTTGGTCCCGATGATTTTCGGACCTTTGGCTGTAATGCGGTGCAGCTTTGGACTCGCCTGGCAGGGCCCCTTGGTCTCGAAGTTCGCCAGCCTTTGTGGCCTGATCCCCAGCTTTCGGTTGCGCTAGCATGATGTGAGTGAATCCGGGAGGCATGAGGCTTTCCCGTCGAGTTGCACACCTCAGGGGGGAATGAAAATGAGTGCTCTTTCTCTTAATCTCGCGGACCTGCAGTTCATCCTGCGCCAGATCAAGATCGCAGAGGCAAACTCGACAGCCCATGCGGCGACGGGTGCAGTCGACCTGCGCGAAGTCTATGTCGATGCCGCCGGCAATACGATGGATGAACTGGGAACACCCTACAGCCCGGACACCCACCCGACCCTTGCCCTCACCCTGGCGATCCCCGATCCGCACGTACCCTACGGGTTGCGCACGGTGGATGGCAGCTACAACAATCTCGTCGAAGGCCGGGAGATGTGGGGCGCATCCGGCGAGCCGATGCCGCGGCTTTTCGAGCCGAATTACATCAATAATGCAGATGGCGACCAGATGCCGTTCGGTGGTCCCGGTGCACCGGTGGTCACCAACACCGATTATGGCGTCATCAACGGTGTGCCGACCAACCCTAATGTGCCCGGTGGCAATGGCGGCCACACCGGAAACGTCGCCGACGCCGATCCGCGCACCATTTCCAATCTCGTCGTCGACATGTCGATGAACAATCCCGCTGCCATCCTGGCGGCGCTGACCTTCGCCGGCTCAGAGGATCCGATGGCGGATCTGGCCGAGATCATGGCGCTGAACCTGTCGCTGGCCGAGGCATCGGCAGCGCTTGATGCTGCGACGACGGCGCTCGAAGACGCCAACGCGGCGCTCGACGCGGCGGTGCTTGCCTATGTAAACAACATCGATTCCTCGCTGACCTCCAGCCTCATTAACGCCATCCAGCAGGAGGCGGAGGATCTGACCGTTGCCGAAGCGCAATATGTGCAGGCGCAGGCCGTCGCTTCCAATCCCCAGGCCGCGATGATCGCGCTGGCTGAAGAAAAGGGCCTGACGTTCAACAACGGCTCGCTCGACATTCCCAATATCGCTCCCGATGAAGGCCTGTCTGCCCCATTCAACGCCTGGATGACCTTCTTCGGCCAGTTCTTCGATCACGGCCTCGACCTGATTTCCAAGGGGGGCAACGGGACGATCTACATCCCGCTGGCCGCAGACGATCCGCTGGTGACGCATGGCCCGGACGGCGTCGCGGGCACAGGCGACGAAGCCGGGCCCAACAACAGCTTCATGGTCCTGACGCGTTCGACGACCGTCATCGGCCCCGATGGGGAGCCGACGCAGCGCAACGTGACGACGCCCTTCGTCGACCAGAACCAGACCTATACCTCGCACGCGTCGCATCAGGTGTTCCTGCGTGAATATGCTTTGGACGCCGAGGGAAAGCCGATCGCCACCGGCAAGCTGCTGGGCGGCGCCGACGGTGGCCTGGCGACCTGGGGCGACGTCAAGGCGCAGGCGCTGCAGAAGCTGGGTATCGAACTCACCGACATGGACGTCTTCGCCGTGCCGTTGCTGCGCACCGATGCCTATGGCGAATTCATCCGCGATCCGGTGACCGGGTTCGCTCAGGTCATAGTCGGACTTGGCCTGGATGGCATTCCAAACACAGATGACGACATCGTCGAGTCCGGCACGCCGGATGCGCCCGTGGACTTGTTCGCGGTCGGCGCCATCCGGACGAACAACGCCTTCCTCGACGATATTGCCCACGATGCGGTGCCCGGGACCGTGTTCGATCCAGATGGCCCCGCCGGACCTGCCGGTGATACCGCTGTAGCGGCCGATGTGGATGAGGGAGTCAATACTCTTCCGATCGACACCGATTTCCGCGGCCGCAAGGTCGCCTATGACGACGAGCTGCTCGACCGTCACTTCATAACCGGCGACGGTCGCGGCAACGAGAACATCGGTCTGACCGCGGTGCATCACGTGTTCCACTCCGAACACAACCGGCAGGTCGATCAGCAGAAGGTCACGATCCTCACCTCGGGAGACCTGGACTTCGTGAACGAATGGCTGGCGATCGATACCGATGCGGCGACGCTTGCTCAGTTCATTGATGGATACGCTGCTGCCACCGACAAGGCCCTGTTCCTCGAGACGTCGACCCTCTTCAACGGTAACGCCTGGGATGGCGAACGCCTCTTCCAGGCGGCCCGCGTTGCCACGGAGATGCAGTATCAGCACCTGGTGTTCGAGGAATTCGGGCGCAAGATCCAGCCCAATATCGATGTCTTCGTCTTCAACAACGTGACCGATGTCGATCCGCGAATCTTCGGCGAATTCGCCAACGTCGTCTACCGGTTCGGCCATTCGATGCTGACGGAGAACATGCCGCGCATCGGGCCCGACGGCCAGATCATGGATTCCGACCAGCTGACCCTGATCGAATCCTTCCTCAACCCCGTGCTGTTCGACAATGACGGAAGCATCTCCCATGACGAGGGCGCCGCGGCGATCGTGCGCGGCATGACCATCGAGCGCGGCAACGAGATCGACGAGTTCATCACCGGGGCTTTGCGCAACAATCTCCTCGGCCTGCCGCTCGATCTTGCGGCCATCAACATCGCCCGCGGCCGGGATACCGGCATGCCGACGCTGAACGAGGCGCGCCAGCAGCTCTTCGACGCGAGCGGATCGAGCTTCCTGACCCCCTATGCCAGCTGGACGGAATTCGCCGCCAACCTGAAGAACCCGCTGTCGGTGGTGAACTTCATCGCCGCTTACGGCAAGCATTCGACGATCCCCCAAAACGGTACGCTTGAAGCGAAGAGGGATGCCGCCTGGCTGCTCGTGTTCGGTGGCGCAGGTGCGCCGTCTGACCGCCTCGATTTCCTCAACAGCACCGGCGCCTTCTCGGCGGCGAATACCGGTCTCAACGATATCGACCTCTGGATCGGGGGTCTCGCCGAGAAGAAGATGCCCTTCGGCGGCATGCTCGGCTCGACCTTCAATGCCGTCTTCGAACTGCAGATGGAGAACCTGCAGGACGGGGACCGCTTCTACTACCTCACCCGCACCCAGGGACAGAACTTCCTCAACTCGCTGGAACAGAACTCCTTCGCCAAGTTGATCATGGCCAATACCAACCTCGCCAATCCCGGCGCCGACGGTATCCGCGGCACGGCCGACGATATCGTTGAACGTCATATCGGCGTCGATTCCTTTGCGACCTACGACTACGTGCTGGAAGTGGATGCGACCAAGCAGGTGGACTATAACGGTGCCGCACCGGGCGTCGACCCGCTCGGGAACGACCCGACGCTGGAGGCGCTCGGTCTGACAAAGGTGGTCCGCGACGACCCCGGTACCGCCGGCGTCGACAGCAACTACATCCGCTTCTTCGGCGGCGAGCATGTCGTGCTGGGTGGCACCGTCGGCAACGACACCATCATCGGGGACTTCGGCGATGACGGCATCTGGGGCGACATGGGCGACGACCGCATCGAGGCGGGCGCCGGCGTCGATCTCGTCAACGGCGGGGCCGGCAACGACATCATCACGGATTCGGGCGACACCGGCGACTTCCTGAAGGGCGACGAGGGCGACGACGTCATCGCCAACTCGAACGGGCTCGATATCCTGATGGGAGGCTCCGGCAAGGACGTCTTCTTCGTCGGGGTCGATGCCACGGAGGTCTTCGCGGGCCAAGGCGACGACTTCATCCTTGGCGGTGACGACATGGATTTCCTGCTGGGCAACGAAGGCGACGACTGGATGGAGGGCGGCGGCGGCTTCGATACCACGGCCGGCGACAATTCCGAGTTGTTCTTCAATTCGGCCATCAAGGGCCACGACGTGATGTTCGCCGGCAATGACGAGCATGATTTCGACGCCGAATCCGGCGACGACATCATGGTTCAGGGCGAAAGCGTCATCCGCAACGAAGGCATGTTCGGCTTCGACTGGTCGATCTACAAGGGCGTCTCGTTCGGCGCCGATGCCGATCTGCGGGTGCCGATCTTCACGACCGAGCAGCAGGACATCCTGCGCAACCGGTTCGACAAGACGGAAGCGCTGTCGGGCTGGGATCACGATGATATCCTGCGCGGCGACGACCGTGTCACGGACGTGGGCGGGGCCGCGACAGTCGGGACGGCGGAAGGTGTCTTCTTCCAGGACGAACTGACTCAGGCCGGCGTCGACCGGATCGATGGGCTGCGCGCCCTGCTTGGTGATCTGATCGACGCGCCGACAGGCGCGACGGACGAAGCGCGCGAACTCGAGATCGCCTTCGACGAAGGCAACATCCTGCTTGGCGGCGGCGGCAATGACCTGCTGCAGGGTAACGGCGGCAACGATTTCCTTGACGGCGATGCCTGGCTGAACGTCCGCATCCGGATCACCGGCTCCGGGGAGGAAAACTCCGCGGCAAACGAGATTGCGACGGTCGACAGTCTGAAGCACGTGTTCGCTGCCGGCGAAGGGCCGGCTGCATGGAGCGGCAAGTCGCTGTTCGATCTGATGATCTCCCGCACCATCGTGCCGGACCAGCTGCATATCGTGCGTGAGATCATCGAGGACGATGGTATCGGCGACATCGACATTGCGGTCTTCAGCGACGTGCGCGCAAACTATACGGTCACGTCCAATGAGGACGGAACGATCACGGTCGCGCAGAACGCCGTGACCGCCGGCGTCATTGATCCGCTGACCGGACGCAACCTGGTTTCGGACGGTGTCGACACGCTGCGCAACTTCGAGGCCTTGCGCTTTGCCGATGGCGAGATTGCCCTGACCCCGCCCGAGCTCTACCTGCAGCGTGCCTCCAGCTCGTATGCGGACGATTTCAACACAGCCTCCTTCGGAAACTCGGTCGGCACGACCCCTTGGGTTCCGGATTGGGTTGAAGTGGGCGACAGTGGCGGTGTCACAACGGGTCAGATCCAGATCGATCCCGGTGGCGCTGGCACCAACGTCATGCGGCTCAGCGGTACGGGGGTCGGTGCCGGTGCCAACAACGGTGCGATGATCACCCGTACAATGGACCTTTCCGGCGCATCGGCTGCCACCGTCAGCTACACCATTGCGGAGTCCGGGCTGGAACAAGGGGAGTGGGTGCGGGTTTTCTTCGCTGCCGATGGCACCAACTTTGTCCAGTTGAACGAGATCACCTCCGCACACCCGAACAGTCAGGCACATACGCATGATGTCGCGGGGCCGTTCTCAGCCAATGCCGCAATCCGCTTCGAAGTGAGCGCTTTGACGTCGAACGACGACATCGTCACGGTCAACGACCTGGCGATCACCTTCTCCTCTGCGCCGTCGATGGACTACATGACGACGTTTACGGAAGGAAACGGTGCGGCGCCCGGCGCCGACGTCGACATCGCGTCGAGCCCGCTCATCGTCGAGGATGGCGTGATCGTGTCGGCCCGCATCGTGCTGACCAACCCGCAGGCGGGCGACAGCTTCGACGTTCCCGGCAACCTGCCGGGTAACATCAACAGCACCGTCGCCACCGTTGGCGGCCAGCTCGTCGTGACGCTGACCGGCAACGAGCCGAACATCGCGCAGTGGCAGGCGGCGATCCAGGCGATCGAGTTCCGCAACAACTCCCAGGCGCCAAGCGAAACGCCACGCATCATTCAGGTCACCGTCAATGACGGTCTCCTGAACAGCAATGTCGCAACCACAACGGTGAACGTCGTGTCGGTCAACGACGCGCCGAACGCCGTCACCGACAACGTCGTCACGAACATCGCCGGGCCGATCGTCGTCCCGGAATGGATGATGTTGCGCAACGATACCGATGCGGAGGGCTCGCCGCTCACGGTAACGGGCGCCGTCGAGAACGACTTTAACTTCACGATTGCCTACGATCCGGCCACCCGCGGCGTGACGGCAACCCGCTCGGACGGCGACAACACCAAGGACTTCACCTACACCATCAGCGACGGCGCACTCTCCGCCTCGGCGGACGTCGATATCACCTGGGACACGGCGGGGGCTCTGGCGGGCGGCAACGGCGCGGACATCATCCTCGGTGATGTCCTGGGGAGCATCATTCAGGGCAATGGCGGCAACGACCTGATCATCGGCGGCCAGGGCGATGACATCATCGATGGCGGCACCGGCGACGACGAAATTCACTGGACTGTCGGCGACGGGCGCGACTTCATCAATGGCGGCCTCAACGAGGATACCGTCGTCATCAATGGCGATGCGGCCAACGAGGCCTTCGTGGTCTACAGCCGCCAGGCTGCCCTGGCGAATGGCATCACGGATATCAACGGCACCACCGAGATCGTGATCACCCGGAACGGCGTGATCGCTGTCGAGCTCGACAACGTCGAGGAGATCATCATCAATACGGGAGATGGCAACGACAGCGTGTTTCCTCTCGGCAATTTCGTCGGTACAAGCCTGAACTTCAACACCATCACGATCAATGGAGGCACCGGCGACGACACCATCGACGTGTCCGGCCTCACCTCGGCGCACCGCGTCGTATTCCGCTCCAATGGCGGCAACGACACCATCGTCGGCACGATCCGGGCGCAGGACGTCATCGAACTGGCCCCCGGCCAGGACATCTCGACCTATTCCCTGATCGACAACGGCAACGGGACACAGTCCTTCAGCAACGGCTCGCACTCCATCACCTTTGCCGGGCCGGTGCCGCCGCAGTTCCAGAACACACCGCCAGCGGGTGGCAATGACGAAGGGGTCTCCGGTGCATTCGAGTACACCCCGACCGACCTCGCAGGGCTCAAGGCGCTGGTCAACGGACTGGTACCTGCCTCCGAGGGCGACGACGAGGTGCCGACCGGGGTGCGCGAACTCAGCGGATACGGCAACAACGAAAGCAACCCGAACTGGGGCTCGGCTGATCAGACATTCATCCGCATCACCAATCCGCATTACGGCGCTCCGGACGCAGATGGAAACCGTGCCATCAACCCGATCTTCGACGGGCTCGATCCACGCACCATCTCCAACATCCTGGGTGCCCAGGAGGCGGATCTGCCTGATGCCGGCAACGATGCCAACATCTTCTTCATGGCAATGGGGCAGTATATCGACCACGGACTGGATTTCCTGCCGAAGGGCGGCAACGGCTCGATTGCCATCGGCGGTGTCGGCGGCGGGGATCCCTTCTCCGGCAATCCGGCGGACCTGACACGCGCGACGGTCGTCGGGTACGACGAGGACGGAACGCCGCTCCACAAGAACCAGACCTCGCCCTATGTCGACCAGAACCAGGCCTACGGCTCCAATAGCCTGGTCGGCCAGTTCCTGCGCGAAAGCGACGGCAACCAGGGCTATGGCATGCGGCTCTTCTCAGGAGCACCCGACCCGTCCAACCCGGACTTCAATCTCCTGCCGACGCTGCGTGAGCTGATCCAGCATCACTGGCAGGCGGACACGATCTTCACCGACCCCGGCCTGCCGGGCGGCCAGATCAGCTTCCGCACCTACTACACGAACTATGCCATCGACGCGGACACGACTGGAACGCTCTTTGACGATGAAGCCGGCACCTTCGATCCGGGCGTCGTCAGCAAGATGATCTCGAACTTCATGGGCTCGGGACATCCGCTGCTGCTCGACACAAACCCGTTCATCGATGTGCTCGACCACTACATCGCCGGCGACGGACGGGCGAACGAGAACTTCGCGCTGACCTCGATCCACACGATCTGGGCCCGCAACCACAACCATCATGTGGACGGTCTGCTGGCTGCCGGCTTCGAGGGGACCGAGGAGGAGGTCTTCCAGGCGGCCAAGATGATCAACGAGGCCGAGTACCAGCGGGTGGTGTTCGACGAGTATCTCGAGACGCTGCTGGGCGGGCTTCGCAGCGAAGGCACCCATGGGTTCGAGGAATATGATCCGAACGCCAATGCGGCCATCTCCCATGAATTCGCAGCGGCCGCCTTCCGCTTCGGTCATTCGCTGATCGGAGAGAAGCTGACGGTGCTCGACGCCGAAGGCAATCCGGTCCAGGTCAACCTGTTCGACGCCTTCCTGAACCCGAGCAATGCACCTGGCGTATTCACCGGACCACTGCCTCCCGGATATGTTCCGCAGCCGGGTTATGCCCAGCATGGGGTCAACGCCATCATCAGCGGCAATGTCAGCCAGCCTTCCGAGGCCGTCGACTTCAACATCGTCGACGCGGTCCGCAACGACCTGGTGCGCATCAGCGCCGACCTGTTTGCCTTCAACGTGGCTCGCGGGTGGGACGTCGGTCTCGGGACGCTCAACCAGATCCGCATGGATCTTGCAGCCTCGACCGATCCCTATGTCAGCGAGGCGGTCGGCTTTGCCGGCGGCAATCTCTCGGCCTATTCGTCCTGGGCGGATTTCCAGGCGCGCAACGGCCTGAGCAATACCGTCATTGCCCAGTTCATGGCGGCCTATCCGGATCTGATCCTCGCTGCAGACGACATCGCAGCGTTCCAGGCAATCAATCCGGACATCCAAGTCGCGATGCAGCAGGACGGCACGGGTATCGTGAAGGGCATCGACCGGGTCGACTTCTGGGTCGGCGGCCTTGCCGAGGCGCATATCAACGGGGGGATCGTCGGCGAGACCTTCTGGGTCGTGCTGAGCGAGCAGTTCGAGCGGCTGCAGGATGCCGACCGCTTCTACTACATCTCCCGCTTCGACGACTTCGACTTCTACCAGAACTTCATCGACGGCCAGGATTTCGCCGACATCGTGGCCCGCAACACCGGGCTGACCGATCTGCCGGAGCACATGTTCCAGGTCGACGAGATCGATGAGGACGAGGGCGAAGACGATACGCCGCCGGTTGGAAACGGTGACGACGACGATGACGATGATACGCCTCCAGTCGGCAGCGGCGACGATGACGACGACGATGAAGATGAAGATGACGACGACGACACCGACGACGACGACACCGACGGCGATGAGGACGACGGTGAAGACGATGACGATGACGATGACCAGGCCGGCAACGAGGATGGTGGAAACGAACCATTGCCGGTCGCGGCACGGATGCTGATCGGCACGGCTGCTGCCGACGTCCTGACCGGGGCGGCTGCAGCGGATACCCTTCTCGGCGGGGGGGCCAGCGACATCCTGGTGGGTGAAGATGGCAATGACATCCTGCGCGGCGAGGATGGCAACGACGTGGTCTCCGGCGGCAGCGGCAACGACACGATCAGCGGCGGCGCAGGCGAAGACGAGCTTCACGGCGGGGCGGGCGACGACATGCTGTTCGGCAATGCCGATGCCGACATGCTCCACGGCGGTCTCGGCGACGACTTCATCGAAGCCGGAGGAGGAGAGGATCAGGCCTGGGGCGGGGAGGACGACGACCTCTTCATCTCCACCGCCAATGACGGCAACGACCGTTATTGGGGCGATGCCGGCTCCGATACGCTCGACTACTCGGTTGCAACGGGGGATCTCACGGTCGATCTGGGCAACGGCTTCATGGGGCGTGGCCAGGTCAGTGGCGGCAACACGGGCACCGACGTGGTGTACGGGTTCGAGAACTTCGTCGGCGGCTCCGGCCATGACGTCATCACCGCAACGACGGCTGTCAACATCATGGACGGCGGGGGGGGCAACGACACCTTCCGGTTCACCTCAGCTGCGGCGGCCGATGGCGATACGATCTTCGGGTTCCGGCCCGGCGACAAGATCGACTTCTCGGCAATCGACGGCAACACGGCCTTGAGCGGCCTGCAGTCCTTTACCTTGAGTGCAGGCTCGACACTGACCGCCGCCGGTCAGGTGGTGGTGAGTGTCGAGATGCGGGATGGAGAAGAGGTGACGGTCATTCACGGCAACGTCGATGCCAACATGGATGCCGACTTCGAACTGACGCTGATCGGAAGACACACTCTCACAGCCAGCGACTTCACCGGCGTCTCCTGACGGAGGGCTTGAGGAGGGCCCCGTCCGGACGCGCTTCGGGCGGGGCATTGCTGGAACGCAAACAAGGGGGACTTGTCATGACGACAAATACGAAGCCACTACAGTATGGAATCGGAAGAGCCCGAGGTATCTTCATCCATCTCTTCTGTCTCTCCGGTGTCATCAATCTTCTGGCGCTGACCGGCGCATTCTACATGCTGCAGATCTACGACCGGGCACTGACCAGCGGCAGCGTCTCGACCTTGCTGGCCCTGTCGGTGCTGGCGATCGGCCTCTACCTGTTCCAAGGTATCTTCGACATCCTGCGTTCGCAGATCCTGATCAGGCTGGGTGCCCGCCTCGACAGCCAGCTTGCGCCGCTGGCGCACACGGTGGCAATCGAAATGCCGCGCTATGGCTATTCGACGTCGGAAGCCATGGAGCGTGGCCGCGACGTCGATACGCTCCGGGGATTTCTGTCGAGCCAGGGGCCGATCGCTCTCTTCGACATTCCCTGGATGCCCATCTACCTTGCCTTCGTCTGGTTGTTGCATCCGGTGCTCGGCCTCCTGACGATCGGGGGGGCGATCGTTCTCGGGTTGATCACGCTGAGTGCCGAACTGATGACGCGGCGAAGTGCCCAGTCGATGATCCGGACCTCGGTGACGCGCAATTCCGTGGCGGACTCCAACGCGCGAAACGCCGACATCCTGCACGCCATGGGCATTACCGGGCGAGCCGTGGACCGTTTCGAGAAGGCCAATCGCAGCCATCTCGAATGCCAGACCCGCACGTCCGACATCAGCGGTACGCTGTCCGGGCTGTCGAAGGTGCTGCGGATGATGCTGCAGTCTGCGGTCCTCGGCACGGGAGCCTATCTCGCCATCCAGGGCGATCTCTCGGCAGGTGCGATCATCGCGTCTTCGATCGTCACGGCGCGCGCGCTTGCCCCGGTGGACCAGATCATCGCCCAGTGGAAGGGTATCGTCAGCGCACGACGCAGCCACCGCCGGCTGGCGGAGACACTTGCGGTCATCAAGGACACGTCGGGCCAGGTCGAATTGCCTAACCCCCACCAGAGCCTCGTCGTCGACAACATCACCACCGTGGCGCCGAGCTCCGGAGCGGTGCTTCTGAGCGATGTCTGTCTCTCGTTGAATGCGGGGCAGGCAATGGGCCTGATCGGCCCTTCCGGCGGCGGCAAGACCACGCTTGCCCGCTCCATCCTCGGGATCTGGCCGGTTCTCAGGGGATCGGTGCGGATCGACGGCGCCGACCTCAGCCAATGGAACGAAGGCTTCTACAACCGTCATGTGGGGTATCTGCCGCAGGACGTGTCTCTCATGGAGGGCACGATCGCCGAAAACATCTCTCGCTTCGCCGAAGTTCCGGACGCGCGCACCATCATCAGCGCCGCCAAGGCGGCGGGTATCCACGAAATGGTGGTGCACCTGCGGGACGGCTATCAGACCGAACTGGGTCCGCATGGGACTGCGCTCTCGGCGGGTCAGCGCCAGCGCATCGCGCTTGCCCGTGCCCTCTACGGCGATCCCTTCCTCGTCGTCCTCGACGAGCCGAACTCCAATCTCGACGCGGACGGCGAGGAAGCGCTGAGCCTGGCGATTGCATCCGTACGCCAGCGTGGAGGCATCGTCGTCATCGTCGCCCATCGGCCCAGCGCGCTGCAGGCCGTCGACATGGTGGGCGTGATGCAGAACGGCCGCCTGGTGGCCTTCGGCCCCAAGGACGAGATCGTCCAGCCCAACAAGGTGCGGCCGCTGGTGGTCGAACGGACTGCATCAGCCGAGCGGCCCGCCCGTGCGGTTGCGGCCGAATAGGAGGGCCAGGTCATGGAAGACAAACTAGTACTGGGCCTCCCGAACGACGGCAGAGCCATGCTCGCGCCTGCCAATGTCTTCCGCCTCAGCGAGAAGGATCAGAAGAGCCGGGCGAAGTATGCCGTGCTGCCGGCTCTGGTCGTCGGCGCAATCGGGGCGGAAATAGCCGGCTCAGACGACGGACAGGAAGAGGAGTTCCGGTCGGCACCCAAGCCCTATGACGACGAGGTCGTCGGCAGCAATCCGTCGGTGGACCAGAACCTGAGGAGGATCGACGAGATTGCGGACTTCCTGCGCCAGATCTCGGAAGAGATGGTGGCGCAGGGTGAGGGAGAGGCCGCAAGCGCCCCCGGTACGATTTCCGTTCGGCTGCGCTATGTCGGCAGCGACGGCGGCTATCCGGCGGCGGCGCACATGGAGCGCCTGTTCAGGGCCTTCAACGACAACGACACCCGCATTTTCGGCGGCGACGACAGTTTCCGGTTCCCGAGCCGCAACGGCCTCAACGTCAGCAGCCCGCCATCTGCCGGATCCAGCGGGCCGTCAGGCTCGCCGACGGCCGCGTCGGACGGCACGCAAGATCCCGATCCGCTCGACCAGGGCAACGGCTCGACGTCCGGAGGCGGTGGCAATGGTGGAAACGGCGGAAATGGCGGAACCGGGGACGGTGACGACGACGTCGAAAGGGTCAACCGGCTTCCGGTGTCCACGGGGCGTTCGGCCCTTCCGAACACCGCCATGAACCTGTCGGCCCTGATCCTGCTCGACGATCTCCTGAGCCGGATTCACGATGCGGACGGCGACAGCTTGTCCGTCTCCGATCTGGGGGTATCCGAAGGACGGATCGAGGCCTATGGGATTGGCCGCTGGCTCTACACGCCCGAGCGCGGCGCGCTTGGCGAAGTGATCTTCACCTACAAGGTCGGCGACGGCTACGGCACCATCACCGTCCAGGCGTCCATGGATCTGGTGAGGCCTGCCCCCCAGGAGATTTGGGGGACGGAGGGGGACGATCGCCTGCTCGGGACGCCCTTCGAAGACGTCGTGAGCGGTGGCGGCGGCGACGACTTCATCTACGGGCGCGAGAGTGACGACATCGTTTACGGCGGCGAGGGGAACGACACCCTGCTCGGCGGCGATGGCGACGACGTTCTCTACGGAGACGCAGGTCGCGATATTCTCTTTGGCGGCGCGGGCGACGACATCCTGTTCGGTGGTGCCGGTCATGACGATCTCTACGGGGAGGATGGAAACGACAGCCTCATGGGCGGCGCCGGCGAGGATCTGTTGGCTGGCGGAGCGGGGGATGACCGCCTGTTCGGCGAAGAAGGCGACGACCTGCTGCTTGGTGAAGCGGGCAACGACCTGCTCGAAGGCGGCGCCGGCAATGACGATCTCTCCGGCGGCGGCGGCAATGACGCAGTGATCGGCGGCGCCGGCAACGATATCGCCCGCATGGGAATCGCCGGCGAGGAAGAGCGTCATGACGATCAGCCGGAGACGGATGGCAATGACAACTATTCCGGTGGCGACGGTGTGGACACCCTCGACGCTAGCGCGGTCGGTTCCGGGGTCGTGATCGACCTTAAGGCCGGGACGGCAACGGGGGAGGACATCGGCACCGATCAGATGGAGGGCTTCGAAAACATCATCGGAAGCGAGTGCGCTGACCTGCTCACAGGCGACAGCCACGCGAACGAGCTTCACGGTGGGGCCGGCAACGACGAGCTTGTCGGCGGTGACGGCAACGACCTGGTCTGCGCCGGCGAGGGCGACGACGTGGTGATTGTCTTTGCCCGAACGGCGGCGGCTTCCGACGGGAATGACGATCACAACGATTCCGATCTCACCGACGGTGGTGAAGGCAATGATGGGGACGATGTCTATGACGGCGGACACGGCACGGACACGCTGGATCTCAGTGCCCTGATCGAAGCCGTGGTCGCCGACCTCAAGGAGGAATATGTCGAGGGAGCCGAAATCGGCCATGACACCATTCACAGCTTCGAGATCATCCGCGGTGGCGCCGGCAACGACCAGTTGCGGGGCAGTGAAGATGGCGACATCCTGCATGGCGGTGCCGGCAACGACCGCCTGAGGGGACGGGACGGCGACGACATTCTCGTCGGGGGCGACGGCCAGGACGACGTTGAGGGGGAAGATGGCGACGACACGTTCCTCGTCATCGCCCGCCTGTCGGGCAGGAATTCCTCCGACGGCGACGATTCCTTCGACGGAAATGACGGCCTTGATCTTTATGACGCCTCCGCGACCACGCTCGGCGTCTCAATCAACCTCCAGACCGGCGTTGCCACCGGCAGCGAGATCGGCGTCGATCATCTGACCAGCGTCGAGGCCGCGATGGGCGGCAGCGGCGACGACCGGCTGACGGATGGGGTGAGCGTCACCATCATGACCGGGGGCGAAGGCAACGACATCTTCGTGTTCGGGCTTCAGTCGGTTGCAGGAAATTCTCCCGACGAGATCCGCGACTTCGCCACCGGCGATCGCATCGACCTCTCCGCTTTCGGACACCAGATGCTGTTCGGTGGCATGGGCCTTGGGGAGAACCTGCAAGCGGGGCAGGTGACCTTCTATTATCAGCAGTTCGAGGACGTCGAAAAGACCATCGTCAGGGCGATCGTCGACCTCGAGCATGACGATGACATCGAGATCCTTCTGCATGGCCGCTACCAGCTGACGGATCAGGACTTCATCTTCGCCGCTCTGGAACTGGCCGCCCAGGAGGGTGCGCAGACATGAGCCGGCTCGAGACGCCAAACAGGGGGATCTGCCATGGGTAAGGTTGACGGCGCAGCTGAGGCCAGCGCCAAGGGAACTGACAAGCAGTTCGGGATATCGTCGCGGGTGGTCGTCTCGGCAGCACTTGCCGGGCTGCTGGTCGTCGGCGTCGGAGGCTGGGCCGCCCAGGCGAAGCTTGCCGGAGCCGTCATAGCCTCCGGCAATGTGGTGGTTCCGGATCAGGTGAAGATCATCCAGCATCGCGACGGCGGCATCGTTTCGGAGATACCCGTCACCAATGGTGATGAGGTGAAGAAGGGGGATGTCCTGCTGCGGCTGGATGACACCCAGACAAGAGTAGAGCTTGCGATCATCCAGACACAGCTGCAGCAACTCTCGGCCATGCAGGCACGGCTGATCGCGGAGCGGGACGACAGTCCGTCGATCGTGTTTCCCGAGCTGGATCTGGCCGCGGCCGTGACGGCCGGGGAAACGAAGCTCTTTGAGGAAAACCGACGCATGCTGGCCAGCCAGAAGGAGCAGCTGCGCCTCCAGGCGGCGCAATTCGACGAACAGATGCGTGGCTTTGCAGCCCAGAGCGAGTCCAACGAGCGGGAGGGGGCCATTATCGATCAGGAGATCGAAAAGATGGACCGTCTCCTCTCCAAGGGGCTGGTACCGATCGCGCAAAAACGCGACCTGCTGCGCCAGAAGGCGCGGATCGAAGGGGCGCGCGGCGAACTTGCGGCCAAGAGTGCGGAGGCGATGGGGCGGATCAGCGAGGTGAACGTGAAGCTGCTGTCCATCGATCAGGCCGCGCGCAAGGAGGCCCAGAGCGCCATCCTGGAGCTTGACGCCAAGCTTGCCGAACTGCGGGAGCGAGCCGTTGCGGCGAGCGACCGCCTGAAGAGGATGGACGTGCGGGCGCCCGTCGATGGCCTCGTGTACGACCAGCAGATACATACGCTCGGAGGCATCATCGCGCCCGGTGCAACAGTCATGTCGATTGTTCCCGACAGCGACGAGATGAAGGTGGAAGTGCGCATTCCACCGATCGATATCGACCGGGTCGCTGTCGGTCAGCCGGCGCGCCTGCGCTTTACCGCCTTCAACCAGCGGACCACTCCGGAACTCAGCGGCGAGGTTGAAGTCGTCGCAGCCGCCACGATCACAGATCGTACGACCGGACAGCCGTATTATCTCGCCTCGATCTCGCTCGTCGATGTGAAGCAGCTCGGTGACAACAAGCTCATGCCGGGAATGCCCGTCGAGGTCTTCGTGCAGACGGACGAGCGTACCGCACTCTCCTATCTCACCAAGCCCTTTACCGACCAGATGATGAAAGCGTTCCGGGAAGACTAGAAACAGCAAGATGTGGAGGAAGTCGCATGAAGAAGATCAGGATCGTCATGGCGGTCGTTCTGGGTTGCGGTGTCGCAACAGCAGTTCTCGCGCAGCAGGAACCGCAGGCCGTACGGCAGAACCTCATGAAGGGGATCGGCCAGTCGGTCGGAACACTGGGCGGCATCGCAAAGGGTGAAAAGCCCTATGACGCAGAGGCCGTACGGACCGCGTTGACGACCATCAACACCAATATCCAGGCATTCCCGGATCACTTCCCCGAAGGATCGGAAAGCGGGATGGAAACGGAGGCCAAGCCGGAGATCTGGAGCAACAAGGATGATTTTCACGCAAAGGCGCAAAAGCTGGAAGATGTTTCATCGTCGCTGTTGGCCGAGCTGCCTGCAGATCAGCAAGGTGTTCAGCAAGCTGTCCAGGCCATTGGACCAGTCTGCGGTGACTGCCATGAAAGCTATCGCGTGAAGAAGTAGGCGGCTGGTTCAGTAGGCGGCTTCAAGCCTGCCTGCCGTCCACAGAGGGCTGCGCAGTTCTGGATCCGACGTCCGGGACAAAGCTGCGCCACCGACTTTGAGCAGAACGGGTACGATGTCATGACCACGGCGTCCTTTGGGAGCGATGAGGGAACCCATGCAGCGGATCGAAGCGGTAGATGCGAGCAACGCGCAATGGCAGGTGGTGGCGGCTTACGTTCTGGCGCTTGCGCAGAAAGAGGGCCGCTCCCCCACCTATAGCTATCTCAAGGTACCAGAGGACCTCCTTCAGCCGACCAGAAAGCTGATCGCCGACATGAACTGCGATGACTGCTTCTCCGTCATTCCGTCAACGGAAGATTTCCCAGGATCGGCCCCGCCGCCGCAGACGCTGTCAGCGAAACGAGGCCCACGTTCTGTCCGGATGGCAACACGCGCCATCCTTGCCGTACTGGGGCTGCGAAGACTGCCGCCCAGGAATGGATAGCCCACCACGTTCGATGGATATCAAAGTTCCTGATGCCTTGCGCCGCAAGTGAAGCATGCTGAGCAGCGAACGAGATTGCCTCCACGAGATCTTGTCCCGGGAGGTGGCGTGGCTTCGGCGTACGCCGTGCCTTCCCGACAGAGCCGGGGTGCACGGGGACGCAGGTTAACCGGATCGCGCCGACGCCGTGGCCATACGCTGGCCCGCCTGCTCGGCGCTGTAGTCACGCGCGATCTCGATCAGCGCCGCCATCTCGGGCCGGATGAGGGTGCGTTTGCGAAAGACGAGGTGCTCGTGGACGACGATCATCAGCCCGGGCTCGTGGATAGGGACGTAGGCGAGGCGGGGATCGGGCGGGCACTCCGATGCGGTAAAGACGGTGACCCCGATCTCCAACGCCACCGCTTCACGCAAGACTTCGCGGCTGCCTATCTCGATCGCTTCGCGGGGCGTCACATCGCGCTGGTTCATGGCTTGCTGCAACAGGTTGCGGGTGCGCGAACCGGGCTCACGCAGGAGGAGCACCTCTGGCGCGAGGTCCATGAGTTCGACGCGCCGCTTGCGGGCGAGCGGATGGCCCCGCCACACGCACAGGGACAGCCCGTCGCTGCGCAGCGGGATGGCCGTGTAGTCGACGCCGACCGTCGGGTCCACCGTGATCCCGAAGTCGGCCTCGCCATCGGCGATCTCGGCCATGATCTGCGCCTTGGAGGCGAGCGCGGTGGAGATCGTCACAGCCTGGTGACGGTCGCGAAAGCGCTTCAGGAGCTGGACGACGACCGGCGGCGAGTCCGACACGATCCGCAGGCGCCCGCGTTCGAGCTCGCCGGGGGTGGCGAGCGAATCCTCCACCGCGGCAACGGCGCGCATCAGGTGCTCGGCTGCCGCAAAGAGCCTTGCGCCCTCCGGGGTGAGAGCGAGGCCGCGGCCCCGCCGCTCGAACAGTGGCACGGCGGCCGTCTCCTCCAGCGCCCGTAGATGCTGCGAAACCGTCGGCTGCGAGACGTTGAGGAACTTGGCCGCGGGGCCCACCCCGCCCTCTCGCACCACCGAATAGAACGCTCTGATCTGCGCGTAATTCATAGGGACTACCTATATTATGACGGATTCTAATCAATTTGACCTAATAATTAATTTTGCGTCAATAGCGCTCGACGACAAGTCCAGCGAGAGGCAAACTCATGACACAGGTATTCGATGGCGTGGTGCTAGGCACGACGACCGAACTGTCGGTCCCGGCGATCAACGGGGTCAACGGCAACATCCTTCTCACCGATGGTCTCACCTCCGACCAGTCGCTGCGGATCCGGCTCGCAGGGCAGACCGGCCCCATCACCACGTGGGCGCTCGCGTTCGACATCTATGTCCCGTCGCCGGCAAACAGCTATGTCGGCCTTGCCCAGCTCGGCAAGGACACCGGCGACGGCGACCTGTTCCTGCACGAGAACGGCGACGGCACCATGGGCCTCGGGATCTCGGGCCAATATGACGGCAAGGTCGCCTATGACAGCTGGGTGCGCATCGTCGTCACCGTCACCGAGGACGGCAATGGCAACATGACCCTGACAAAATACGCCGACGGCACGCTCATCGGCACGCAGAACGCCGGCAATACCGACCGGTTCGACATCCAGCCCGAGCTCGGCCTGACCCTCTTCACCGACGACGACGGCGAAACCTCGCCGGTCGCGGTGTCCAGCGTGTTCTTCTCGACAGAGATCGCCGACGTCGCCCCGCTCCTCGTGACGGGCGCGAAAGCCGATGCCGGCGGCTTCTTTGCCGCCGCCCCGTCCGCTGCAGCCGTCGAGATCGACTTCGCGAATGCAGATGTGACGCCGCGCTACGGCGATGCAGCCGTCGATCTGGAAGGCCTGACGCCGGAAGGCGAGCCGGCTGCGCGCGGAGACAGCGCCTTCGGCCTTGCCTCGCAGTTCGGCATCGAGCTTCCCGGCGGCCAGGACATTTCGATCCTCTCCTTCAACGGATACGAGGCGGGCGAGGGTCTCGCGGTGACCTTCCCGGTCGAAGCAAAGACGCTGACGAGCTACACTGCGGTGTGGGACATCTACCTCAACGCGTCAGACGAAGGTTCGACGGCGCTGCTGCGCGCCCAGGGCAGCTACACGGGCGCTGCGGATTTCCTGGTCGGCGCCGACCATGGCCTGGGCACCGACGGCCAGTATGACGGCAAGGTCCCGACCGACGCGTGGACGCGTATCGCGCTCACCGTCGAGGACCTGGGGAACGGCACCTCGCTGCTGTCGAAATATATCGACGGCACGCTGGTCGGCACCCAGACGGTGGACACCGAGCGCTTCTCCATCGATACAAACAAGCCGCTGATGCTGCTGGCGGACGAATTCGGCAATACCGGCAGCGGCTACATCGCACATTTCGGTCTCGACCCGTCCGCGCTCTCGGCTGCCGACATCGCCGCTTTGGGCACCGTCGATGCCGACGGTCCGTTCGACGCGCCGGTGCCCGGCAGTGAGCCGGTGATCAAGCCGGTCCAACTGGTTGCGGAAGAGAGCGATCGCAAGGGTGGCTTCTTCACGGTCGACACGGTCGACACCCAAGGGCTGACCTTCGATGCGGCCTTCTCGTTCCGGATCACCAACCAGAAGAACAGTCCGGCCGACGGCTTCGCGTTCCGTATCGACAGCGCCGATCTCGAGCAGCATCTCGGCAATGGTGGTGGTGACATGGGTGTTCCGGGCGCTGCGGGCCAGGTTGTTCCCATCGTATCGGTCGTGTTCGATATCTGGCAGAACGATAGCGAGCAGTCCGCGAATTCGGTCCGTCTCGTCGTCGGTGGTGGCCCACAGGCCCCAGCGGTCGTGGCCCAATGGAACCTGCCGTTCAAACTCGTGGGCGGCGAGAACCTCTATTCCTGGGTGGAGTATGAGGGAGGCCGGCTGAAAGTCTACCTCTCCGACACCGACCAGAAGCCGTCCGAGCCGCTGATCAGCCAGGCCGTCGACATTGCTGCCGTGGTCGGCAGTTCAGCCAAGTTCGGCTTCTCCGGCGCCACCGGCGGCGAAAATGCCGAGATGAAGATCCTCAACTTCGACATCTCCACCAATGACCCGGACGGCCCCTCCGGTGAACTGCTGCTGGAAGGCCGCAACGACATCGACTTTGTCGGCGATGCCGTGCAAACCGCCCCGGACAGCTTCGACCCCAAGGCGCCGCTGCAGGTCGGCTTCGACGACAACAAGCCGACCCCGGACTTCGGTTTCACCGACGGCAAGGTGATCGACGACGTGAATGTCGCCAAGCCCATCAAGGACATGTTGGTCAAGGCGCATGACGATCCGATTTCCTACAACCTCGCCGACGTATTCGGCCACGGTGCGCACGACTTCGCCGTGAAGAACTCCAACGGCGACGTGGTTCAGGCGACCATCAAGGACGGCGTTCTCACCCTCGCCTTCGGCGACACCCTGGACTACTCCGACCTCGTCATCACCGCCGTGAGCGACCGCGGCGAGACGCTGACCGACAACGTGCGCATCCGCGTCGCTGGCGAGAACGCCTACACCTTCGCGATCATCCCCGACACGCAGGATTACCCGTCGGGCCGCAATACCGATTCGCAAGTCATGATCGACATGATGAAGTGGATCGCAGACAACGCCGACGGCAAAAACATCGGCTTCGTCTCGAACGTCGGCGACATCACCAACAACAACACGGAAGCCGAATGGAAGGTTGCCAACGCGGCCTACGACATCCTGCGCAAGGCAGGTATCCCGTTCTCCGTTGCCGCGGGCAACCATGACGTCGGCGACAACGGGCAGTCCAACGTCCGCGACACTGCGCTGTTCAACAAGTACTTCTCGACCACCTATATGGCGCAGGACCCGACCTATGGCGGCGCATACGATCAGGAACCCGGCCGGATCGACAACAGCTATCACCTCTACGACGCGCCTGATGGCACCGGCTGGCTCATCTTGAGCCTCGAGTTCGGCCAGCGTGACGACGTCATGCGCTGGGCAGACGACGTCCTGACGAAATATGCCGACCGCAAGGTGATGATCCTCGAGCACACCGTGAACAATTTCGACGGTCGCCTCGACTCGATCGGCGACAAGCTTGTGGGAGAGCCGTCCGGCTACGACTATGGCCTCAAGAACAGCGACGAAGGTGCCTGGGACGGCGAGATGCTGTGGCGCCAGGTGGTGGAGCGCCATTCCAACGTGGTGTTCACCGTCGGCGGCCACGTCTTCGGCGATGGCGCCGAGACGACGATCGACCAGAACGCGTTCGGCTACAACGTCTACCAGTTCGTGGTGAACTACCAGGGTGGCGTTTCGAACGAGATCCTCGGCGCCGGCAACGAAGCGCTCGGGCCGAACGGCGGCAACGGCGCGATCCGTCTGGTGACGATCGACCCAGATAACGGCAAGATCTACACCGAGACCTACTTCAGCGCTCTTGACCTGTATTTCAACGGCTCGCGCGAAACGCCAGAGAAGAGCCGCGACGGCCTGACCGGCGAATATGTCGGACATGAGGAGACACTCGACGACGCCAACCTCGGCCACCGTGCACCCGAAACTGTGGCAGAGGCCGGCGACGACCAGCTTGTCGACGCCAAGCCGGGTGCGGACAAGGCCACGGTAACGCTGTCGGCGGCCGATACGGTCGACCAGCGGAAGGATGTCACCGCCTATATCTGGCGCGACGCCGACGGCCACGTGATCGCCGAAGGGCGCGAGGCGACGGTCGAGCTTGGCGCCGGCCGGCACGACATCACGCTCACGGTGGAGACGGCGCATGGCGTCAGCAGCACCGATGAGGTGAAGGTGATCGTCGAGACGGACAAGACCTACTTCAGCGACAACTTCAATGACGGCAATGCCGACGGTTGGTATCAGGTCGGCGAGATCGACCCCGCCACCACCGTCGAACTCGGCACCGATATCGGGTTCAACCTGCCGCCTATCGCCGAAGGCGTCGCAACCGGCGTGCTGCACGTCGACGCGCTGCCGGGCGACCGTGCGGTGAAGGTGATGCCGACAGGCCTGCACGGCGACGTCAAGGAGTTCACGCTGATCTACGATCTGTTCGTCGAGGAGGGCCACAACGCCTTCACTTCGCTGTTCCAGACCGACAGCACCAACAAGAGCGACGCCGAACTCTTCGTCCGCGATCTGGGTAACGGCAAAGCCGGCATCGGCATCGCCGGTGCCTACGAGGGTGCGCTCGACTACGGCACCTGGAACCGCCTTGCCTTCACCTTCAAGATCGAAGGCAAGCAGCAGATCCTCAACAAGTACATCAATGGTGAACTGGTCGGCACGCAGGTGGTCGATACCGACGTGACGGACGGCACGCGCTGGGGTTTCAACAGCGCACACGGCTTCTACATCATGAGTGACGACGACAAGGAGACATCAGGCGCTTCGCTGTCGGCCTTCACCTTCGTGAAGGGTGCCATGTCCGGCGAGGCGATCGCGGCCCTCGGCGGGGTCGACGCAAACGGTCCGCTTGCATCGGGTGCTGCCGGTGACGTCCAGTTGAACTTCAACGGCAGCCTCAACTCGACCGATTTCGGCGGCGCCAAGGTCTCCGTCGTGGTTCCAGGCGCACCGGACCAGTCCTTCGTGGTCAAGGGATCGGCCAACAGCCGCGATGCCGACGACGCCCTCGGCGGTGTCGGAGGCACGCTTTACGATCTCTCCGGCGGGACCGACAACACCTTCGTCAAGAAGGGCGCGATGATCGGCGACATGCTTCTTGAGACGAGCATGCTGTCGCTCGAAGAGGGGACCATGGGGGTCGTCATTCGTTACGACGAGGCAACCGGCGACTGCTACCGCTTCGAGGTCTCCAATGCCGACAATGTGCGCCGGCTTGTCCGCATCGAGAACGGGGTCAAGACAGTGCTGGCCGAGGAGGCCGGTGGCTACACCTTCTATCATGATGTCGACGTGAAGGTGGTCGTGCGTGGCAGCACCATTGGCGTCTCGCTCGACGGTGTCCTCCTGTTCGGCGGCCTCGTGACCGACACCGCGCCGCTCGGCGCCGGCACCGTCGGCTTCTATTCGAGCAAGAACCAGGGCTCGCTGTTCGACGATATTACCGTACGCGCGCCAACCAATGAGGCCGATGCCGGAGCCGATCTGCGCATCATCGACTTCGACGGCGACGGGAAGGCCACCGCCACGATCAATGCCAGCCTGTCGACCGGCGCCAATCCGGTGATCACGGCAGGTGGCGAGACCGTCAACGGCAATACCTTGACCAAGGAGTTCGGCCCCGGCCGCACAACGGTCGTGGTCACCGTCGGCGATGACACCGACGCCATGGTGGTCGACGTCGTCACCGGCGATCGCATCATCACTGCAGAGACCTTCAATGACGGCTCGATGGACGGCTGGACCATCATCGACACCACCGAGTTCAACGGGGCAGGCGTCCGCGTCGATGGCTCCGCAAACTGGGCGGTGGTCGATGGCGCGCTGGTGGAGCGCGAAGGAGCCTACAGCCGTGAGCTGACCTGGACCCCATCCGGCGCCAGCGTTCCCGATCTGTGGCAGCGCGGCTGGTCGCCGCTCGGCGACGGCTCATACGCCCTCCACAAGGGGACCTACGCACTGTACGCCGGCAACAAGGCACTGAAGAACTACGCGATCGAGGCTGATATCACCGTCCCGACCGCCGCCGGCGGTGTCGGCTTCATGCTGAACTACGTCGATGCCGACAATTACACCAAGCTTGAGATCGACGCCCACGCCCGCCTCGCGACGGTCGTTCAGGTGGTCAAGGGCTACGAGGAGATTATCGGCCGCGTGCGCACCACGTTCACGCCCGGCGACACCTTCCACCTTGCAGCCGACGTGCTCAACGGCAAGCTGCAGGTGACCGTCGACGGACACAGCCTGTTCTCCTACCCGGTTGTCCTCGACGACGTCAGGGTAGGGTCTGCCGGCGTCTACAGCTGGAAGGCTGCCGGGGTGAAGTTCGACAACGTGGCGATCATCGAACTCTCCAACACCCAGCCGCCGGCCAGCGACCTTGTTCTGGTCGGTAACGACAAGGATGATGTGCTCCTGGGCGATATCGGAAACGACGTGATCCAGGGGCTTGGCGGCGACGACAAGCTCTATGGCGACGGCGGCGACGACACGCTGATCGGCGCTGAGGGCAATGACTATGTGAGCGGTGGAGCCGGCAGTGATGCGCTGATCGGCAACGAGGGCGCCGATTACCTGATCGGCGGGGCCGGCGACGACGTGCTGGACGGCGGTGAAGGAGACGACCAGCTGCAGGGTGGTACGGGGTCGGACACTTACGTCTATCGTTCCGGCGATGGCTCCGACGTGATCTTCGAGACGGCGGCGTCCGACGACCAGGATCGGCTGTTCCTCGACGATGCGACGCGGGCCGATGTCGTCATCCACCGCCATGGCCGTGATGTCGAGATCGAGATCGCCGGCAAGACGATCACGCTGAAGGACCAGCTCGCCGGCAATGGCGCCGGTGTCGAGGTGGTGGCCTTTGCCGATGGCTCCGTACTTTCGGCGGACGAGCTCGCCGCCGCCATCGTCAACCGCGGCCCTGTCGTCGACCAGCCGGCCGCGGCCACGGGTGATGAGGAGGCCGCCATAACCGGGCAGATCGTCGCCAGGGATGCCGACGGCGACACCCTTGTCTATGGCATCAAGGACGGCTTCGGTCCGAAGAACGGCACGGTGTCGGTCAACCCCTCGACCGGTGCCTGGAGCTATCATCCCGCCGCCGATTACAACGGCGCCGACAGCTTCACCGTCACCGTGACCGATGGCCATGGCGGCAAGGTGGAGACGGTGGTGACGCTGGCGGTCAGGCCGGTCAACGATGCGCCGGTGGCGGTCGCAGATACCGGCAGCGTGAAGGAAAGCGAGACCAAGACCTTCGATCTCATCGCCAACGACCTTGATGTCGACGGCGATATCCTGAGCCTTTCGGGCTTTGCGGTGGTGGGCGTCGAGGGCATTGCGCTCGACAAGGATGCAGCCAAGGCGGCATTCTCGATCGACGCAAGCGGCAAGCTTGCCTTTGACGGCAAGGGGCTGTTCGACGGGCTCAACGAAGGCGAGACGGCGAAGCTCACGCTGTCCTATACGGTCTCGGACGGCCATGGCGGCACGGCAACCGGTCAGTTCACGCTGACGGTGGATGGTGAAGGCAAGGCGCTCGAGGTGGTCAGCGGCACGGCGGGATCCGACACGCTGTTTGCCGGGGTCACGGGTTCGGCAATCGATGCGGGCGCTGGCCACGACTATGTGTTCGGTGGCAAGGCCGGCGATGTGGTCGAGGCGGGCGAAGGCAACGACTACGTGTTCGGCAATGGCGGCAAAGACGTGCTTCATGGCGGCTACGGCCATGACACGCTGTTCGGCGGCGACGGCGACGACATCCTGGCGGGCGGTGCCGGCAACGACCGGATGAACGGCGGCGCGGGCAAGGACAGCTTCGTGTTCCGCGCCGGCTTCGGCCACGACACGGTGATGGACTTCGAAGCCGGTGACGTCATCGATCTGGCCTCGAGCGAGATCCACGACTTCGCGGGCCTTGCCGAACACCTGAGCGAAACCGCGCTCGGGACCGTCATCACGCTGGACGACGGCGCCACGCTGACGATTGCCAATATCACGAAGGACCAGCTGACCGCCGATCAGTTCTACTTCGCGGCGTAAGCAGGCGAAAAAGGACGGAGCGTGCAGACGCAGACGACAGGGCCGGGATCTTGACGATCCCGGCCCTGTCGTATTCGCGAGGCGGGGACCAAACGCGCTTTCTGGCAATTATTTCCGCCTGGTCCGGACGTCATGGTGCCACCTGCAATCAGCGACCGCTTTCCGGTTTCAAGAGTTGGTGCGCGAAGCGCCGCTGTAACGTCGGGTCTCCCCCCTGCGTAACAGACTCGTGGTTTGACAGTTCTTTGCGTGACTGCCCAATGGGCCACGTATATCCAAGGAGCCCGCATGGCATCGACCGATCAGAGGCCCGCACCCGCCGATCGGCGCTGGATGCGGCCGAGGCGGTTCGACCGCAATCTCATCGTGATCGGTGCGGGCTCGGCAGGGCTCGTGTCTGCCTATATCGCAGCGAGTGCCAAGGCGAAGGTGACGCTGGTCGAGGCGCACAAGATGGGTGGCGACTGTCTGAACTTCGGCTGCGTGCCTTCCAAGGCGCTCATCAAGAGCGCCAGCGTGGCGCAGCAGATGCGGCATGCCGATCGTTACGGCCTGCAATCCGTCGAGCCGAGGATTTCCTTCTCCGCGGTGATGGAGCGGATACACAAGGTCATCGCCGAGATCGAACCGCACGACAGCGTCGAGCGCTATACGTCGCTGGGTGTCGAGGTGCTGCAGGGCTATGCCAGATTTATCGATCCCTGGACGGTCGAAATCGCCGGGAATGACGGCGAAACCCTGCGGCTGACGAGCCGCGCGATCATCATTGCCACCGGCGCCCAACCCGTCGTGCCGCCGATTCCCGGCATGGAAGAGGTCGGTTATCTTACCTCGGACACGCTGTGGGACCGCCTGCGCCATCGGCCCGAGGCACCGAAACGGCTGGTGGTGCTGGGCGGCGGTCCGATCGGCTGCGAACTGGCGCAGAGTTTCGCACGGCTCGGCTCCGAGGTCACGCAGATCGAAATGGCACCGCGCCTGATGATGCGCGAGGACGAGGATGCTTCGTCGCTGGTTGAGGCATCGCTGACGGCGGACGGTGTTGCGGTGCGGACCGATCACAAGGCCATCGCCTGCGGGGTTGGGGCAGACGGGAGGTGGATCGAGATCGAGAGTGCGGGCCAGAAGCGCCGGATTTCGTTCGACGAGATCATTGCTGCGGTTGGCCGAACGCCGCGCCTGAAGGGTTTCGGTCTGGAGGAACTCGGCATCGAGGTCGATCGCACCGTCCAGACCAACGCCTATCTGCAGACGCTGCATCCCCACATCCTCGCCGCCGGCGACGTTGCAGGACCCTACCAGCTCACGCATGTGGCCGGGCATCAGGCCTGGTTCGCCGCGATCAATGCGCTTTTCGGCGACCTCAAGCGGTTCAAGGTAGATTACACCATCATTCCCTGGGCGACCTTCACGGATCCGGAAGTCGCGCGCGTCGGGCTGTCGGAGACGGAGGCGAGGGAGAGGAACATCCCCTACGAGGTTACCCGTTTCGGAATCGACGATCTCGACCGCGCTATCGCGGATGGCTCCGCGCGGGGCTTCGTCAAGGTACTGACCGTACCGGGGAAGGACAAGATCCTCGGTGCGACCATTGTCGGCGCGCATGCCGGCGACCTGCTTGCCGAATTCGTCTTCGCCATGAAGCACAAGCACGGCCTCGGCAAGATCCTCGGCACGATCCATATCTATCCGACGCTGGCGGAAGCCAACAAGATGGTGGCAGGCCAGTGGCGCCGCAACCACATCAACGGCTTCCTTCTCTCGCTGCTTGAGCGTTTCCAGACCTGGAGGCGCGGATGATCGATGCCCGCATCCTGCCCCTGCAGCGCGCCGCCCTTCAGCCGGGCGCGGAGTTCCTTGCGCGTTATGGAGTGCGTGCGGACGTCATTAGCATGGTGGGCTTTCTCGCCGGTCTCGGCGCCTTTGCCGCCTTGTGCTTTGGCATCTGGCTGCTGGCGCTGGCGCTGATCCTCGCCAACCGCCTTCTCGACGGATTGGATGGAGCCGTGGCGCGCATCCAGGGGCCGACGGCCCGCGGCGCCTTCCTCGACATCGCGCTCGACATGGTGTTTTACGCGCTCATCCCGCTCGGCTTTGCCGTATCGGCTCCCGACGCGAATGCGCTGCCAGCTGCCGTCCTGATCGTTTCCTTCGTCGGGACGGGCTCCTCCTTCCTCGCCTTCTCCGCCGTCGCGGCAAAGCTCGGCAGAAACGCCCCGGAGTTTCCCACGAAGGGGATCTACTATGCCGGAGGACTGGCGGAGGGAGTCGAGACCATCGCCGTCTTCATCGCGATGTGCCTTTTTCCGGGCGCCTTCCCGATCATCGCCTATGGGTTTGCGGCAATTTGCGCTCTGACCACGCTTGTCCGCTGGCGGCAGGCTTGGCTCGCCTTTTCCGGGAATGATCTCAAACATGATTGACGAGCAAACCGAACCGCATGGCCAAGGCACGGGCGGCTCCGTCAGGAAGCAAATGACGCGGTTTGTACCCGTCGGCGTCGTGCTGCTGGGCCTTGCGCTCGGCTATGCGTTCGGCCTGCAGGACTATCTGAGCCTCGGTTTCCTGGCCGAACAGCGTCAGGCGCTCAGGAGCTATGTCGACGCCCATTCGCTCTGGTCGGCTGTCCTGTTCGTCTGCGTCTACATCGTCGCCGTCGCCTTCTCTTTTCCGGCAGCGTCGATCCTGACGATCTTCGGTGGCTTCCTGTTCGGCTGGCTGCTCGGAGGCGCGCTCGTCGCCGTCGCCGCCACGATCGGCGCGTCGATCCTCTTCCTCGCGACGCGCTCGGCCTTCGGCAGCTTCCTGCGACACCGGGTGGATGGCGTGGTGAAGACGCTCGCCGAGGGGTTCCGCGAGAATGCCTTCGGCTATCTCTTCGTCATCCGGCTGGCGCCGGTCTTCCCCTTCTTCGTGGTGAACATCGCAGCCGCTCTCTTCGATATCAGCCTCGGGCGCTTCGTCGCAGCGACCTTTCTCGGCATCCTGCCCGGCACCTTCGCCTATGCCTATCTGGGCCAGGGCGTCGACAGCGTGCTCGTCGCGGCGCAGCAAGCCGGTCGCGAGGCTGAGATCTCCGATCTCGTGACGGGCGAGATCACTCTGGCTTTCCTGGCGCTGGCCGCGATCGCGCTCACCCCGACGATCGTCCGACAGTTGCGTCGGCGCGGGAGCGGCTGATGATGTCTGCCGCTAGCCGGACATGATCCATGGGGCTCTCGGCAGAGTAAATCATGGAAAGGCGGGGCTTCAGGCGAAGCACCGACAGCAAGACAAGGGAGAACGGCACGCGATGCGCATCATCACCAGACTTTTGATAGCTTCTGTGATTGCCGGGATCGGCAGCTTGAACGTCCTGGCGGCCGAAGCCGACGTGAAGGACTGGCCGGCGATCGAGAAGGCCGCGGTCGGCCAGACGGTCTATTTCAATGCCTGGGGTGGCTCCGAAAACATCAACGCCTATCTGGAATGGGTGGCAGCGGAGATGCGGGAGCGGCACGACGTCACGGTAACCCAGGTTAAGCTGGATGACACCGGAAGCGCCGTTGCCAAGGTGGTGGCGGAGAAGGCCGCAGGCAGGAACGAAGGCGGGTCGGTCGACCTGATCTGGATCAACGGCGAGAACTTCGTCTCCATGAAGCAGCAGGGCCTGCTTCTCTCGCCCGGATGGGCGACATCGCTTCCCAACTGGCAATATGTGGATGTCGAGAACCAGCCGACCATCCTCGCCGATTTCACCGAGCCTACCGAGGGTCTGGAAAGCCCCTGGGGCGGCGCGAAAATGGTTTTCTTCTACGATAGCGCCCGGACCGACCAAAACGACCTGCCGGACGATACGGCACAACTGCTAGACTGGGCGAAGCGCAATCCCGGTCGCTTCTCCTATCCCGCGCCGCCGGACTTCATCGGCTCCTCCTTCCTGAAGCAGGTGTTGCACGAGGTGACCGCTGATCCAGCCAAACTTGCCGGGCCGGTGGACGAGTCGACTTTCGACGCCGACGTCGAGCCGCTCTTCGCCTACCTCGACGAACTGCATGAGGTCTCATGGCGTTCGGGCAAGGCCTTTCCGCAGAACTATCCCGACATGAAGCAGAAGCTGGCGGACGGCGAACTGGACATCATCTTCGCCTTCAATCCGGCAGAGGCCTCGGGGAGCGTGCGCGCCGGTGAATTACCCGAGACCATCCGCTCCTTCACCTTTCCCGGCGGAACACTGGGGAATACCCATTTCGTTGCCATTCCCTACAATGCCAATGCCAAGGCAGGGGCATTGCTCACCGCCAACTTCCTGATCTCTCCGGAGGCGCAATTGCGCAAGCAGGACCCGACGTACTGGGGCGATCCGACGGTCCTTTCCATGGAGAAGCTGCCGGAGGCCGATCGCGCCGCTTTCCAGTCGCTTGTCCTCGGCGTTGCGACGCTCCCACCCGGCGAGCTCGGTCCGGTCATCGCCGAACCGCATGCCAGCTGGATGGATCGCATCGAGACCGAATGGCGCCGGCGCTATGCCAGCGGCAACTGATCCGTGTCTGACCGCAGCCCGGCCCAGAAACGGACGACAGGCAGTGGCACCGCGCTCTTTGCCCGGAGCGCGGTTCTCACCACTGTCGCGCTGCTGGTGCTGCCGATAACTTTCGGCCTCCTCGGAACCCTGCTTCCTGCCTTCGGCTATCTGCCGGTGCTTGGCGGGAATGCCTTGGGTCTCGAAACCTTCCGAAGCCTGTTTGCCACACCGGGCCTCGCTCACGCGGCCGTGCTCAGTTTTGCGACGGGCCTGGCTGCGACGGCAATCTCGCTCGTCGTCACGATGCTCTTCATGGCAAGCTTTGCCGGAACGCCCGTCATGACCCGGCTGCAGCATCTGATCTCCCCACTCCTTGCCGTTCCGCATGCGGCGGCGGCCTTTGGGCTGGCCTTTCTGATCGCGCCGTCGGGCTATCTGATCCGTCTCGTCGCGCCCCTGGCCGGCATCGACCGGCCGCCCGACATCCTGATCCCGCACGATCCTCTTGGCCTTGCGATGATCGCCGGACTGGTCGCCAAGGAAACGCCGTTCCTGTTTCTGGTGACGCTTGCGGCGCTTCCGCAGGTCGACCTGATCGCCTCCCGGCGGCTGACCGCGTCCTTTGGCTATGGGCGTATCGCGGGTTTCCTCTACCTCCTCTGGCCGGCGCTCTACCGGCAGATCCGTTTTGCCGTCTATGCCGTCATAGCCTACTCGAGTTCCGTCGTGGACGTGGCGGTGATCCTCGGGCCGAACCTGCCGGGCACGCTCGCCACCCGCCTGGTGCAATGGATGAACGACCCCGATCTCTCCGCCCGCTTCCTGGCCTCTGCAGGCGCGCTGGTGCAGCTAACGGTGACGGTTGGGGCGATCCTTGTCTGGTATGGCCTCGAGCATCTCGGCAGCAAACTGCTGCGCTTCGCACGAGATCACGGATACCGTTTGGCGACAGATGCCTTGCTGCGGCGACTTTCGGCCCTCATGATCGGCATTATCGGTGTCACTGTCTTTGCGGGCCTCGGCATCCTGGCGATTTGGTCCGTTGCCGGCCTCTGGCAATTTCCCGATCTCCTTCCTGAAAGCCTCACGCTGCGAAGCTGGCAGAATGCCCTGCCGCGGGTCCTGGATCCGCTGAAGACCACGCTTGTCACCGGTCTCGGATCCACGCTTGCGGCGATCGTCTTGACGATCGGCTGCCTGGAACGGGAAACGCAGACGGGGCGAGCGGGCGGCGAGAGAGGACTGCTCATTCTGTACATGCCGCTGATCGTGCCGCAGATCACCTTCGTCTTCGGCCTGCAACTGTTCTTCATCGGCAGCGGCAGCCCGTATCGGTACGCCGCTCTGATCCTCGTTCATCTCGTCTTTGTTCTGCCCTACGTATTTCTGTCGCTGGCCGACCCTTGGCGCGCGCTTGACCGGCGTTACGAGATTGTCGCAACGGCGCTCGGGCGTTCTCGACTTTCCGTGCTTCTTTCCATCCGGTTGCCGATGCTGATCCGGCCGATCCTGACGGCCTGCGCCGTTGGTTTCGCAGTCTCGGTCGGGCAATATCTGCCGACACTGCTGATCGGCGAGGGACGGTTGCAGACAGTCACCACCGAAGCGGTGGCGCTTGCCTCGGGCAACAATCGACGCGTCATTGGAGTCTACGCCCTGCTGCAGACCTTGTTGCCGTTCATTGCCTTTTCGTTGGCAGCCTTTCTGCCCGCAATGCTTCACCGCAAGCGCCGAGAGATGAGGGTCTGACGGATGATGAAAGCCAACGATAGACCCGGCCTCTCGCTATCGAGCATCGTCATCCGGCTCGACGGAAAGCGGTTGATCGATCTGTCTGCGACTGTTTTGCCAGGCGAGGTGCTGACGGTGATGGGGCCGTCAGGATCGGGAAAATCCACGCTGCTCTCCTTCATCGGCGGTTTTCTCGACCCTGCATTCCAGGCGGAGGGCGAGGTCTCCATCGACGGGACGAACCTTCTAGACCTGCCGCCGGAAGCGAGACGGGCAGGCATCCTGTTCCAGGATCCGCTTCTCTTCCCGCATATGTCGGTGGGGGCGAATGTGGCCTTTGCCATCCCTCCCGATGTGTCGGGGCGGAAGCAGCGGCGCCGGATCGGTTCCGCCATCCTGGCGGAAATGGATCTTCAGGGCTTCGAGGCCCGTGATCCCGCAACGCTTTCGGGCGGCCAGAAAGTGCGCGTCGCCCTGGCGCGTGTGCTGATCTCGCGTCCGAGGCTGCTTCTGCTGGACGAGCCCTTTTCCAAACTCGACACGGACCTGCGCGCGCAAATGCGCGATCTCGTCTTTGCCAAGGCGCGCGATGCCGGACTGCCGATCATCCTGGTGACGCATGACGAGGCCGATGCAGAGGCCGCCGGTGGTCTCGTGCACCGCATCAGTGCTGAAGGGAAAAGCCATGCGTGAGACCGGCACGAAAAATCCCGTTGTTCTGCTCGGCGGCGGTCACGCCCATGTGGAGGTGGTACGACAACTGGGGCGCCTGAACCTTGGTCGAGAGATCATTCTCGTCTCGCCATCGCGCCATGCACCGTATTCCGGAATGTTGCCGGGCTACATCGCAGGACGATATCAGTTCGAGGATTTTCATATCGATCTGGCAGCGCTTTGCAGGCGTAGCGGCGTCTCGTTTGTCGAGGGGGCTGCCGTGGGAATTGACGCCAAGCGACGGCATGTCCTGCTTTCTGACGGAAGGGTTCTAACGTACCGCCTTCTGTCGCTCGATATCGGTTCCACGCCAAGCCTGCCCCAGGGCGTCTCGGGCGGCGTCTCGGTGAAACCGATCGCGAGCTTCACCGAACGGCTGGCGCGGCTGGATGCCCTGGCTGCCGGGCATCAGGGGCCGCTCCATCTTGCCGTTGTCGGCCAAGGAGTGGCAGGCGTCGAAGTCGCCTTCGCCTTAAAGAAGCGTCTGCTTGGCAAACGGGTGCAGATCGCACTCGTGGGCCGCGCAGGCCGTCCAGTTCCGGCGCGCAGCAATCGGGCGCAGCGAATGGTGGAGGACGAGTTGCAGCAGGCCGGAATCGCGCACCATCCCGGCTTCGATGTCGTGGCTTTCGACAACGGCACGCTGATTGCGCGCGACGGCCGGCGGATCGATACAGACGATGCCGTCTGGACGACATCAAGCGGCGCGCCAGACTGGCTGCGAGAAACGGCCTTGGACCTCGACGGGGCCGGTTTCATCTGCGTGGACGAGACGCTGCGCGCCCTTTCACATCCCGACATCTTCGCCGCCGGCGATGTCGCGTCCCTTCCCGATCCTCGACCCAAGGCCGGTGTCTTTGCCGTCCGGCAGGGGCCGGTGCTGGCGCAGAACATCTGCCGTTCTCTGTCTCGCGAGCCTTTGCTGCCCTTCAGGCCGCAGCGTGCCTGGCTGGCACTGATCTCGCTTTCCGACGGTCGCACGATTGCCGACAAATGGGGTGTGGCATTCAGCGGACGCTGGGTGTCCGAATGGAAGCACCGCAACGACACCCGATTTGTCCGGCGCTATTCGTGAACAATCGCCACCGTATCGCCCGTGTTTCGTCCAGCGCAGGGCTTGCTTCTTGCAGCCCGGAGACTACCGCTGAAGAAGCCATTGACGATACTGCGTTGCGATCAGATTAGGCGACTGTGGCGGCCCGCGTGTCCGCGACCCTGGCCGCGATATCGACGACGAGCTCCACTGCCAGCGTGTCGGGGGACTCGAGCCAGCTTGCGCAGAACGACAGCTGCGGCATCCTCGCCTCCGATTGAATGAGCACCAGCCGCCCGGCCTGCAACTCGTCCTGCACCAGTTGATAGGGGATGACGGCGATGCCGATGCCCTCGAGCGCAAGATGGACCACCGTTGCCATCGACGCGCTGGCGTGCAGCTTGATGGCGGGCAGATCCGGCCTGTTGAACAGGGACTTCACCAATTCATAGGGCTGTGTCTTGCGCGCAAACGTGATGATCGGAAATTCTGCAAGCTGATGAACGTTCGCCGGGTTCGGAACCTCCAGGGCAGGGCTCGCCACGAAGCCCACCGCATATTCGCAGAGCAGGCGGTTGCGCAGGAGTGGCGCCGTCAGCGGGCCGAGCAGGAAGGCGATGTCGATTTCCTGCGCGAGCAGGCGTGTGCGCAGCGACGGAGAGATATCGACCTCGATCTCGATGGACAGATGCGGGTAGCAGCGGTTCACTTCCTTGATGAAGTCGGGCAGCCAGGTGTGAACGATCGTCTCGGCCACGCCCAGCCGGATGATGCCGCGGATCGCCGAGACATCGCGCAGCGCCGCCAGCATCTCGGCGCGCATGCCGATCATCTTCTCGGCGTAGGCCAGCACCTGGCGGCCGCGCGCCGTGGGGGTGATGTTGCGGGTCTCCCGCGTCAGCAGCTTGAAGCCGAGCTCGATCTCGAGCTGGGCGATGCGGTGCGAGATGGCCGGCTGGGTGGTGTTGAGTTTCTGTGCTGCGCCTTTGAAGCTGCCGAGGGAAACCACCCAGAGGAAGGTTTCCAGCCCCTTGAAATCAACCATCTCGCCATGCCCCGTCACGATGCCAGTACCGCACAATGCTCATCGGCAGCCCTTCAAAGCAAGCGGCTCTCTGTACGGCCGCTTTGCGCCCTCGCGGTCAAGATAGCGGTTACGGCGACGGAGGCGAGAAGCGCGGCACCAAAGGCCGGCCATGGGGCGATGAGCCGGCTGGCGACGGCCAGGACAAGGCAGAAGCCTGCAAGACCGATGACGCCGACAAGACCCGCATGGGCGGTCTGGCTGGCCATCTCTGGCCCCTGGTCGAGCCGAAGCGACAGGAGGATGACACAGAAGCCGATCGGGAATGCCAGAAGGGTGCCCGAAAGCGAGGCACCGAGACGGGACGCCGCAAAGGTCACGCATCCCACCAGCACCCCCGCCGCAAGGCCGCGCAGGATCAGCAGGCTCCAGCGCGTCGGTGAGGGTGGCAGTTTGCTGGTATGGACAAAGCGGCGGCCGATCATGCGCGCTAATACCGTGGCCAGAGCAAACAGGCCGGCTCCGACCAGTGGATCGTGGGGCAGGAAGGCGAAAGGGAAAGCCAGTGCGCTCCACGCCAGAATGGCACAGCCCATGGCCGTAATGGCACCCATGCGTGTGGACGCCACGACGAAGGCTGCGAGGAAGATCTGTGTCGCGGCGAGAGAATAGATCGCGCCCGACGCACTGGAGCCAACGAAATCCAGGGGGTGATCGCGCAGCATGAAGAAGAAGCCGGGCGCCAGCACGATCGGCAGGCCGATCAGGACCCCGCCGATTTTCGGACCGAGCCGCGCTGCAACCCAGGTGATCAAGACGACGACGATGGCCGTGGACGACATTCGCACCAGAAAGTCCGTCCACGGGCCGACATCACTCATGCCTCCAGTATGGCCTGTGCCCGCCCGGCGAGTTCCAGCACGTGCCAATCCGCACCACCCGGTCCAAACAGCATCAGCCCCGTCGAAAGCGGCTGCTTGCCATGCATGGGAAGCGTCGCCGCACAGCCGTCAAGGAAGTTGACGGTGGAGGGATTGCGCAGCATCAAGGCATTGAGCCTGTCGAAGTCGGCCTCGACGTCGGCAATCAGAGGCGCAACGGTCGGAACAGTCGGCGTGACGAAAGCATCGAAGTCACGGCTCATCGCCCCGAACGCTTCGATGGCGCTTTTGCGTTGAACAACGGCATCGGAAACCTCGGATGGGCCAAATCCTTCGGCCGCACGAATGCGCTTCAGGACGCGCGGATCGCCGACGGTTTCCAAGGCATCGAGCCGGGCCTCGTGGATCGCATGCGCTTCGGTCGCGACGAGAATGCGATTGACGTTGCCAAAGCCTTCCAGCATCGGCAGATCCACATCGACGAGATCGAACCCGCCGGCCGAAAGGCGTTGCAGTGCGGCTTCGAAGTCGCGGGCGACCTGCTCATCAAGCCCATCGGTCAGAAAGCCGCGCACGACGCCGATCCGCGGCTTGTCGCCAGCAACGGAGGAAGGACGCTCGGTTTGCGACAGCACGGCGTAGACGGCCGCGCATTGCGCGATCCTGCGCGCCAGCGGCCCGATGCTGTCAAAGCTCTGGGAGAGCGGGAAGGCGCCGTCCAGAGGCACCGATGCCTGGGTGGGCTTGAAGCCGGACAGGCCATTCAGGGCGGCGGGAATGCGGACCGAGCCGCCGGTATCGGAACCGAGCGCCACGTCGGCTAGCCCGAGCGCCACCGTCACGGCGCCACCCGAGGTCGATCCGCCGGTGATGCGAAGGGGACCGAGACCATTCTGCGGATTGCCGAAATGCGGGTTCAGCCCGACGCCCGAATAGGCAAATTCAGACATGGTCGTGCGTCCGAAGGCGATGGCGCCGGCAGCCTTCAGCCGTCGGACAGCCTCTGCGTCCTGACGCGCGACCGGCGCGCCGGAAAGGATCGCCGATCCCGCGGTCGTCGTGAGGCCGGCCTCGTCGAACAGATCCTTGATCGAGACGAGAAGCCCGGCGAGAGGCTGCTTCCAGAGCGCTGCATCGGCATCGAGCGCGGCGGCTTCGTCCATGATCCGCGCGGCGTCGAAGCGGGTGAAGATCGAGGCCAGCACCTGGGGCGGAAGTGCCATCACGCGATCGACGGCATGGCGCGTGCGATCCTCTGCGCGAAAGCTGATGCGTCCGGAAGCGGCGCGAAGCGGCGAAATATCTGTCATGATTGGCCTCAGGAAATGACGGGCAGGGCGCTCATCTCGTAGCAGTGATTGATCGTCCGGCCCAGTCTGTCGTCGACCATTTCCATCCGAAAATAACGGGACGGGCGCACGCCGCCCGACAGGACGGCGAACGTGCCGCACATCATGGCCGTCCCGGCGTTCAGGCGCAGCGCACCGGATGCCGCCGGCGAGGAGGCGACCAGTTCGCCCAGCGGGCGGATCGAGGCGAGCTTGCCGTCTTGGTAGGGTACCCATTCGGCGCTTGCGTCGTCCCGGATGAAGGAGCGGATGTGGATCTCGTCGAGATGGCCCGCCACCTCGTCGAACGGCCACAGGACGGGCGCCACCGGCTTGGCGCAGATCTGCTTGGACAGGGCGACGGAATGCGTTTCCAGGGAGCGGTCCGTGTGGTCGGAGCCGAGCCCCAGATAAAGCCGTGTCCCATCATCGACCAGAACCGGCTCGGCTTCACCCGATGACGTCGCGTCCACGGTCTCGATCATCTCGTCGGTGGTGAACAGGCTTGCGGAGACGCGGTAGAAGAGGGGCACAGTGCTTGGCGGCGGGACGCCGATCTCCTGCAGTTCTGCGATGTGGTGGTTGACGGCGTCAGCATTGCGCCCCGTCCAGCCCGCAATGATGCCGCGGTGGATGTCGATCGATGCCTTGCCGTGGCCCGCGATGTCGAATTCGATTTCATGTGTCATGTGGGATTCCGTGAGATTGAGAAAACGCGGTCAGGCCGGGGCAAAGAACAGGGCGATGCGCGGGAAGGCGACGAGCAGCGCCACCATCAGCAGCATGACGAACACGAAGGGGATGACGCCGATCATCACCTCGCTCAGCCTGCCGTTCTTGCGCGCGCCCTGCACGACGTAGAGGTTCAGGCCGACCGGCGGGGTGATCAGCGCCATCTCGATCAGGACGATCATCAGGATGCCGAACCAGACCTTGTCGAAGCCGAGGTCGGTGATGATCGGAACGACGATGGGGATGGTCGCGATCATCAGCGCCAGCGTCTCGATGAAGAAGCCGAGGGCGATGTACATCAGAATGATCACGAGTAGCATTCCGTAAGGTCCGAGCCCGAGATCGTTGAGGAAGGCCGTCAGCTGGCGTCCGAGACCGGTGGCGCCGAGCGCATAGTTGAGGAAATAGGCCCCCACGATAACGAACATCACCATGGATGTGGTGCGGATGGTGCCGAGCAGGGCCGCGCGCATGTTGGCGACGGTGACCGCACCATGGAAGGCAGCAATCACCAGGGCCATGGCAACGCCGATAGCGGCCGCTTCGGTCGGCGTGGCCCAGCCGCGGTAAATCGATCCGATGATCACGGCAAAGACGAGGAAGACCGGCAGGAGATGCGGCAGGCCGGCGAGCCGTTCACGCCATGTGAAGGAACGGCTCGGTCCCCCCAGGCTCGGCTTGATTTTGCAGATGATGGCGGTGATCAGCATGAACCCGACGGCCATCATCAGGCCGGGGATGATGCCCGCCATGAACAGCTGCGGCACCGACGTTTGCGTCAGGAAGCCGTAGACGATCAGATTGATCGACGGTGGCAGCATGATCCCGAGCGTGCCACCGGCGGCGATGGCGCCGGCAAACAGCTTGTGATCATAGCCCTGCCGTTCGGCCTGCGGCATGGCGACCGTTGCCACCGTGGCTGCGGTGGCGACGGATGAGCCGGAGGTGGCCGAAAACATGGTGGCCGTGCCGATGTTGGCGTGGACCAGCCCGCCCGGAAGCCACGAGAACCAGGTGTCGAGCGTGGCGTAGGTCCGCTCGGCGATGCCGGCCCGCACCAGGATCTCGCCCAGGAGAACGAAGAGGGGAATGGCGATCAGCAGAAAGCTGTCGGAGGACGAATAGACCATCTGGCCGAGGCCCCGCATCAGCGGCAGCGGCGAGAAGAATATGTCGAGGCCAAAGCCGAGAATGAAGAGCGCGGCGCCGACGGGAATGGAGAGCGCCAGGAGCACGGCAAGGCCGATTGCGACATAGGTGATCATGCCGTCTCTCCTGTTTCGGAGGGAATGCCGGTCAGGTCGGTGACGAGGTTCCACTGCCGGGCCAGGGCCAGAGTGACCGAGCAACCGAGCATGACGGCTGACGTCAGCGCCATCCACGCCCATCCGCCGAACCAGATCACCTGCGGGATCCAGAGCTGGATCGACATCGGTGTGTTCGAACGAGAGCCGCGGGCAACCGACTTTGCCAGGACGTCGTAGGCGTAGTAGCTGACGAGCAGGGCGACGCAGAGCACGCTTGCCAGCGCGATCACGTCGAACAGGGCGCGACCCGGTGCCGGCAGCTTGGCATGCACGAGGTCGATGCGCACATGCGCGCGTTCGACCAGGGCATAGGAGAAACCCCAGGTGGCGATGCCGGCCATTACGTATCCGGCAATCTCGTCGGCGCCGCCGATCCGGAAGAAGGAAATGCGGCGACCGAGCACTTCGGAGAGGATGAGGGCGACGGTGATCATCAGGACCACGCCGCAGATGAGTGCGACCCATCGGTTGAGTGTTTTCACGAGGGCGGCGAGTTGCATCGCCGACCCCGCCAGTGACCTTGGTTCAGACATCACGTCGCCCTCGATTTCCGGGTTACTGCGCGATGGTGACGTCGAAAGCCGCGCCGATGCTCTCGTTCCAGCGCTTGGCCCAGTCGCCGCCGGCACGCTTGGCCCAATCGGGAAGGATGGTCTCTTCCAGAACGGTGACGGCACGCGCCTTGTCCTCGTCGGACAGCTCGACCAGGGTCATGGATGCGGCCGCACCGGCTGCGCATTCGCCGCCCGTCAGGCAGGCAATGTCACGTTCCAGCGCGCCGCCCGCATCCGCCCATGCCTTGGCTTCAAACTCCGTCGCCACCTGTTCCGTGAGGAAGGTCTGGACGGCAGGGTCGAGGCCTTCCCAGACGTCGAGGTTGACGGCGGTGATGACCGGATCCCAGCCGCCCAGCGGCAGGTTCACGAGATGCGTCGAGGATTCAAACCAGCCCGAGGCATAGCCCGAGCCGGCGCCCGTGACGGCGCAATCGATGACGCCGCGCTCGAGTGCGCCCGGCACTTCGGAAAACGCCATCGTCACGCCTTCGGCGCCGAGAGCTTCAAGAAAAAGAGATGTCATGCGACCCGAGCCACGGATCTTCTTGCCCTCGAGATCGGCAAGGCTGCTGACCTCGGCGTTGCAGAAGACGATCTGCGGCGGATAGGGGGCAATGGCGAGCGCATGGGCGTTGAAGCGGTCGCGCATGATGTCGCGGACCATCGGCTTGGCGGCTTCCGTCATCCGCTGGGCAGATGCGGCGTCGGTGGCGATCAGCGGCACGTCGAGGCCTTCGAGTTCCGGCGCATCGCCGACGGTGTAATCGGCCACGGTCATGCCGATGTCGAACACGCCGTCACCGAGCATCCGGAAGACGTCGCCGCCGGTGACGCCCATCTGGTCGAAGGTGGTCATGTTAACGGTGATCTTGCCGTTGGAGGCGGCCGGAATCGTCTCCTCCCAGAAGCTGCGCTCGAACTTCTGGTAGAGGGGCAGGTTGCTCCAGCTGCCCACCACGTTGAGGGTTGTCTCCGGCAGTTCCTGAGCGGAGGCGGCAAAGGCGAGCGGAACCATGGCGGCGCCTGCGAGAAGTGTGCGTAGGATGGTTTTCATTTTAGATCCCCTTGTTCTTGTTGATAGTGATCATCGACCGGCGCGTTGCGCCGGCATGCGGTCATGCAATTTCCGTACGGAGGTCCGTGACCAGCATATGGCCTGGAGCATGCGTGATCGCGATTTCCGGCCTGGCGTGCCGGATGGCGGTTTGCGGTGTGACACCGCAGGCCCAGAAGACGGTAACATCGCCTGGGTGAATGACGGGCGCATCTCCGAAATCCGGCTTTGCCAGATCGGAAATGCCGATCTGCGAAGGATCGCCGATATGGACCGGCGCACCATGCGCCTGAGGCAGATGCGACGACAGGATGATAGCACGGATCGCGTCCTGCGGCGTGAAGGAGCGCATCGAGACGACCATGGGACCGGAAAACGGTCCCGATGGCGCCGTCTGGATATTGGTCTCGTACATCGCGACATTGCGGCCGGCCTCGATGTGGCGCACCGGAATGTCGGCGCGCAGCAATGCCGTCTCGAACGAGAACGAGCAGCCGAGGACGAAGGTGACGAAGTCGTCGCGCCAAAGTTCACCGATGTCGGTGACGGTGTCGACGGCTTCGCCGTTTCGGAAGACCCGGTAACGCGGCGCGTCGAAGCGGATGTCGAGGTCGGCGCCCAGCGACGGCAGTCGCGGATCGCCGACTTCCGAGATGCCCAGGATGGGCGCCGGCTTCGGATTGCGAACGCAGTAGCGCAGGAAGTCGTCGGCAAGGGCAGACGGAAGAATGACGATATTGCCCTGCTGGTATCCTTCGGCAAGGCCGCTGGTCGGTGCGCTGAACTGCCCCCGGCGGCAGGCGAGCCGCAGCTGTTCGGCCGTCTCGAAGTGCAGGGTGTCCATCGTGCCTGGATGTCGCATCTGGCCTCACCATTCCTCTGCCCGTGCCGCAAGAAACACTGCGACCGCTACCCTTTCTCAATTAAGGCGAGAGAATGGAGATAAGTCGAATTTTTAGTTTTCATCGACTCTGATCAATTTCATTCATGGCTTTAGCGCGAGCCTCTCTGCGCCCGCAGAGCTTACGCCCGTGCATGTCGATTGGCGGATGGAGGTGGAAATGCGCTTTGCAGGCGGGGAAAACACGGACTTTGGGTCGCCGGCCTCGGTTGCCTATCGCCGCGCGCTGACGTCCCATAGCGCCACGAGCCTGTCAGCCCGGACACAGTGATAGTGACCATAGAGTGCGACGGTGGGATCGTTGTGGGAGACGATGCATTCGATGACGTCGGCGATCACCGGACGAACAGCATCATTCTTCAAGTGCAGCCGCCCGTGTTCGTCGCCGGCGTAGCTGTAGGTGGCAGTCTCCAACCCGGCGCTGATCACGCGCGGTGGCGGGCCGTTCAGCGCGAAGGCCTTTGTCCCGGCATCGGTGGTCACGAAGCCGGCGACATTCGTGCTGATCACCGCCGTCTGGACGAACAGCGCGTTTTCGAACGGCCAGGCCTTGCCTCTTTCACAGATCACCGTCTCATATTCGGCATCCATGAAGGCATACGAGCCGGCCTGGATCTCGGTGAAGGGACCTTCCCTTGCGTCGATCGCGTGACTTCCGGTACCTCCGCCGGTGACGATGCCAGGCTTCATGTCGATGGCCGACAGTGCCAGGATCACCGCATCGATCTTGAGGTGCGCCTGCCGGCACAGCGCCAAGCGCTCGTCCGGGTCGATGGTGTGCTGGATGTGTCCGCCATAGGCCTGGAGGCCTCGATAGGCCAGGGACGGCAGGGATTTGATGGTTTGACCCAGCGCGACGGCGGCCTCCGGCGAGGTTACGCCCGTCCGTCCGAAGCCGAGCTCGACATCGATGATCACATTCAGCCTGACGCCGGCGGCAGCGGCCCTTGCCGCAAGCGCCTCGGCATTGGCCGGATTGTCCACGACGATCATCGTGTCTGGGGCTTTGCCGGCCAGCGCGATCAGGCGGTCGAGCTTGAGAGCGGTCGTCACCGGCGAGGTGATGAGAATGCCCGCTATTCCGGCTGCCGCCATGACCTCGGCTTCGTCCAGCGTCGCGCAGCAGCAGCCGACCGCACCGGCCGCGATCTGGGCCTTGGCGATCGTCGGCGACTTGTGGGACTTCGCATGTGGCCGCAGGTTCTTGCCGTGGGCATGCATGATGTCGGCCATCCTCGCGACGTTCCGCTCGAAGGCGTCAAGGTCGAGGACAAGTGCGGGCGTGTTCAGCGCATACCGGGAGCCGGGTGCATCCAGGTCATACTGCACGAAGGATTGGACAGTCATGGCACGGCGTTTCCCTTAGCAGGTGAAGACGAGCGGCACGCAGGTCACCCTGCATGCCGCAGCAGGCCTCAGCGACCGGCGCGTCGCATGAGCTTGCGGTCCAGATGGCGGTACCATGCCATGACGCCCGGCATGAACCAGGGCTTGCCGGTGTAGAAGGGCACGGCCGAGGGTGGGCGGAAGTCGAAGGCCGACGGCTCCACGTCCTTGTCGCCCATCAGCTTTCTTGCGGCCTGCGTCCCGATCCAGGGGGCCCAGACGACGCCGGAGCCACAGAAGCCCGTTGCGTAGACGACGCCGTCCCGTTCGAAGATGCGCGGGATCATGTCGCGGTGCATGGCCACGTGTCCGAACCAGCTGTGGGTAAGGGTGACGTCCTTCAGCTCGGGAAAAATCTCGATCAGGTTGCGCTTGAGATGCAAGGTGGGCTCGATCGGCTCGCCGGACGTGGAGCCGTCGCGACCGCCGAACAGGATGCGCTTGTTGTCCGGTGACGGACGGTAGTAGAATCCGAGGTTGCGGGTCTCGCTGCACATCATCAGCTTCGGCATCAAGGTCGCCATCAGGCCTTCCGGCAGTTCCTCCGTTGCAATGATACGGCTGCGGATCGGCACCATGCGCCGGCGCAGCCAGCGGTCGGAATTGTCGGTGTAACCATTGGTGCAGGCGAGGACCTGACGCGCTGAGATCCGGCCGGCCTCGGTGGTGACCTGGAAACCGCTGCCAGTGTTCTCGACCGCCGTCACGGCGGCGCCCGAACGGACCTCCACGCCGGCTTCGAGCGCGACACGCAGCAGTTCCGCATGGAATTTGGCAGGCTGCAGGCCGCCGATATCCATGCGCACGGATCCGCCCCGATAGAAGTCTGTGCCGAGATAGTTGCGTTGCTCCGACTGCGGCACCGCATAGGCTTCGATGCCGAGCGTCTTCTGGAGCTTTTCCGCCGTGCGGGCGAGGCTCTCGTAATCGTCGGGTCCAAGTGCGCCGCTGAACCGGCCGGAGAGGCTGAAGTCGCAGGCGATGTTTTCCGTTGCCAGGAGGTGGTAGAGGAATTCTCGGGCCTTCTTGCCCTCCGCCTCGATCGCCATGGTGCGGGGCTCTCCGAAGCGGCGAACCAGCGTTGCATGGTCGAGACGGATATTGCCGCTCGTGATGCCGCCGTTGCGCGAGGATGCGCCTTCTCCTGGGTTCATCTTGTCGAGGCAGACGACCGAGCGGCCCGCGCGCGCAAGGTGCAATCCGGCGCTCAGGCCGGCGTAGCCCGCGCCGATGATCGCGACATCGACGGTGGCCGGAAGGGGTTTTTCCGGCAGCGGCCGAAGGGGCGCTGCCTCCCACCAGAAGGGTGTGGTCTTGTGTGCCGGCGCTGGATTGGTCTCGGGCATGTCGGTCTCGATGCTCCCCTTGTTGTGTTGAGCTTGTTAGAGATGACGGTCGAACTGCACCGCGCCGATGATCCAGAGGATCTCCGCAGTGGATTGCGAAACGTTCTTGAAACTGTGTGGCAGCGAGCTGTCGAAGACGAAACTGTCGCCAGTGCGCAGAGTGCTTGCCTGCTCGCCGACCGTCAGCGTGAGCTCGCCGGAAAGAACCAGGCCGCCCTTTTCCGCCGGATAGCTCAAGGCCGTGTTGCCGGAGACGCCGCCGGGCTCGACCCGCAAGATCATGATCTGCAGGTGATGGTGGCCGCTGGCGGTCAACAGTTCCTTCTTGAGCAGGCCGAGATCGATCTGGGGCCGATCCTTCAGGCGGCGCACGAAGGGCGGATCGCCCTGTTCCGGCGCCTCGTCCGGCTGCTCGCCGAACATTTCCTGGATGGACACGTTCAGTGCCCGCCGGATCGCGGTCAGCACGCGCATCGACGGATTGGCAAGATCCCGCTCGATCTGGCTGATCATGCCGACCGACACGCCGGAGATGTCCGCCAGCTGCTGAAGGGACATGCCCTTGGCGTTGCGCAACTGCCTGACGGTAGCCCCGATCAAAGATTGCGTTCCCTTGGACATTCCTAACTCACCCCTCTGGCCACCCTGCAAGAAAGTGAAATATCTCGCGCGGATTTTCAATATGTTTGTTCAGTAGTATGCGATGAAAATGCGACGAGAAAATAATAACAGAAATTACATTGTTAAAATCAGATATTTATCTTCTCTTTCGCCCGTGCGGCGATTTCCTGGTGCAATTGCCCTTTGATCGGCCCTTGTCAAAATTTTCATTATAAGCCTATCATCCATGAAAATGAGAACAAGAGGGGTTGGAGTTCGGCCATGGCCAATCATGATCCTATAGCTGCGCCTGTCAGCGCGCTCACGGTCCGCAATCTGACGATCGACTTGCCGAAGGGCATGGAGCGAAAGCACGCGGTCAGCGACATTTCCTTTGATCTGAAGACCGGTCAAATCCTCTGCATCATCGGTGAATCCGGTTCCGGCAAATCGGTCACCGCCAATGCCGTCATGGGCCTGCTTCCGAGCGCGATCAGCATTTCGGGCGGCAGCATCCGATGCGGTGACGTCGACCTCACGGATGCATCACCCGAGGTGCTCCGCGATCTCCGCGGGCGTGTCGTCTCGATGATCTTCCAGGATCCGCTCTCGGCGCTCAATCCGCTGATGACGGTCGGAGACCAGATCGACGAGGTGATGTTTGCGCATGGCGAGGGCACGCGGGAAGACCGGCGCGCAAGGTCGCTCGCGCTGCTGACGGAGGTCGGCCTGCCGGATCCGGAACTGATGTACCACCAGTATCCCTTCCGCCTCTCGGGCGGCCAGCGTCAGCGGGTGATGATCGCCATGGCGCTTGCCCTCGAGCCGGCCATTCTCATCGCCGACGAACCGACGACTGCTCTGGACGTCACCACCCAGGCGCAGATCCTCGACCTCATCCGCGATATCCAGCGCCGCAAGGGTATGAGCGTGATGTTCATCACCCATGACTTCGGCGTCGTGGCCGAGATTGCCGACAGCGTCATCGTCATGGAGCAGGGGGTCATCGTGGAGCAGGGGAGTGCCGAGCAGGTGCTCCGCAACGCCCAGCATCCCTACACGAAACGCCTGATCGCTGCCGTTCCGCATCTTTCCGACAATGATCGCACCCATGAAGAGGTGGCTGGCAGCGCGCCGGTCATCGAGGTCGACGATCTTCGCAAGGAATACCGCAGCGGCAGCATCTTCTTCGGCAAGGAGCGGGTGGTGAAGGCCGTGCAGGGAGCCTCCTTCGCGCTCCAGCCCGGGCGGACTCTCGGGATCGTCGGGGAAAGCGGCTCCGGCAAGTCCTCCCTCGGACGGCTTCTGGTGAAGCTCATGGACAGCGATGGCGGACGGATCCTGTTCGACGGGCAGGATATTGCGCCGATGAAGGAAGCCCAGTTCCGCTCGATCCGCCCGAAGATCCAGATGATCTTCCAGGACCCTTTCGCCTCGCTCAATCCGAGGTCGACGATCGGCCGCATCCTGACTGCCGGACCGGTCGCGCATGGCATGGCGCCGGCGAAGGCGAGCCAGCAGGCGAGGGCGCTGCTCGAGCATGTCGGCCTCGACGGCGGTGCCTTCGACCGGTATCCGCACGAGTTCTCCGGCGGCCAGCGCCAGCGCATCGGCATTGCGCGCGCCCTGATGTTCAAGCCGAAGCTTCTCGTGGCCGACGAGGCCGTCTCTGCGCTCGACGTCTCGATCCAGGCGCAGATCCTGGAACTGCTCAACGACATCCAGCGCGAGACGGGCGTGGCGATGATCTTCATCACCCATGACCTGCGGGTCGCGAGCCAGATCTGCGACGAGATCCTCGTCATGCAGCGCGGGGTGATCGTGGAACATGGCCCGCCATCGCAGATCTTCCGCAATCCGCAGTCCGACTACACACGCGAGCTGGTTGCCGCGATTCCGGGAGAGAGAATCGCGGCCTAGCACCACCTCGACAATCGACGGTTCATAACTTCAACAAGCAGGGGAACATGCGCATGACCGATCAGAAACAGAAATTCGCCGCGACACGTCGCCAAGCCCTAAAGATGCTGGGCATCACCACCGCCGCAGGCGTGTTCCTGCCGAACCTTCTCGGCAGGCCGGCCTTCGGCGCAACGCCTCCCGAAACGCCGACCGGCCGCATCGTGGTCGGCTTCTCGCAGGAGCCGACGGTCTTCAACCCGCTGATGCCGCGCATCGAGGTAGACGACGGCGTCCACTTCTCGCTCTTCGACACGCTGTTCCGCATTGCTCCGGACGGCTCGTTCACGCCCGGTCTCGCAACGGAAGTTCCCTCCATCGAGAATGGCGGGATTTCCGAGGATGGCCTCGAATGGCGCGTCAAGCTGCGCGACGACGTGAAGTGGCATGACGGCGAAGCCTTCACGGCCGAGGACGTGAAGTACACGCTGGAGCTTATCGTCAATCCCAATTTCCGCAGCTGGCGGACCACGGGTCACACGCTCGTTCGCGACATCACGGTTGTCTCTCCCACGGAGATCACCTGGAAAATGGAGAGCGCGTTTGCACCCTACCTCTCGTTCCTGGCCGACACCTTCATCGTGCCGGAGCATATCCTGGGGGCCGCCGAGGATCCCAATACCGCACCGTTCAACAACGCGCCGATCGGCACCGGTCCGTTCAAGTGGGGCAGCCGCACCGCGGGGGACCATCTGGAGCTCGTCGCCAATCCGGACTATTTCGGTGAAGGCCCCTATATCGAGCGCCTGATCTACAAGTATATTCCCGATCTCACCGTGCTCTACACGCAGTTCAAGAGCGGCGACATCGACATCATCGGCTCGCAGTACATCACGCCGGACAACTACGAAGAGGCCAAGACGCTTCCCGGCAAGGTGGTTACCACCGTGTCCACTGCGACCGTCGAATCCATCTACCTCAACATGGAGCGCCCGCAGTTCAAGGACCTCGCGGTTCGTCAGGCGATCTATGCCGCGATCGACAAGCAGACCATCATCGACGCGCTCTACTACGGCCTGCCGACGCCGACCGAGACCTACATGCCGCAGGAGTCCGCCTACTTCAATCCGGACCTGCCGAAGCAGAGCTACGATGTCGAGAAGGCCAACCAGCTGCTGGACGAGGCCGGCTGGGTTGCTGGCGCCGGCGGCATTCGCGAAAAGGATGGTGTGCGGCTGTCCTTCACCAACTCCACGACCTCAGGCAACCATCTTCGTGAGCAGGCCCAGCAGTTCATTCAGCAGTCGCTTGCCGAGGTCGGGATCGAGATGAAGATCTCGAACCTGCCACCCGCCGTCATGTGGGGCGAGTTCTGGACGCAGTCGCAGTTCGACACCGCCATGGTTGGCGTGATCTTCATGATCGGCGCGGATCCGGACGTCACCTATCGCTTCTACTCCCAGGCCATCCCGGCGCAGGGCGGACGCGGTGCCAACACCGGGCAGTACAAGAATCCGGAGGTGGATGCGCTTCTGGAAGAAGGCGGAAAAACCTTCGACCAGGAGAAACGCAAGGCGATCTACCGCGAGGTGCAGGAGAAGATCCGTGCCGACCTTCCGTTCCTGCCGCTGTTCCAGAACATGACGGTGCGCGGGCGTGATGAAGGTATCGAAGGCGTGCAACCCAACATCAACACGCGCATCGATACCTGGAATGCCGGCTCCTACTACTGGGCGAGCTAAACCCGGCGATCGGTGGCGGCGGGTGCAAAACACTGCCGCCACCTGGAATGTCTCAACACAAGCAGGAAGCAGACCATGGCGGGATATCTTCTCAATCGCCTGTGGCAGAGCGTCGTCCTTCTGGTGATCGTCTCGATCATCGGTTTTGCCGTGCTCAACCTCACCCCGGGTGGCCCATTGTCCCAGTTCGCCCTGACGCCCGGCATGACGCAGGAAGCAATGGACCGCATCGCCGAGCAGATGGGCCTGAACCGGCCCCTGCCGGTGCAGTATCTCGACTGGGGCTGGCGCCTCCTGCAGGGTGATTGGGGGACGTCTTACCGGGACGGTCAGCCGGTGCTGGACGTCATCGGCCGTCACATCACCGCGACGCTTCTGCTGATGGGCACATCGACGGCCTTTTCCATCGCGATCGGAACCTGGATCGGCATCCACGGCGCGACGCGGCCCTATTCGATCTTCGACTATTCGGTAACGATCGGCGCCATGGTGGCGCTTTCGATCCCGACCTTCTGGTTCGGACTCGTCGGCATCTACATCTTCACCCTGGAGCTCGGATGGCTGCCGGCGGGCAATATGTACACCATCGGCGACGGGTCGTTCCTGAACTACCTGCACCACCTCATCATGCCGAGCCTGGTGCTGTCTCTGGTCAACGTCGCCGTCTGGAGCCGCTACATGCGCACGGCCACGCTCGACGTGATCAACCAGGAATTCGTCAAGACGGCACGCGCCAAGGGGCTGACGGAACGGCGTGTGCTGATGAAGCATGTTGTCGGCAACGCCATGGTGCCGATGATCACGCTCGCCGGCATGCAGTTGCCAAGCATTCTGGGCGGAGCGCTCGTCACCGAAACCGTCTTCACCTGGCCGGGAATGGGCCGCCTCTTCCTCGACAGTCTCGGGTACAGCGACTATCCGGTGGTGATGGGACTGCTCATGGTCTCGGCCATTCTCGTGCTGCTCGGCAGCCTCATTGCCGATCTTCTGGTGGCCATCGTCGATCCGCGCATCCGGGTCGGCTGATGTCGATCGATTTGCCCGAAGCAGGAACAATACCCATGAGCGCTCTCGCTATCCCCGTCCATACGCCCTGGTGGCGCAGCCGTGGCGTCCGTCGATTTGCACGCCATCGCCTGGCTATCATCGGCCTGGTGATGATCACCTTGCTGACCTTTGCCTGCATCGTGGGGCCGTATCTTCTGCCGTACGACTCGCTCTACATCGATCTGCGGGCTCGCTTTGCGCCGCCGCTGACCGGGTACCATTTTCTCGGGACCGATCCGCTGGGGCGTGACGTTGCCGCGCGTCTCCTGGAAGCGGGGCGGATATCGCTGCTCGTCGGCTTTTTCGCTATGCTGCTGTCGACGATGATCGGGACGCTCATCGGCGTCGTCGCGGGGTACTATCGCGGCGCAGTCGGCGCAGGCCTCATGCGCGTCGTCGACGCCTTCCTGTCCTTCCCGTCGATCTTCCTGCTGTTGGCGCTGGCCGCCCTCTTGCAGCCCACCCCGATCATGATCACCATCATCATCGCGCTCACGAGCTGGATGGAGGTTGCGCGTATCGTCGAGGCGGAAGTGCGCTCGTTGCGCGAGCGCGATTTCGTGCAGGCAAGCCGGATGATGGGCCTGAGCAGCGCGCACATCATGTTCCGGGAAATCCTGCCCAATGCCATCGGGCCGATCATCGTGGCCGCAACCTTGACGGTGGCGCGTGCGATCCTGCTGGAGGCCTACGTCAGCTTCCTCGGCTACGGCATCCAGCCGCCGCTGCCGAGCTGGGGCAACATGCTGAACGGCGCGCAGCAATATCTATCGACCGCGCCGTGGCTCGCGATCATCCCCGGCATCACGATCACCATCGCCGTGACGAGTTTCAACTTCATCGGCGACGGCCTGCGCGATGCGCTCGATGTCCGCAGCGATCACATGTGAGACGGCCATGGTTCTCCTTGCCAATATCGACGCCGAACGCGGTCAGAGACTGAAGCAGCGCTTCCGCGAGGTGGCTCCGGACCAGGTCCTCGTCCTGCCGGACGACAGTTTCGAGAAGCAGGATGTCCGCCATCTCCTCACCTGGAAGATCCCCGAAAACCTGGCCGAGTTTGTCAACCTCGAGATCATCTTCTCGGTGGGTGCGGGCGTCGATCAGTTCGTGGCCACCGGCGTTCCGCAGGGCGTGACGCTGGTGCGGCTGATCGATCCGGGCCTCACGGCGATGATGCAGGAATATGTGGCCATGGCGGTCTTGAGCCTTCATCGCGATCTGCCGGCCTATGTTACCCAGCAGGAACAGGCCGTCTGGAAGCAGGTCTCCCTTCCGCCGCCGGCAGCCGAGCGCCGGGTCGGCGTGATGGGACTGGGCGAACTCGGCAAGGGAGCGCTCGCTGCCCTCGGAAACTTCGGTTTCCAGCTTTCCGGTTGGGCCCGCAGTCCACACCAGATCTCAGGCGTCGACTGCTTCCACGGCGAGGACGGGTTGCAGCGCTTCCTGCCGTCGGTGGATATCCTGGTCTGCCTCCTGCCGCTCACCAACGAGACCCGCGGCATTCTGAACAAGGACCTGTTCGACCGCCTGCCCACCGGAGCGTCGCTGGTCCACACCGGGCGCGGCCAGCATCTGCAGCACGATGATCTCCTGTCGGCCCTCGAGACCGGGCAGCTCCGCTCTGCTTTCCTCGATGTTGTCGATCCGGAACCTCTGCCCGATATGCATCCCTTCTGGCGGCATCCCCAGATCATCCTCACCCCGCACGTTGCCTGCATGACGCGCGTCGAGATGCTAGCAACGGCGATCGCCGGCAATCTGGTCCGTCACCGGGCGGGAAAACCGATGGCAGGCGTCGTGGCCGTGGAGCGCGGCTACTGACGGCACTCTGCCGCTACGGCCAGGCCGCATAGCTGGTCTCGCCGGGTATCCGCGCGATGGCTGCATCCTCGCGGTGAGACTTGGGAGAAACCCCGGCCTGCCGTTTGAAGAAGCGGCTGAAGTAGGCGGCATCCTTGAAGCCGAGCGCTTCGGCGATCTCTCCGATCTGCATCGTCGTGCCTCCCAGCAGCATTGCCGCCTGCGAAAGGATGCGGGCGTGGATGAGTTCGGTCGGCGTCTGCCCCGTTGCGCGCCGGACAGCCGTGTTGAGACGGTCGGGCGTGATGCCAAGTGCGGCAGCGTATCGAGGGATCGTCCAGTGCTCCGTGGCATGCAGTTCAACAAGATGAACGAAGCTGCGGACGATCACCCGCGGTGAAGGCTGGACGTGTCGTGCCGCCGGCTCGGAAAGCCGCCAGATCGCCAGCAGCAGAAGTGCCAGGTGATGACGAACCGCCTCTTCGGCCCCTGGGAGATCCGCCCGGAGTTCCTGTTCGATGGTGGCGACAGTCGCCAGATGGCGCTTTGCATCGCCAAGTGGAAGGCGTGCGCCGACGATCGGTCTCGTGACGGCCTCGCGCACCTGAGAAAAGACGGCTCCAGAGGGCATGGCCGAACCGAGAAAAACGTCCGGTATGGCCAGCCATCCACCCTCGCTCCCGGCGTCGAATCCGATCGAACCGGCTTCTCCGGCCGGGACCCATACCAGCAGCGGCCCCAGAAGCGGTGCCTCCCGATCCCGGAGGCGGAGAAGGCCGCTGCCCGAGCCGAGCAGAAAGATGCGGTTGCGGCGGCCGCTAAAGGTCCACTCGACCCGCTGCAGGCCGCCCTGCAAGATACGGGCTTCCATCGTTGTCCCCGGCCATCGGCATAACGAGGCAGCAGCGGCCTCCTGCATCGCTGCCTGCGATACCCGTGAAAAGTACAAGCTTCTCCTCGGAAAGTCTATTTTGTTCGATGGGGGGGCTGCTAATGTAATCTCCTCGGATCCGAAGAAAGCGATGGGAGCGTGTTTCGGTGACGATCAGAACGGCCTGTGGGAGCAGGCCCAAAGGGAGGATCATCCATGAACATGATGTCACGCAGGCGTGTCCTGCGAACGATGGCGTTTGCGGCGTCGACGCTTGCCGTTGGTTGCGTCGGACACGCAGCTGCGCAGGACACGTTCCTCCTCGGCAGAATCGGTGCAAGCCTGCAGGGCGCCGCCGGCAACAGCTGAACACCATGTCGGGTGGCGAATAGCAGATGGCGGCAGTTGACCGTGCGCTGATGTCGAACCCGATCTCATGAACGACAACGCTGTGCAGCGTGCCTTTCCGGGCGGTGCAGCATGACGATTCCCTCAAACCAATGACAATGGAGAACCGCATGAAAATCCTGGGCCTGAAGATCAACAACGTCGAAATGGAAGCCGCCGACGGACGGACGTTCGAACGCATGAACCCCATTACCGGGGAAGTGGCGTCGAAGGTTGCCGCCGCCTCGGTGGAGGAAGCGCGCCAGGCAGCCAATGCGGCGGCCAAGGCATTTCCGGCCTGGGCTGCCATGGGGCCGGGGCAACGCCGCAAACTGCTGATGGCGGCTGCCGATCGCCTGCAGGAGAAGGCACAGGATTTCGTCGCCGCCATGGCGGAGGAAACCGGCGCGACGGCAGGCTGGGCCATGTTCAACGTCGGCCTGGCTGCCGACATGCTGCGCGAGGCGGCGGCGATGACGACGCAGATCGCCGGCGAGGTGATCCCCTCCAACCGTCCCGGGAGTCTTGCCATGGCGGTGCGCCAGCCAGCGGGCGTCGTTCTTTCCATCGCCCCTTGGAATGCACCGGTCATCCTCGGTGTCCGATCGATCGCCATGCCGCTTGCCTGCGGCAATACCGTGGTCATGAAGACGTCCGAAATCTGCCCGCGCACCCACCGGCTGATCGTGGACGCCCTGCATGAGGCAGGCCTGCCGGAAGGGGTCCTCAACGCCATCTCGAATGCTCCGGACGATGCCGGGGTAATTGTGGCAGAACTGATCGCCCATCCGGCCGTGCGTCGCATCAACTTCACCGGATCGACGCGCGTCGGGCGCGTGATCGCGGAAACGGCCGCTCGCCATCTGAAGCCGGTTCTGCTTGAGCTCGGCGGCAAGGCGCCCCTGATCGTGCTCGATGACGCAGACATCGACGAGGCCGTCGCAGCCGCCGCGTTCGGCGCCTACATGAACCAGGGGCAGATCTGCATGTCCACAGAACGCCTGGTGGTGGACGAGCGCATCGCGGACGATTTCGTCGACGCCATGAGTGCCAAGGTGCGGACGCTGAAGGCGGGCGATCCTCGCCGCAGCGACTCGCCGCTCGGTTCCCTCGTGGATCTGAAGGCGGCCCAGCGGGTGGAGGGCCTGATCAAGGACGCAGTCTCCAAGGGAGCCGTGCTGGCAGCCGGCGGCGGCGTCGAGGGTACGCTGATGGATGCGACACTTCTGGACAAGGTCACGCCCGCCATGCGCATCTACGGTGAAGAAAGCTTCGGCCCGGTCGCTTCCATCGTGCGCGTGGGTTCGATCGACGAGGCGGTGCGCGTCGCCAACGACACGGAATACGGCTTGTCGGCTGCCGTCTTCGGCCGCGACGTCAACCGCGCGATGAGCGTCGCGCGCAGAATCGAATCCGGTATCTGCCATGTCAACGGGCCAACAGTGCACGATGAGGCGCAGATGCCGTTCGGAGGGGTCAAAGACTCCGGATACGGCCGCTTTGGTGGCAAGGCCGCTATTGCCGAATTCACGGAACTGCGTTGGATCACAGTCCAGGACGGGCATATCCACTACCCGATCTAAAACCCTCGCGGCTTCTTCTCCTTCTCTCGAGGAGCGGCCTGCATGCCACAACGCTGTCTCGGCTCCTATGCATCAGTCCGATGCGTAGGAGCTCAGATCGCCGCCTCCCTGTCGATCCCGCCCGACTCCATCCTCTCCGTCAGCTCGTTCGAGCCGCTTCTCATGCGCGTCTGCCTGCTCGGACGGGTGCGAGAGTACCGGTGGAAGCAGCTTGTTCAGCCGCGTTCCGTATTGTCGAGCTCGGTTTTCTGAAACACCTGCGATCACGCGGTTTTCCCGATTGGCCAGCATCGTGGTGTCGAAGACGGTCCAGGTCCCGTCTTCTTCCTGTCGCATCTGATATCGCTCGATTGTCTCGGTCTCCATTGTTCCTCCACTTTCAGTCTCTGCCATCAAGATCGGGATTTCCGTCTGCCTGGCGGCGGGCTCCAACGTCGTTGTGTCGCCTTAGTTCGTCGCTGCCGCTGCATTGGGCTTCAACGCTGCGCTTCGGGTGCTTTTGAACCCCTGTTTCGACGAAAAGTTCCTCCGGTTCCGACCTGTCTTCGGTAGGTGCTCAGCCGGATGATGGTGCTGATGTGGCTCGCGCCGCGCGCAGCGGGACTGCAATAGAACCGAGAGCGCGGGAACTATTCCCGGCACCTGAGGTTCTTCTGCCGCACCGCTATCTTCCGGCTCCCAGGAAAGGCCTCACGTGAGCGAACTTCAAAATGAGCTTCTCCCACCCAATGCACGGGGTCAACTTTGGACACGGGAGCGTTGGAAGGGCTGGAAAGAGCCTCAAGCAGCGTCCGTGCAGATGTCATCCAGACGTGCAGTCAGAGACCGGGAGCAACGACCGCTGGTTGTCGACCTTGACGGGACACTCATCCGGTCCGACCTCCTGATAGAATGCGCGTTTTCCGAGCTGAGCCGACGCCCGCATTCGATCGTGGACATGTTCTCTGCGCTGGGGCAGGGCAAGGCAAGCCTCAAGCACCGGCTCTCGGAGCCTGAAGATTTCGATCCCGCGGTGCTCCCCTATGATGCGGAGGTGCTGAAGATCATTCATCAGGCGCGTGAGCAGGGCCGTCCTGTCTATCTGGCCTCGGCGAGCCACGAGCGGCTGGTTTCGGCCGTCGCAGACCATCTTGGCCTGTTCTCGGGCTGGTTTGCGACAGATGCGAGCAGAAATTGTGCAGGCGAGATCAAGGCTGGTCTCCTGGTGGCCGCCTTCGGCGAAGGCGAGTTCGACTACATCGGCAATGATGCGGCCGATCTGCCTGTATGGCGTCACGCTGCAAAGGCTTACGCCATTCGAACGCCCGCCAAGGTGGCGCGGCAGCTGTCAGCCCAGTGCGACGACGTCGAACATCTTTCGCATGAAGGACCGACCTGGCGCACCTGGGCGCGGCTCCTGCGCGTCCACCAGTACGCCAAGAACGGGCTTGTCTTCGTGCCCCTGCTGGCCAACCACCTGTTCGACTGGACGAGTGTGGTCCTGGCGCTGCTGGCGGTCGTCGCCTTCTCCCTCTGCGCGTCGAGCGTCTATCTGTTGAACGACCTTGTCGACCTTCAGGACGACCGCACCCATCGCACGAAATGCCGCCGACCGCTGGCCTGTGGCGATATCCCTCTGTCTCACGCGCTGCTGGCGATCCCGGTCCTGCTGCTTCTTTCGTTTGCGGTGGCAACCCAGATATCGTGGCCATTCCTGGGAGTTCTGGCCGGATATTTCGCCCTGACCACCGCCTATTCCTTCCTGCTGAAGCGCAAGATGATCCTGGATGTGGTGGCACTGGCCGGTCTCTATACCACCCGCGTGATCGGCGGCGCCGTCGCACTGTCGGTGGCCGTGTCGCCTTGGCTGCTTGCCTTCATGATGAGCTGGTTCCTGTCTCTGGCGCTTGTGAAACGATATGTGGAACTGCTGGCACGACGCGAGGCGAACCTCCCGGATTCCAGGAGCCGGGGCTATCGCAACACGGATGTCGGCATGGTCGGCGCCTTGGCCGCGGCCGCAGGCGTCAATGCACTGACCTTGTTCTCTCTCTACATCGCCGATGCCGACGTTCAGTCCCTCTACACGCGGCCGGAAATCCTCTGGCTGGTCGCCCCGATCCTGACCTACTGGATCGCGAGAGTGCTGATGCTGGCGCACCGGGGACAGGTCCACGACGACCCGGTCGTCTTTGCGCTGAAAGACAGGGTCAGCCTGGCGACCCTCGGCGCAGTCGGTCTCTTCGTCATCGGCGCCCTGTGAGGCACCGATGACGAGATCCACCCATGCGACTTCACCATCGAGGCGGCACCGGATGAACCTTGTCGTTCGCTACGCTGCCTTTGCCGTCATTTCGACCCTGATCAACTTTTCCGCCCAGGAAGCCACGGTGCAGATCCTGCCGGGTCACCCGTTGATGCTGTCGATCTTCGTCGGCACCATCGCCGGCTTCGTCGTCAAATACGTGCTCGACAAGAAGTGGATTTTCTTCGACGACTACACCTCGCACCGGAGCGAGGCGAGAAAGGTGTCGCTCTACGGCCTGTTCAGCGTGCTGACGACGGTGATCTTCTGGAGCTTCGAGGTGGCCTTCTGGACCCTCTGGGGCACGACTTTCGCAAAATACGCCGGCGGTGCACTTGGCTTAGCCATTGGATATGTGTCCAAATACGCCCTCGACCGCAGGTTCGTGTTCCGCTCGGAAAGGGCATGAAATGATATTGGAAGGTTGGGGCCGATATCCCCGGCTTGTGAGCGAGGTGCATGACTGCGCAACGCCTGCGGCGGTGACCGAGGCGACGCGCCACCTGTCCGGTGTGATCGCACGCGGAAACGGTCGGTCCTACGGCGACGCCGCCCTGGGTGATGCTGCGACCCTCATGTGCCGCGGGCTGGGCCGGATGAAGAGCTTCGATCCCGAGACGCGGCTGCTGACGGTCGAGGGCGGCGCGATGCTCTCCGACATCCTCGATGCCTTCGTTCCCCGCGGCTATTTCCCGCCGGTGGTGCCGGGCACCAAGTTTGTCACGGTCGGCGGGATGATCGCGTCCGACGTGCATGGCAAGAACCATCATCGGGACGGCGGGTTCGGCGCGCATGTCGCCAATTTCAAGCTTGTCCTGCCGGATGGGGGCGTGCTCACCTGCAGCCGCGACGAAAACTCCGAGCTTTTCTTCGCCACGATCGGCGGGATGGGCCTGACCGGTGTCATCATCGAGGCGTCCTTTCACCTGAACCGGATTGAGACGGGTTGGATCAGCCAGGAAACGGTCGTGGCGCGCGATCTCGGCGAAGCGCTGCTCGCATTGCAGGCCATGAACGACACCTCCTATTCCGTCGCCTGGATCGACTGCCTCTCCCGTGGCGCGTCCCTCGGACGCTCGCTGATCTTTGCCGGCGAACATGCGACCCGCGAGCAGCTGACTGCACGCCTGCCAGCTGCAGATGCCTTCCCGCCGCAGAAAAAGGCGAAGCTCGCGCTTCCGCTCGACTTCCCCGCCTGGGCGCTCAACCGCGCCAGCGTTTCTCTCTTCAACGAAGCCTATTTCCGGGCCGGAGCGCGCAAGTCGGCGGCACCGTCGCTGGTGCACTGGAACCCCTACTTCTTCCCGCTGGATGGCATCGGGCAATGGAACCGCCTCTACGGCAAGAGCGGTTTCCTTCAGCACCAGTGCGTGGTGCCCGACAACAACGCGCTGTCGGTGCTCGGAGAAATCCTTCAGCGGTTTGCCGCCTCCGGCAAGGGATCGTTTCTTGCGGTGTTGAAAAAGCTGGGCTCCGGGACCGGTCTCCTCTCCTTTCCCACCCCCGGCTACACGCTTGCGCTCGATCTTCCGGTCACCGACGGTGTGTTTCCTCTGCTGGAAGAAATCGACCGGACCGTTGTCGACGCGGGGGGACGGCTCTATCTGGCTAAGGATGCGCGACAGTCGCGCCAGACATTCGAGGCCGGCTACCCGCAATTACCCGAATTCAGAGACCTTCGGCGTGCGATCGGTGCAGACCACCGCTTCGGATCCCGTCTCGCAACAAGGCTTGGCATATGACCAGAACTGGCAAGAGCGTTCTATTGTTGGGTGCGACCTCCGACATCGGTCGGGCCACCGCTCTCACCTATGCGCAGGCAGGCTGGGACGTGCAGCTCGCCGGGCGCAACCTGGAAGCTGTGCAGCGGGAGGCCGACGACATCGGCACGCAGAGTGGCGCGACCGTCAGCGTCCATCGTCTCGACATCCTCGACAGCGAGCAGTTCGAGGGATTTCTTGCAGGATTGCCGGCCCTGCCTGACACGGTGGTCTGCGCAGTCGGCGAACTTGGCGAGCAGCCGCGCGCGGAGAAGGACGTCGAGCACGCCAGGATCGTGATGCGAACCAACTTCGAAGGTCCCGCCTTGCTTCTCGGCCTGCTCGCCGAACGTTTCGCTGCGCGCGGATCGGGGGCCATCGTCGGCATCAGCTCGGTGGCGGGAGATCGTGGCAGGGCCTCGAACTACGTCTATGGCGCGGCAAAGGCCGGCTTCACCGCCTTCCTCTCCGGTCTGAGGAACAGGCTTGCCAGCGCAGGCGTGCGGGTCGTCACGATCAAGCCCGGCTTTGTCCGCACCCGCATGACAGCCGGAATGAAGCTTCCCGGACCACTGACGGCGGAGCCGAAGGAAGTCTCTGCCGCGATCTTCGCCGCAGCCGAAGCGAAGACGAGGCGCGACGTGATCTATGTGCGCGGCATCTGGTGGCCGCTGATGACGGTTATCCGGTCCATCCCGGAACCGCTGTTCAAGAAGTTGCGGCTGTAATGATGGGGTCCGCCCAAAGCATGGCGACGGAGGGACGCAGGCGCCTTTCGCTGTCTCCGGCGGCGGTCGTCCTGCTGATCGGTGTCATCTGTGCTCTGGTTCTGGCTCTGCCGGGCGTGACCGTCACGACCAAATCCCTCGACGAACTGTTTCTGCTCCTCGACGGTATCCATCGCATTGTGACGGGACAGGTCCCCAGCCGCGACTTCAGCACGGCGCTCGGTCCTCTTGCCTTTTACGGTCCCGCTGCCGGTTTCGGTCTGACCGGCAGCCTGGGCGCCGCCATGCCCGTTGCGATGGCCCTTTTCACGGCGATCCTGGCGCTGATCGCCAGCCATGTGTTGGTCTCGCGCCTGCACCCGTTTCTGGCGATCGCCTTCGCGGCGTTTCTGCTGCTCATTCTCGCCGCGCCGATGAACCTCGGCGACGCCGTCACCACCCTGTCGTTTGCCATGTTCTACAACAGGATCGGCTGGGTGGCACTTGCCCTCCTGCTCGTTCTCTATCTTTCTCCCCATCGCATCGCTCATGGCTCCACCCTGAAGGATGCGGTCGCCGCCGCGGCACTCACCCTCCTCATGGTCTATCTGCGCGTCTCCTACGGGCTCGTCGCGCTGGGTTTTCTCCTGTTCATGACAACCGACCGCGGGCAGCGGCGCTGGGCCGCTCTCGCCATTGTTCTGACCGCGCTGGTGCTGCTGTTCGTCGAACTCCTTTGGGGGGGCACCTCGACCTATCTGCGGGATTCGTGGCAGGCGATGCGTGAGACGAACGCGGACTATCTGCAGCTGGGTGTCGCCCATCTGGCCGATTTCCTGCTGCTTTCGCTTCTCGCCGGCTTGGGCTTGTGGCGTCGCTGGAGCGTCAGGGATTTCGTCTTCTTCATCTTCTGCGGTGCCGCCGGGCTCTGGCTCCTGAGCCAGAACGTCCAGGGTTGGGGGATCATCTCCATTCACGCCGCCGCTGCCGTGGCCGCCCAGCGGCTCTTGCAGCAGATGGACGAAGGGTCCGAAGCCTACGAAGGGGCCTTCGTCAACCGGAGTGGCGTCAAGCTCTTCTTCCTTGCCTTCGTGCTGCCGACGGCGCTTCATTGCGCAATGGCGCTTGCCCTGCATGCCGGCGCCGCGACGGTTCGGGCGGGGCAGGCACTGGAGCTTCCCCGTCTGTCCGGTATCCGTCTCGCCGATCTCTGGACGGGCGGCGACTTCGGCGGCGGCCGGTGGTATCTTTCGACCGTGGACGACGGGCTGTCCCTTCTTGCCCGGCAGGACATGCCGATCGGGCGCCTGGCGGTGGTGGGAGCCGTTGATGCCTTCAGCCCCGTGCTGGACCTGCCTCCTGGTGATGGCGGTGTCGTGGACTTGCGCTGGAGCGGCATGGAGGCCGGTTCTCCGCAGCGGGCCTTGGCCGGGGCCGATACCATCCTGTTCCGAAATCCCGGAGACACGCCCGTCGGTGCCGCTGCCCAATACCTCGATTTCGCGGGCCGGAATTTTTCCAGGGTCGGCGAGAGCCAACACTGGATCCTGTTCCGGCGAAACCAGCCGACCGCCGTTCTGCAATGAGCGCGGCCGCTCCCAGTTGGGCCCGACGCCATGCACCAGGCCTCTGCATTGCGGCGATGACGATCGTCTGCGCCGCCATGCTGGCATTGCCCGGTCGCACGGTCACCGCAGCCTTCACCAACGATGTCCTGATCTTCCTCGACGGCGCCCACCGGATCGCCTCCGGTCAGCTTCCCAACCGCGACTTTCACACCGCTCTCGGCCCGCTGGTATTCTTCATTCCTGCGGCGGGGTACTGGCTGACCGGCAATCTCGGGGCTGCCATGCCGGTTGGAATGGCCGTTCTTCTACTTGCCGTCATGCCGGCATTGATCGGGATCCTGACCTCCCGCCTGCACCCGCCGATCGCTCTCGCGCTGGGCGGCTTCCTGATCCTGATCCTCGCCGCGCCGATCAACCTCGGAGGCCCCGTCTCGCTTCTCTCCTTTGCCATGTTCTACAACCGCATCGGCTGGGTGGCCCTGAGTCTGCTCCTCGTGATGTACCTGCGTCCGCGTGAGCGTGGCGTGACGGGCGAGGTTGCGGATGCCATGGCCGCTGCCCTGCTGTTGCTGCTGCAGTTCTATACCAAAGCCACCTATGGGCTCGTCAGCCTGGGGTTCATCCTGTTCATGCTGACCGACGCGCGGCAGCGCCGCTGGGCTGCGGCGAGCCTGCTGCTCACGCTGGTCGCGGCAGCTCTCATTGAAATTGGCTGGGGCGGCACCCGGCAGCATGTCGAGGATCTGATGGCTGCGGCGCAGGTCAGCGGCGGTCGCGATCTGGCCAGCCTCGTCCGGTCCGGCTTGAACAATCTCGCGGATCTTGCCGTCTTCGCCATCGCCGCCGGCGTCGCCCTGTGGCGAACAGGCAGTCTTCGCGACCTTCTCTTCTACGGCTTCTGCGTAACGGCCGGCCTGCTCATCCTGAACCAGAACGCTCATGGCTGGGGCATCATCACGCTCTATTCGGGTACGGCGGTTGCAACGGAATTGCTCGTCCGCCTCCAGTACCGAAGAGACCGAGGTGCCGCCGCAGGACGCCCTTCGCTGGCCGACGGGCTGCCCCTGCTTCTCGCCTTTCTTCTGCTGCCGCCGATCGTGCATCATGGGGCGGTCCTCGCACGGCATGCCGTGCTTGCCGCCGCAGACGCCGGCACCTCCCTTGGTCTGCCGAAGCTGCGGGATCTGCGGATCCCCGATCCGGCTGACTCTCCCGATTTCATGACCCGCTACCACGAGAGCATCGAGAGCGGCGGCAAGCTGCTGCTGTCGCTGTCGCCGACCCCGGAGCGGGTGGTGGTGCTGGATTTCGTCAATCCCTTCTCCGCCGGGCTCGGGCTGCGCCCCCCCGCCGGTGACAGTTCCTGGCTGCACTGGGGGAGGAACATCGATGCCAACACCCATCCCGCGCCTGAGGTCATGTTCGCCGATGCCAAGTTCGTCATGATCCCCAAGGTCGGCATCAACAGCCTGCCCTTGCAGCAGCTCTACGGTCCGTTCATATCCAGAACCTTCCAACTCGTGCAGGAGACCGACGCTTGGATCGTCTACGAGAAACGGCAGCCGCGGGAGACGATGCGGTGACGGTGACGGCGGCAGCGGACGCCCGACGACCTGCCTCCGCACCTCGTCTGCCTACGTGGCTGCGGGCGATCGGCCTGCGTGGTGCGATCCTGTGGCTCGGCCTCGTCCTCGCGGCGCTTCTGGCCGTACCCGGCAGGACGGTGACGACGAAATATGTCAACGACCTGTTCATTTTCCTCGATGGAGCGCATCGGATCTGGTCGGGGCAGGTGCCGAACATCGACTTCCACACCTCGCTCGGCCCTCTGGCCTTCTACATCCCGGCTGCCGGCTACGGTCTCTCCGGCGCCATGAGCGCCGCCATGCCGGTGGGGATGGCGCTGGTCGTCCTCGTGCTCGCGCTCATCGCCTCGGAGGTGATCGCAAGCCGGATGCGCGTGCTGATCGGCCTGCCGCTGGCGGTTTTCCTGCTCCTGATCGCCGCCGTTCCCGCCAATCCTGGCGAGTGGATCGGCGAGCTCACCTTTGCCATGTTCTACAATCGCATCGGCTGGGCCTGCCTCGGCCTGCTTCTGGTCATGTATCTGCCCCGCCAGCCGCACCAGCCCAGGCGCGACGTGCTGGACGCCCTGTGCGCGACAGGCCTCACGCTGCTGATGCTGTATACCAAGATCACCTATGGCCTGATGGCCGTGGCGTTCCTCAGCTTCATGCTCCTCGACCGCCGGCAGCGTGCCTGGGCCGCCATCGCGCTGGGGGCGATCGTCGCCTCCGTCGCCGTCATCGGCCTCGTCTGGCAGGGCAGCCTCAACCATATCGCCGACCTTCGGCTGGCGAGCAGCGTCAGCGGCGAGCTGCCGGGTCTGCGGGTGATGGTCGACATCGTCCTCAAGAACCTTGCAGACATCGCTGTCTACGCGATCTTCGCGGTGGCGCTGCTGCTTCTGCATAGGCGCCTTCGCGATTTCCTGTTCGTCGGCTTCTGTGCCGCCAGCGGGCTGATGATCATCGAGCAGAACTTTCAGATCGTCGGTATCCTGACGCTTGGCGCCAGCGCTGCGGTCATCACCGAACTGCTGCTGCGGGCGGAGCTTCCGTCACGGCGGCGAACCTGGACCAAGGGGCTTCCGCTGCTGCTGCCGATGCTGCTGGTGCCCGCCTCCGCCAGTCATGCCGTCAGCCTGGCGATGCACGCTGTCTACGCGGTCTCCGGCAAGGGTGAGCAAATGGCGCTTCCCGGCTTCGAGGGGATCAGGCTCGTCCCGATGTGGAGCCAGGGGCAGTACGACTTCTTCCGCCGCTACAACACATCGATCGCCGATGGCTCTGCTGCGCTCGCTAGGCTGGACGGGCCAGTGGAACGCGTGGCGGTGCTGGATTTCGTCAATCCCTTCTCGGCCGGGATGGCGCTCCTGCCGCCGGTCGGCGACAGCCCCTGGTATCACTGGGGTCGAACCCTAGACCGGGAGCATTACCCGCTGCCGGAAGATATCTTCGCGGACGTCGCGTTGATCATGGACCCGAAGTCACCCATCGAAGTCTGGACCGCCAACGGCATGCGAGAGATCTACGCGGATTACATGGCCTCGCGGTACCGACTGGTCGCGGAAACGAGCGACTGGCGGATCTATCGCAGAACGCCCTGACGAGGCGGATATGACGTCTGTCGATCATTGGCGATGAGGCCCAGGAGAAGCAGGACGAGCGACCAGCCGTAGACCGAGCCGACCGTCAGCTGCAGCCAGGCAGAGGCGCCGAACTGCGCCAGGACGAGCGGCACCGGGATGGTCAGCGCCACCGCGACCGGCCAGGTCCAGGGTCTTTGCCAGTGATGCAGGAGGACCGGCAGCAGAAACAGGGTATAGTGGATCCAGCCGAGCGGCGAGGCCAGAAGCGCCGCCACCAGCGCAAAGCTGCTGACGTCCATGGTCCCGGGCCGTCGCCAGACGGCCCATGCGGCGAGCGACAGGAGCAGGAGGGCGCTGAGGACGGTCCCGAGCAAGGGCAGCCCCGCCCGTGCCGCAAGACCGGCGAAGGAGGCGTTGGTGAGGAAGACGGCGCGGTCGCCGTCAGCGGCCACCAGGCTCAGCCAGTCGAGATAGATCTGGGGCCCGAAGACGGCCAGCGGAATTGCGGCGATGGCGGCAGCCGTGGCGGCAGCGACAAGAGGCGGTCGCCAGCAACCGGCCAGGAACAGGAGCACCGGCCAGACGAGGAAGTTCGGCTTCATCGACACCAGCAGGCCAATGAGGATGCCGGCCTGAACCAGTTTTCCCCGCTCCAGCAACAGCCAGGCGACGACTGTCGCCAGCACCAGCGGCGTATAGATTTGCCCCAGAAACAGCGTGTCCCAAAAACCCGCCAAGGCAAAGGCCCATATCCCGAGGAGGATAGCCTCGGCGCCTTCGCTGTAGCGGCGCAGCAGCAGCACGACGGCGGCCAGATAGCAGACGAGCGAGATCACCCACCAGACCCGCAGCGATGTCGCCAGATCCGTGATGTCGAAGAGCTGGAAGAGGAGCGCGGAGATGGGTGGATTCAGGTTCGGGTTCCACGCCTCGAAGCCCGGAAAGACGACGTGTGGTGTGAGTGGAGGGTAGATGCCGTAGGGATCCAGGCCAGCCGCGGCGGCACGCCCGGAGGCGACGAAGGCGCCGAAATCCCACCAGCCGTGATCCGACACGACGCGCGGAAACTCGAAATTGATAACCCAGAGCGAGAGCACCGCGAGCCCGATGGGAAACAGCAGCCGAAAACCATGCTGCTGCGGGCGCGACGCGGAAAATTGTCTCGCATCCATCTGTCTCTGTCTCCTGCGTCCACTATCGGCAACTGTGTGCTCCGCAGCAGCGAACGTGTGACGCCTGCGAAAGTTGCAGGGAAGGATCAGGCGCCCGGATGTCGCTCTCGCTGCCCATTCCGGTTTGCCATCAGCTTCTTGAGCTATTGAAGGTCTTCCTGCCGAGAAGCCTTCTCTCGAACGCCGAGGTCATGGCGCAGCGATATGACTTCGGCCCGCAGGGCTCGCATTTCGGCCAGCACCGCTGCCGAATCGTCGTGCAGCGTCTGTCGGTCGGCCGTGGCGGAGGCCTCGGAATCCTGCTGCATTGCAGATACGATCACACCGATGAACAGGTTCAGAACCGCGTAGGTGGACAGCAGGATGAAGGGCACGAAGAAGGCCCAGGCCTGGGGATGGACCTCCATGACGGGCCGCACGATGCCCATGGACCAGCTTTCGAGCGTCATGACCTGGAAGAGTGTGTAGAGCGAGGCCGTCAAGGTGCCGAACCAATCAGGAAAGTTCTGGCCGAAGAGATTGGTGGCCATGACCGCGGCGACGTAGAAGAGCATGGCCATCAGCACCAGGATGGACGTCATGCCCGGCAAGGCCGAGATGAGGCCGCCCACCACACGGCGCAGCGCCGGCATTGTCGAGATTAGCCGCAACACCCGCAGGATCCGCAAGGCACGCAGCACCTGGAACGGACCCGTGGCCGGAATGACGGCGATGGCGACGACCGAGAAGTCGAACAGGTTCCAGGGATCGCGAAAGAAGCGGGGGGCGAAGGCGTAGATGCGGGTCACGAGCTCGGCCACGAAGATCGCCAGGATGGCCTTGTCCAGCACATGGAGGAGCGGTCCGTAGGCGGCCATCAGCTCCGGATAGGTCATGAGACCCAGCACGATGGAATTGACGACGATGATCGCGATGATCACCTGCTCCCAAAGCCGGGAGGTAAGCAGCTTCACGAGCCTGTGACGCATGGCAATGATTTCCCCTCAAATGGCGAGGAGGAAGAGCGCAACCCGCGGCATTCGTCAAGTGGCGCCGACCGGCCGGGCCAAGCTGCTAGTGCAGGGATGGCTCGTCTTCGCCGAGGAAGGACGCCAGACCGTCGCGCTCCGCGGTGGCCAGGAATTCCTCCCATGCATCCTTGTCCGTCGCAAAGGGCTCCTCCCAGGTGGTCACGTCCTCCGCCTGCGAAATGACCTCCAGCTGCCAGTCTCCTTGCGTGCCGGCAGGTCGGTAGATGTCGACGAGGACGGTGATCCCGTCGTCTTCAAACTCCCCGGAAAATTCGGAGTGCTCGAGCTTCGGCTCCTTGGCCATCACGTGTGCTCCTGAGAATTGCCAGCAATGGGCCATCGATACCGCAGGGACAGGCGTCAGGGCAAGCCGGCGAGATGAAGTGAGCCACGGGCGCGTGGATGTGGTTCGTGGAACCGGCCGCTGAGCAAGGACCGTTTCTGCTCCTAAACCAGCGATCTGCGGAAGCTGCGCAGCGAGAAGACGAAGAATATCAGGGCGATCGCCGCCAGCCACACGAACTGCGGCCACACCACGGACAGTCCGGCGCCGCGGTAGAGGATCGCCTGTGCGAGCAGGATGAAATGGGTGTTCGGCGCCGCGAGCATGATCGTCTGGATGATCTCCGGCATGCTTTCGCGCGGTGTGGTCGCACCGGAGAGGATCTGAAGGGGAAGGAGGACGAGCATCAGGAGCAGGCCGAACTGCGGCATCGTACCGGCGATGGTGGCCAGGGCAATGCCCATGGCGCTGGTGGCCAGAAGGTGAACCGCCGCGCCCGCCATGAACAGCGCAAGCGACCCCTCGATCGGCACCTGCAGCAATCCCTGCACCACGACGATGAGCGACAGGAAGGTGGTGACGAGGACTACCAGTCCCATCGACCAGACCTTTGCCGCCATGATCTCGAAGGGCGTCAGCGGCATCACCAGAAGATGCTCCACCGTCCCGTGCTCCCGCTCCCGGATGAGAGCGGTTCCGGTCAGGATGATCGACAGCATGGTGACGTTGGTGATGACATTCATCACCGACGCGAACCACATCTGGTTGAGCTCGGGATTGAACCTCGCACGAAGCGTCAGGCCCACGCCCGAGCCGGCACCAGCCGCATCCGTCGCGCCGAACTCCGCAACTTCGGTGGCGACGATGTTCTGAATGTAGCCGGAGCCGGAAAATGCCTGCGTCATGCGGGTGGCGTCGACATTGAGCTGGATGACCGGAGCCTTGCCCGCAATCAGGTCGCTCTGGAAGTTCGGCGGGATGTCGAGCGCGAAGGTGTCGGTGCCGGCATCCATGCGGGCGTCCATCTCCGCCGTCGAGATCATTATCGGTGGCTTGAAGTAGGGAGGCAGAAAGGAGTCGGCGATCCGCCGTGAGAGCGGAGAATTGTCCTCGTCGACGATGGCGATGGGGGCATTGTTCAATGTCTCCGGAACAGCCTTCGATTCCGTGTACACCGCGATGGTGAAGGCATAGAGGATGAAGGCGATGAGCGCCGGCTCGCGCAGCAGGCCTCGCAATTCCTTCACGCCGAGATGGAAGATGGTCCCGAACCGCATGATCAGCGTGCCTGCTTCTTGAGGAGACGTGCGGCGATCGCAATCAGCAGCGGACCGGCGATCAGGAGGGGCAGCAGTGCGCCACCGACATCGTCGAAGGTCAGCGCCTTTGAGAAGGTGCCGCGGGAAATGATGTTGAAATAGGTCGTCGGATAGATCGCGCCGATCCAGGCCCCGAAGCCCTGCAGCGACGACACGGGGTCCATCATTCCCGAAAACTGTGTTGCGGGAATGATGGTCATCATCGTGGTCCCGAAGATGGCCGCGATCTGGCTCGACAGGAAACTCGAGACGAGCAGACCGAAGGCGGTCGAAAAGGCAACATACAGGACCGCAGCCAGTGCGAATGTCGGCAGGCTCCCGGTGAAGGGCACCTGGAAGACGAAGACCGCAAAGAGCCAGAGCAGCACCGCATTGGCGACCCCGAGCGCCAGATAGGGCGCCTGCTTGCCCAGCAGGAACTCGAGCCGCGTGACAGGGGTCACGTAGAAGTTGATGATCGAACCGAGTTCCTTTTCCCGAACCACCGACAGGGCGGCGAGAATGGCCGGGATCAGCAGAAGAAGCAGCGGGATCACGGCCGGCACCATGGCGATGAGGCTCTCTATCCCCGGGTTGTAGCGAAAGCGCGTTTCGATGGCGAAGGGGGCCGCTGCGGCGTCGCCGTGAAGGGCGCGGGCCTGGCGGGCCGTCCAGCTGGCATGCATCCCCTGCACATAGCCGCGGATCGTTTCCGCCCTCTGCGGCATCGCCCCGTCGATCCAGGCTCCCACCTCGACATTGCTGCCGCGGGCGATGCGTTCGGCAAAGCCCGGCGGGATCTCGACCGCCAGCGAAAGAGTTCCTTCGCGCATGCGTCGATCAAGATCGGCGTAGTCCTGGATCGGCGGCTGCTCGATGAAATACCGGGAGCCGGAAATGTCGGCGACATAGTCACGGCTCGTCGACGTATTGTCGCGGTCGAGAACCGCAAACGTCAACGCCTCGACATCCATGTTGATGCCGTAGCCGATGACGAACATCAGGATGACGCTGCCGACCAGAGCCAGCGTTGCCCGGATCGGATCTCGCCGCAGTTCCAGCGTTTCCCGGCGGCTAAAGCTCCAGACGCGGCGCGGGTCGAAAAGGCGGCGACACCGCGCGTCTGCGGGGGAAAGCTGCTGCGCAGGCGCTTCCAACGTAACTTCGGCCTCGTCCTGCGCCTGCGCGCCGATCTCGTCCTCCAGATAACCGATGAAGGCGTCTTCGAGCGTGGCGGCATTGCGGCTTTCGCGGATGGCGGCCGGCGTGTCGGTCACCAGCACATGGCCGGCATGCATCAGCGAGATGCGGTCGCAGCGCTCCGCCTCGTTCATGAAATGCGTGGAGATGAAGATCGTCACCTTTTCCTGGCGGGAGAGCTCGATCAGCAGCTCCCAGAGCTGGTCTCTCGCGATCGGATCCACCCCGGAGGTGGGTTCGTCGAGGATGAGGATCTCGGGCGAATGGACGAGCGCGACCGCCAGCGACAGGCGTTGCCGGATGCCGAGCGGCAGCGCGTCCGGCAACGCCTCCATGACGTCGAGCAGCTGAAAGCGCCGGGCAAGCTCCAGGATCCGCGCCGGTATCGCGCTTGGCGCCAGCCGGAACAGGCGGGCGTGCAGCTCGAGGTTCTGCCGGACCGTCAGCTCCGTGTAGAGCGAGAAGGCCTGGCTCATGTAACCGACCCGCCTGCGGATCTCCATGTCGCGCGGGTCGACCGGCTTGCCGAACAGCCGGGCGGTGCCGCTGCTGGCCGGCAGGAGGCCCGTCAGCATCTTCATGGTCGTGGTCTTGCCGCAGCCGTTCGAGCCGAGAAAGCCGAAGATCTCGCCTCGGTGAATCCGGAAGCTGGCATTGTCGACCGCCGTGAAATTGCCGAAGCGCATGGTGAGCCCGTCCGCCTCGATGGCAAAGTCGGTGTCGTCGAATGAAAGAGCGGGCGATGGCGGGGGGCGGTGCTTCTGGTGATCCTGGTCCGGCATCAGCGCGATGAAGGCTTCGTCCAGCGTCGAGGCCCCGGTCTTTGCCAGCAGATCCGCAGGCGTGCCGGTGGCGAGGACCTTGCCGCTGTCCAGCGCGACCAGCCATTCGAAACGGGCGGCTTCCTCCATGTAAGCCGTGGCGACCATGACGCTGATGTTGGGCCGTTCGCGGCGTATGCTGTCGATAAGATGCCAGAACTGCCGCCGTGACAGAGGGTCGACCCCCGTCGTCGGCTCGTCGAGGATCAGGAGGTCCGGATCGTGAAGGAGGGCACAGCAGAGGCCGAGCTTCTGCTTCATGCCGCCCGAAAGCTTGCCGGCCGGCCGGTCTTCGAAGCCTGCAAGGCCTGTGAGCTTCAGGAGCGAATGAATGCGGCGCTTCCGTTCCTCACGCCCCTGTCCGAACAGGCTGCCGAAGAAGTCGGCATTCTCGAAGACGGAAAGCGTCGGGTACAGGTTTTTGCCAAGCCCCTGCGGCATATAGGCGATGGCTGGACAGACGTGGCTGCGGTGGCTGCTGCTGCGCATGTCGCCGCCGAGGACCTCAACATCGCCCGTCTGGATGACGCGTGCGCCCGCGATCAGGGATAGCAGTGTCGATTTGCCTACCCCGTCCGGCCCGATGAAGCCGATCATCCGGCCGGCGGGAATGTCCAGCGTCACATCGTTCAGCGCGACCCGCTTGCCATAGGCGTGGCTTACGGTCTTCAACCGTGCGGCATGGACCGGCTGCGCAGGGTCGAGCATGGCATTCGCTCCCGGTCTATGGCGTGATGGGGTTGGCAAGCAGAGCCGGCCATTCGGCCGCCGGGTCGAGCTTGACGTAGGCCTGGCCGGGCAGGCCGGTCTTCACCTGCGCCACATATTTCTGCAGCAGTTCCTCCGGCACCTGCGCGCGCAGGCGGAACATCAGTTTCTGGCGCTCTTCCTCGGTTTCCACCGTCTTGGGCGTGAACTGCGCGACATCGGACACGAAGGAGATCCGGGCGGGGATGACATATTGCGGGGCCGCGTCGAGGATGATGCGGGCATCGCTGCCGATGGCGATGCGGCCGGCATCCGCGGTCGGCAGGAAGAAGGTCATGTAGACGTCGCCGACATCCAGCATGTTGAGGACGCGGCCTCCGGCCGCGACCACTTCGCCGGGGCGCGCCACCAGATACTGGATCCGGCCGCTGCGGGGAGCCTTGAGCTCTGCATCCCGCAAATCCGCATCGAAGCGTTCGATCGTGGCCTGTGCGGCATCCACCGAAGCTTCCGCATCGATCACCTGGGAGCGGGCAGCACCGATCGCCGCATCCGTGGCGGCGAGCTGGGCCTTGGCGGCAGACAGCGAGGCCTTGGCGGTCTCGACCCGGCTGCGGTCGTCATCGAGCGCCTGCTCGGAGACGGTTCCACTGCGGGAAAGCTGTTCGCTGCGCCCGAGGCGTTTCTGCGCGGATTGAAGCGCGATGTCGTTCTGGGCGACGACGGCCGCTGCCGCCTCCTTTTCGGCCAGTCTCTGGGTCACGACGCTTTTGGCGGTGTCGATGCCGACCCTGGCACGCGCAAGCTGGGCCTCCGCCTCGCGCTTCTGGGCGCTGAGCTGTTCGATGTCCATCCGGGCGACCACGGTGCCCATCTCGACGAAGTCACCCTCGCGCACGAGGACATCCGACAGTCGCCCCGCCGTGCGCGCGGCGACGTCGATCTCGGCGGCCTCGATACGGCCGTTGCCGCTGGCGATCCCTGCCATCGCCTGCGCGCCCACGTGGGTGGACCAATACTGCCAGCCGAAATAGCCGGCGAGGGCGAGCGTGGCGAGGACGGCGCCAATCTTCCAGTAACGGGTCAATCTGCCCTCCTGCTGTGGGACGTTGGAGTACATCCTCATGCGCCTCGTCGCACCGCAGATCCTTGACGAGGATCAATCCGCAGGGCGAGCCGCGCGACATACATTGACTCCTGAAGGCAACTGCAGTTCCCGACCCGAAAGCCCTGTCATCGATATCCGTCGCCGGATACGATCTGCATCAATGCAGCCGCCGCTCGGCCTGGGCATCTGGATGTCATCGCCGACACGGTTGGTGCTGGCGGCGATGCAGCCTGCCAGACATCCAGCGGCGGCGGGCGACGGTCATATAGCGTTGAAGGCAGAGGCATGAACTTGAAAGATCCCCATAGTCAGACACTCGATGCTTGCCTCGACACTCTGGAGACGAGTGTGGGCGGACTCACCGCGGCGGAGGCGGCACGGCGGCTGGGAGTGCACGGACCCAACCAGCTGCCGGAAGCGCGTCGGCGGGGGCCTGTCCGCCGATTTCTGACCCAGTTCAACAATGTCCTCATCTATGTCCTTCTGGGGGCGGCCCTGGTGACGGCGTTGCTGCAGCATTGGGTGGATACGGGGGTGATCCTGGCAGTGGTGTTGGCCAATGCGGTGATCGGCTTCCTGCAGGAGGGGAAGGCGGAAGCGGCGATGGCGGCGATCAGGGACATGCTTGCCCCCCATGCCGCCGTCCTGCGCGATGGCGCGCGGGTGACGGTCAGCGGCACCGAGCTTGTGCCGGGCGACATCGTGCTGCTGGAGGCGGGCGACAAGGTGCCAGCCGACCTGAGGCTGATCGAGGCACAGGGGCTCGCGGCGCAGGAAGCGATGTTGACGGGAGAATCCGTTCCCGTCGAGAAGGCGACTAATCCGGTCGCGGAGGATGCCGCACTGGGCGACCGCAGTTCGATGCTGTGGTCCGGCACGCTGGTTACACAGGGGACGGCGAAAGGGCTGGTGGTTGCCACCGGAGCCTCGACCGAAGTCGGTCGCATCGGCGGGCTTCTGGAGGGGGTCGAGCAGCTGACGACACCACTGGTCGCGCAGATGGATTACTTCGCGCGCTGGCTGTCTTTCCTGATCCTGCTCATCTCCGCACTGCTTCTGCTCTACGGCTACTTCGTCGGACATCGGGATTTCGCCGAATTATTCATGGTCGTCATCGGCGTGGCCGTCGCGGCCATACCCGAGGGTCTACCCGCCGTCATGACCATCACGCTTGCGATCGGGGTGCAGGCGATGGCGCAACGCCATGCGATCGTCCGGCGTCTGCCGGCGATCGAGGCCATCGGCTCCGTTTCCGTCATCTGCACCGACAAGACCGGCACGCTGACACGCAACGAGATGATCGTGGCCGCCGCGGAGACGCCGGACGGCGCGTTCGAGATTTCCGGCGAAGGCTATGCCCCGGAAGGCGCCGTTACGCCGAGCGGCGAGCTTGCGCGGCTGGCCCTCGCCGCAAGCCTTTGCAACGATGCGGAACTTGCCCTGCGCGACGGTCAGTGGATGGTGGAAGGCGATCCAATGGAGGGGGCACTGCTTGCCTTCGCCGGCAAGATCCTCACCGGAAGCCGCCCGGACATGCGCCGGCTGGACGTCATCCCCTTCGACTCCCGCCACCGCTTCATGGCGGTCCTCAGCGAGGTGCCCGATGGCCGTACCACCTTCGTGAAGGGGGCACCTGAGCGCGTTCTGCGCATGTGCGGTGGCATCGACTTCGGCCACTGGCACGACCGCGTCGAGGCGATGGCGTCGCGTGGTCTGCGTGTCCTCGCCCTTGCCGACCGGAGCGAAAGCAGCGTCACCATCGATCCTGCATCCCTGCAGGGAAACCTCCGGTTTCTTGGCCTTGTCGGTCTGATCGACCCGCCACGCCCGGAAGCGATCGCCGCCGTGGCCGAATGCCGGGCGGCCGGCATCCGCGTCAAGATGATCACCGGGGACCATGCGGGAACGGCTGCCGCGATCGCGGCTCAGATCGGCCTGGAGAACTCGACCCGCGTTCTGACGGGAGCAGATCTCGACAAGCTCGACGAGACGCAGCTGGCGCTCGAGGTCGCAGGGGTCGACGTTTTTGCCCGCACCAGTCCGGAACACAAGCTGCGGCTGGTCACGGCGCTTCAGGCCAATGGCCTGACGGTCGCCATGACTGGCGACGGTGTGAATGACGCGCCAGCCCTCAAACGTGCGGACGCAGGCATCGCCATGGGGCAAAAGGGGTCGGAAGCTGCCAAGGAGGCTGCCGATCTCGTGCTGGCCGACGACAACTTCGCCTCCATTGCCGCGGCCGTCCGCGAGGGGCGTACGGTGTACGACAACCTCCGGAAGGTGATCAGCTGGACGCTGCCCACCAATGCCGGCGAGGCGATGGTGGTGGTGCTGGCGCTGCTGGCGGGGCTGGCTTTGCCGGTGACCGCGGTGCAGATCCTCTGGATCAACCTCATCACCAGCACGACGCTGGGGGTCGCACTTGCCTTCGAACCGACAGAGGAAGGTACCATGAGGCGGCCGCCACGCCCGCGTGATACGCCCATCTTGTCGGGCGAACTCGTGTGGCACGTCTCGCTGGTCGGCGTGCTGTTCCTCGCGGCCGTCTTCGGGATCTTCTCGTATGCGATCGACCGCGGCTACCCACTTGCGGTGGCGCAGACCATGGCGATGAACACACTGGTCGTGCTGGAGGTCTTCCACCTCTTCTTCATCCGCAACATCTACAGCACCTCACTGACCTGGGCGGCCATCCGCGGAACGAAGGTCGTGTGGGGGATCGTCATCACGGTCATCGTCGCCCAGTTCGCCGTCACCTATGTGGCGCCGCTGCAGGCGATCCTTGGCACGCGGCCGATCGCCTTTCTGGACGGCCTGCTGATCGTGGCCGTCGGAGGTGTCTTCTTTGCCATCATCGAGATTGAAAAGCAGATCAGGCTGGGCTTGAGGCGGTGACCGACCGGCTGTTGCCGGTCGCACTGATCGAGCGCGCGATCACGGAACGCGGGCTACAAAGAGCCCTTGCATAATATACAATATTATATTATGTATTTCGTAATTCATTGCTCAACCAGGGAGCCAGTCATGTCTGTCACGGCAATTTCGGAAAAGCTATCGGTGTCGGCGCAACCAAGCGTCAGGGGAATTCGCCTGTTCCGCGACCGGGGGTTCGGGACGTTGATCAACAACCGGCCGGATAACGAAGAGCCTTCGCAGCCGAGCAGCGAGGTGGAAAGACAGGAAGCCAAACAGTGCGGCCTGGCCTATGCCTTCATCCCGGTCACGTCCGAGACCATCACCGAGGCGGATGTCCGGGCCTTTCAGCGGGCGGTGGCCGCGTCCGAGGGGCCGGTCGTTGCCCATTGCAAGACTGGTACGCGCTCGCTCAACCTCTATCTGATCGGAGAGGCTCTGGATGGGCGCATGTCGGCCGAAGAGGTCGTCGAGTTCGGGCGCAGCCGAGGGTTCGATACGACACCCGCCGCAGCCTGGCTGAAGAGCCGCGCCGCGCAGCGTCCCCAGGTCAAGGGCTTCTTCGACAAACGCACGTGGAGCGTCCAATACGTCGTCTCCGATCCCGAGACCCGCAAATGCGCCATCATCGATCCCGTGCTCGATTTCGACGAGAAGGCGGGCGCGACGGCACCCAAGTGTGCGGAGGAGATCCTGAACTACATCCGCGACAATGACCTGACGGTGGAATGGATCCTGGACACGCATCCGCATGCCGACCATTTCTCGGCCGCCCATTACCTGAAGGAGAAGACCGGCGCGCAAACCGCGATCGGCGAGCGCGTGGTCGATATCCAGAAGCTGTGGAAGGGCATCTACAACTGGCCGGCGCTTGTCACGGACGGCTCGCAGTGGGACCGCCTCTTTGCCCATGGCGATACCTTCAAGGTGGGCTCCATCGACGCGAAGGTCCTGTTTTCCCCGGGACACACCCTGGCGTCCATAACCTACGTGATCGGCGACGCGGCCTTCGTGCACGACACCCTGTTCATGCCCGACAGCGGCACGGCACGGGCGGACTTTCCCGGCGGCGACGCGCGGATCCTGTGGAAGTCCATCCAGGACATCCTCGCGCTGCCTGACGACACCCGGATCTTCACGGGTCACGACTACCAGCCCGGCGGGCGGGCACCGCGGTGGGAAAGCACGGTGGCCGACCAGAAGAAATTCAATGCCCATCTCGCTGGCGTGACGGAGGAGGCCTTCGTGGCGCTGCGGACGAAGCGCGACAAGACGCTGCCGATGCCGAAGCTGATCCTGCATGCTCTGCAGGTGAACATCCGCGGCGGGCGCCTGCCGGAACCGGAAGCCAACGGCAAGCGGTACCTCAAGTTTCCGCTCGATGCCTTGCAGGGAGCAGCATGGGAATGAGCGACGATCTCAAGCAGATGATGAAGGCCGGGCTGTCCCCCACCGAGCTGGCCGGCCGCGCTGGTGAGGTCGCCAACCTTCTGAAGACGTTGTCCCATCCGGCGCGCCTGATGATCGTCTGCACCCTGGTGGAGGGCGAATATTCCGTCGGGGCGCTGGAGGAGAAAGTCGACGTGCACCAACCGCATCTGTCGCAGCATCTCACGGTGCTGCGCGGATCCGGCATCGTTGAAACGCGGCGGGAGGGCAAGCAGATCTTCTACCGGCTGACGGAAGAGAAGGCCGCACAACTGGTGGGGGCCCTCTACGAGATCTTCTGCACAAAGGACGTAAAATGAGTATCTACCTCGCATCACTGATCGGTGGCATGCTGATCGGCACCTCCGCCGTCATGCTTCTGCTCCTGAACGGCCGGATCGCCGGGATCAGCGGCATCGTCGGACGCCTCGTCCAGGGCGTCCAGACGGCCACCAATCTGGCCTTCGTCATCGGGCTGCCTCTCGGCGTGCTCGTCTATCTCCTTGCCTTCGGCGGTTGGCCGGAAGTGCGCATGACGGTTGGCCTGCCGCTCATCGTCGCGGCCGGACTGCTGGTCGGCTTCGGCTCGCGGATGGGATCCGGATGCACCAGCGGCCACGGCGTCCTCGGCCTGGCGCGCCTGTCGCCGCGCTCCATGGTCGCGGTCGCCACCTTCCTGACTGCGGGTGTCGTCGCGGTCGCTGTCCTGCGGGGGCTCGGCCTATGAACCGGATCATTCTTCAAGTTGCGGCTGCTCTGGCGTCGGGCATCGTCTTCGGCTTTGGCCTGTCCCTGTCCGGCATGCTGAATCCCGCGCGCGTCCAGGGCTTCCTCGATATCTTCGGCGCCTGGGACCCGAGCCTCGCCTTCGTGCTTGGCGGCGCCGTCCTGGTGGCCTTCGTCGGCGTCCAGGCCATGAAGCGGATCAAGCATCCGGCCTTCGACGACAGCTTCCATGTGCCGACCAACAACCGGATCGACGCACCGCTGGTGGTGGGCTCGGCCCTGTTTGGCCTTGGCTGGGGCATCGGTGGCTTCTGCCCGGGACCGGCCATTGCCGCCCTGATGATCGGCCTGCCGGAGACGGTCGTCTTCGTCGTCGCCATGCTGGTCGGGATGACCCTGCATGACCGGGTGTGGAGCAAACGGCCGTGACTTACTCGATCCTATCGGCAGTGGCGTCGGGCGGCCTGGTCGGCTTCCTGCTCGGCCTGCTCGGCGGCGGCGGCTCGATCATCGCCACGCCTTTGCTTCTCTATGTCGTCGGCGTGGCCCAGCCGCATGTGGCCATCGGCACGGGCGCTCTCGCTGTCTCGGTCAACGCTTTCGCCAATTTCGCCAGCCATGCAGCCAAGGGGCACGTCTGGTGGAGATGTGCAGCCGTGTTCTCCGTCCTCGGCGCCATCGGTGCGCTTGGCGGCTCGAGCCTCGGCAAGGCCATGGACGGCGATCGGCTGGTCTTCTTCTTCGCCATCCTGATGGCCGTCGTCGGCGTCCTCATGCTGCGACCGAAGAAGCCCGTCGAGGTGGAATGCCGGCCTGTCGATCTGAAGATGTGTCTTGCCACCGCCGCCGTGGCGCTGGCGGCCGGTGCCGCCTCCGGTTTCTTCGGCATCGGCGGCGGCTTCCTGATCGTGCCGGGTCTGATGCTGGCGACAGGTATGCCGATGATCAATGCCGTCGGCACCTCGCTTCTCTCCGTCGGCACCTTCGGGCTCGCCACTGCTTTGAACTATGCAAGCTCCGGTCTCGTCGACTGGGTGCTGGCGGCGCAGTTTATCGGCGGCGGCGTTATCGGCGGAATTCTGGGCATGCTGCTGGCGGTCCGTCTCAGCGGCTACAAGAACATTCTCAATCGCGTGTTTGCGGGGCTGATCCTCGTCGTGTCCGGATACATGCTCTACCAGAGCTGGGGCGAGCTCTTCGCCTGACGGGGCGCTAAATATCTCCGAGCCGCGGCTTGATGCGCAAGGCGCGCAGCGCATTCAGAATGACGGCCACGTCGATGACCTCCTGGAGAAGCGCCCCCTGCACGGGGGTGAGATAACCGAGCGCTGCGGCAATCATGCCGGCAACCGACAGTCCGATGCCGGCTGCCACGCTTTGCATGGCGATCTGCCGGGCCCTTTGCGCGATCTCGATCCCCGACAGCAGGCGATCCAGATGATCGACCAGCAGAACCACATCCGCCGCTTCGGCCGAGGCCGCAGCCCCGCGCGCGCCCATGGCGACGCCAACATCGGCTGCGGCAAGGGCCGGCGCATCGTTGACGCCGTCGCCGACCATCATCACCGGGCCGTTCTTGCGCTCGGCAATCACCAGAAGCACCTTCTGGTCCGGCGTCAGGTCGGCGCGCACGCCGTCGAGGCCAAGTCCCTCCGTCACTGCCTCGGCGACGGCCTGCCGGTCGCCGGTCGCGAGCAGGATGCGCGCAACCCCCAGCCGCCGCAGCCCTGCCAGCAGATCGCCGGTGCCTGCGCGAAGGGCGTCGGACATCACCAGACGACCCTGGAGTTTTCCGTCGACTGCAACGGCTACGATGACCGAGCCTGCGTCGCGCGCCTGGCTTTCGATCTCGCTCGTGCCGATCTGCGCTGCCACGAAGCCGGCCCCGCCGACAACGATCTTGCGGTCGCCGACCATTCCTGCAAGCCCTTCGCCGGGTGTCTCGACCACGTGGTCAGGGAGGGACAGGGGTATGCCTTTCGCCTTGGCTGCGGCGACAATCGCCTGCGCCATCGGGTGCTTCGATGCCTGCTCCAGGGCGGCGGCGAGGGCGACGATGTCGTCGGCCGGCATGTCGCCTGATGTCTCGACGGAGACGATCTGTGGCCGTCCGTCGGTCAGGGTGCCGGTCTTGTCGAGGATCAGTGTCCGGATCTGCGCCAGCGACTCCAGCGGTCTGGCCCCCTTGATCAGGACCCCGAAATGGGCCGCACGCGACAGTCCCGCCACCAGCGCGACCGGAACCGCCAGGATCAGCGGACAGGGCGTCGCCACCACCAGCACCGCAACGGCGCGGATGGGATCGCTCGTCAACCACCAGGCAGCGGTCGCCAGGAACACCGTCAGGCCGAGAAACCAGAGCGAATAGCGATCCGCCAGCCGCGACATCGGCGCCTTGGACTTCTGCGCCGCCTCCACCAGGCGGACGATCCCGGCATAGGTGCTGTCGGCGGCACGGTGCGTTGCCCTCAGATCGAAGGCCTCGCCGGCATTGGTCGAGCCGCTCATCACCTCCATGCCCCGATCGCGCCCGACCGGCATGGACTCTCCCGTCAACGCTGACTGGTCGAGCTGCGCCCGGTCGCTTTCGACCGTACCGTCCACCGGCGCAACATCGCCTTGGCGGATCAGCAGAAGATCGCCTGGCAGGATGTTTTCGAGAGGGACTTCTTCGAGCGATCCGGTGCCGTGCCGTGTCGCCGTCCGCGGCACGCGCGACAGAAGATCGCTCATTTCGCGCCGGGCACGGCCTTCTGCATAGCTCTCAAGGAAAGTGCCGCCGGAATACATCAACGCGACAACGGCGGCCGCAAGCGCTTCGCCGAAAAACAGCGCCGCGGACATGGAAAGGGCTGCCACGATGTCGAGGCCAACCTCGCCCTTTGACAGGCTGCGGACAATCTCGACCACGAGCGCTGCCAGGACCGGGATCACGCCGGCCGCCCAGGCCATGGCCGCCAGATCGCTCCCGGCTGCCATCAATGCGAGGCCGGACACAAGGCCGGCCAGTGCAACAGCCAGCAAAGCGATGTTGAGGCGGCTGTGCGACAATGGGGTCATCATGTCTTTGGCCAAGGTCTATCCACCGGCGGATGCCCTCAGGCTGGCGGCGAGCACTCCCTTACCCTCCGCCTCGGCCACCTTCTGCTTGACGGCGACGAAGCTGTCGGGACTGACGGAGATGCTGTCGATGCCGCAATCGACCAGGAATTTCGCAAAATCCGGGTGGTCGCTCGGCGCCTGGCCGCAAATGCCGATCTTTGCGCCGGCCTTGCCGGCCTCCGTGATCACGCTGCGGATCATCCATTTCACCGCCTCGTCCTGCTCGTCGAAGAGTTCGGCGAGGTCGCCGGAGTCGCGATCGACGCCCAGCGTCAGCTGGGTCAGGTCGTTCGAGCCGATCGAGAAGCCGTCAAAGTGCTCCGCGAACTGCTTGGCCAGGATGACGTTCGACGGGATTTCGCACATGACGTAGACCTGCAGGCCGTCCTCTCCGCGACGTAAGCCGTTCTCCGCCATCACCTGCAGCACCTTCTGCGCCTCCGAGACGGACCGGCAGAAGGGGATCATGATGATCACGTTGCGGAAGCCGAGCTCGTTGCGGAGCTTGCGGATCGCCCGGCATTCGAGCGCAAAGCCTTCGCGGTAGCGCGGGGAATAATAGCGGGACGCGCCGCGAAAACCGATCATCGGGTTTTCCTCGTCCGGCTCGAATTCGGCGCCGCCGAGCAGTCCGGCATATTCGTTCGTCTTGAAATCGCTCATCCGCACGATCACCGGCTTCGGATAAAGCGTTGCGGCGATGCGCGAGAGCCCCTCGGCCAGCTGGTCGACGAAAAAGGCCGGCTTGTCCTGATAGCCGGCGGTGATCGCGGCGATCTCCTGCTTGGCCGCCTCGTCCTTCAGCCTGTCGAAGTGGACGAGCGCCATCGGATGGATGCGGATGGCATTGCTGATGACGAACTCCATGCGCGCCAGTCCGACGCCATCGGCCGGCAGCTTCCACCAGCGGAAGGCCGCGCCGGGGTTGCCGATGTTCAGCATGACCTTCGTCTTCGTCTCCGGCACGTCGTCCATGTTCAGCGTCTCGACGGCGTAGTCTGCCACCCCTTCGTAGACCTGTCCCTCATCGCCTTCGGCGCAGGAGACGGTAATCTCCTGTCCCGTGTGCAGGAGATGTGTCGCATTGCCGGTGCCGACGATCGCCGGCAGGCCGAGTTCGCGGCTGACGATGGCGGCATGCGAGGTGCGCCCGCCATGGTCGGTGACGATGGCGGCTGCCCGTTTCATGATCGGCACCCAATCCGGATCGGTCGTCGAGGTAACGAGGATCGAGCCGTCGATGAACTGGTCGATGTCCTTTGCCGAGTCGATCAGGCAAACGGTTCCGGAGATGATTGCATCGCCGATCGACAGGCCGCTGACGAGCGTCTTGCCCTTGCTCTTGATCCGGTAGGACTTGAAGACGGCGGCCTCGCGGTTCGATTGCACCGTCTCCGGCCGCGCTTGTACGATGAACAGCCGCCCAGTATCGCCGTCACGCGCCCACTCCATGTCCATGGCGCAACCATAATGGTGCTCGATGGTCACGGCCCAGCGGGCCAGCGTCAGGATCTCGTCGTCGCGCAACACCAGCGCCGCCCGCTCCGCCTTCGAGGTCGGCACGTTCCGTGTCGGCTGGTCCTGCGTGCCATAGATCATCTTGATCGCCTTGGCGCCGCGCTTGCGGGCGATGATCGGGCGAAGCGAGGGGTCGCCGAGAAGCGGCTTGAAGACCTGGTATTCGTCCGGATCGACGGTGCCCTGCACGACGTTTTCACCCAATCCCCAGGCCGCATTGATGAGCACGACCTTGTCGAAACCCGTTTCGGTGTCGATCGAGAACATCACCCCCGATCCGCCGATGTCGGACCGTACCATCTGCTGCACGCCGATCGATAGCGCGACCTTCATGTGGTCGAAGCCTTTCGTCTGGCGGTAGGAGATGGCGCGATCGGTGAAGAGCGAGGCGTAGCAGCGCCGGCAGGCGTCGAGCAGCGATGCTTCGCCGGCGATGTTGAGATAGGTTTCCTGCTGGCCGGCGAAGCTCGCGTCCGGCAGGTCCTCGGCCGTGGCGCTGGACCGCACCGCGACGCTGGCATTGTCGCGGCCGGCGCGCTTCGATAGCTCATGATAGGTCTTGAGGATCGCGTCTGCGGTCGCTTTCGGCCATTCGCCGTGGAGGAAGAGCTTGCGGATGGCCTCGCCGGTTTCCGGAAGGCTGGCCTTGCCGCTGGTCCATTTGCCGATCAGCTCGGTCATTGCCGCCCGGATGCCGTTTTCGTCCACGTAGTTCCAATAGGCATCCGCAGTGGTGGCAAAGCCGGCCGGAACGTCCACGCCCTGCTGGCCAAGCGTCTGGATCATTTCTCCAAGCGAGGAATTCTTGCCGCCCACCTTGGCAACGTCGACGCGTCTCAGGTCTTCGAACCAGACGACGGGTGAAGATGCATCACTCATTGCTGACCTCCATAGGCAAGCGGTTCGCCGAATGCGGTTGCTTGCGATGACGTGAGGCTAATTGCAGTGCGCGTCCGCAACCTTGATCCTTGTCAAGGTGACGGCGCTGTCTCTGTCACACCTTGCACCGTGTAAGGACAAGGAGAAGCACCATGATACCCAGGAGACGGACGGCGATTGCGGGCGAAGTCGGGCCGACACATGTCCGGTTTGCCCTCATCGACATGGACGAACTGCGCCTTGATCACTTCGTCAATTTCCGGTGCGGCGACTTCACGTCGATCGAACAGGCACTGGCCTCCTATCTGCGCTCGCTGCCGGCGCATCCAGATGTTCTGAGCCTTGCCGTCGCAGGCACCGTCGACAACGACCGCGCCTCCGTCCTGGGCAGCGGCTGGCACTTTACACGCCGGCACCTGGAGAGTGCAATGTCCATGCGGCATGTGACCCTGATCCGGGACATCTCGGCCATGGCGCTCGCTCTGCCGTTGCTGGAGCCGCACGAGATCGAGCAGGTCGGCGGCGAGGCGCCCTTCATAGACAGGCCAAAGATCGTCATGAGCTTTGGGCATTTTCTGGAAGCAGCCACGATCATTCCCGTCGATGATGGCTGGATGGCCCTTGCCGGGGCCGCCGGAGAGATGTCCCTTGGCGGGGTCGACGCAGAGGAGATTGAGCTCCTGAAGCACGCCGGGGGTGACGGACCGATGTCGGCAGGCAACCTGCTTTCGAGCGAGGCTCTTCAAAGGCTCTACGTCCACCTGCTGAGCCGCAAGGGAAGAGTGGCGGACGGTGATCCCCACGACAGCCTGGCCACCGGACTTGCCAAGCAGGATGCGGTTGCAGTGGAGGCATCGCAGATCTTTTCCGCCTGGATCGGCCGGCGGATTGGCGATCTTGCCCTTCTCACCGGAGCCGAAGGCGGTGCCTACCTCGTTTCTGACGAGGGCAGGTACGGGCTCGACGTGCTCTCGCCGCAAGCCCTGCGCCAGGGCTTCGAAGCCGGCCGCATCGGCTCCGGCCTCGCCAGGCTCCCGCTGTTCCTGGCCCGTTCGACAACGGCGGTGCTGCGCGGTGCCGCTCTCGCAATCCAGTTTGACGAAGATCATGGCGGCGGGCAGCCGGCTGCTTAGTCTTCAAGACAGAAAGAAGAAGGAACAGTATCATGACATTCAAGACGGTTTTGGCGGTTGTCGGCAGCGATAGCGCAAAAGGCGATCTTTCTCCTGCGCTGCAGGCAGCATCGGAAATCGGAGCGCATCTGACGGTCATCGTCGCAGGCATCGCGACCGCTCCCACGATCGGCGACTATCCCGTCGGCATCGGCTGGATCGAGCAGCGCGACAGCGACATGAAGGCGCTTCAGGCGGTTCGCGACGAGGTCCTCGAACGCTGCCGGGCGGAGGGTATCTCCTGCGATGTCGACCTCGCCTATGCGGAGCGCGCTTTCCTCGAAGAAATCCTGTTCCAGAGGACGCTCTACTGCGATGTCGTTGTGATCGGGAAGGGCGTTATCCAGTCCGCCGACCTGGCGCGTTCCGTGCTCGACGCCGCGGTCTTCCAGGCGCATCGTCCGCTCGTCCTCATCCCGGCCAGCGGTAAGGTGAGCTTCCAGCCGAAGCGGGTCCTCCTGGCCTGGAATTCGAAACTGGAGGCTGCGCGTGCTGCCCGCGAATCGCTCGAGATGCTGATCGGCGCCGAGCAGGTGAATGTCACCCTCGTCGATCCGGATGGCTTCTCCGGACGCAATGGCGAAGAGCCGGGCGCCGATGTCGCGGCCTATCTCGCGCGGCATGGAGTAAAGGTGATCGTGGACCAGCTTCCCAGCGCCGGTCGCCCGGTCAAGACGGTGCTTCAACAGCATGCGCTCGACATAGACGCCGATCTGCTGGTGATGGGGGCTTATGGACACTCGAGAATGCGCCAGCGCATTTTTGGCGGCGTGACGACGTCCATCATGGAAGAGGCGCAGCTACCGGTCCTGCTTGCCCGCTAGCGGCTTCTGCGCTTCTGGTTCCAGACCTCGGAAAGGACGGTCCGCAATGATTATGGAAGATCAGAGTGCCGTCATCGCCTTCCTTTCTGCCCCTGCAACCTATGGCCTCGGCGAGCCTGTCGAGGTCATCCGCACGCATATCTCCGAGGTCTTCCTCGCGGGAGGACGCGCTTACAAGATGAAGCGGGCGGTCAAGCTCCCTTATGTCGATTTTTCGACCATCGAGCGTCGCCTTGAGGCCTGCCAGGATGAGGTTTCGCTCAACAGCCTGACGGCGCCCGATCTCTATCTCGGCATACGCCGGATCACCCGCGACAGCGATGGCCGTCTGGCGCTTGACGGGGCGGGGGACCTCGTCGAGGTCGTGGTGGAGATGGTCCGCTTCGCGCAGGAAGCGCTGTTCGACCGGATGGCGATGGACGGCGGATTGACGCTTCCGCTCATGACGGAGACGGCCCGTGCCATTGCGAGGTTTCATCGCTCCGCGCCTGTGATTTCCTCGGGCACGGGATCGGACAACATGGCCAATGTGCTGGCCATCAATGAGGCGGGCTTCCGGACAAGCCAGATATTCACCACCGATGAGGTCTCCCGGATCGCCGCAGTTTTTCGCAGCCGTCTTGATGAACATGCAGAGGTGCTGGACCGTCGCTCGGATGCCGGCCGGATCCGGCGCTGCCACGGTGATCTCCATCTGCGTAACATCTGTCTCATGCAGGGAGAGCCCCGGCTCTTCGACTGCATCGAGTTCAACCTGCAGATTGCCACCACCGACGTCCTCTACGACCTTGCCTTCCTGCTGATGGACCTCTGGCATCGCGGCGACCGCATGCGCGCCAATTGGGTGATGAACCGATATCTCGACGAGGCGCAGGATGAGGATGGTTTCTGTCTCCTGCCGTTCTTCATGGCGACGCGGGCAGCCGTGCGCGCCCATGTGACGGCGACCCAGGCCTCCGAAGCGGAAGGCGAGGCGGCGTCCTCCCTTGCGACAGAGGCCCGGTCCTACTATGAGTTGGCGCTCACGCTTCTGCAGAAGGCACCGGCGCGGCTTGTGGCCATCGGCGGCCTGAGCGGCTCCGGCAAGTCGAGCCTCGCGGATGCGTTCGCCCCGCTGCTCGGTGTGGCCCCCGGTGCCCGGATCATCGAGAGCGACCGTATCCGCAAGGCCCTGCACGACGTGCCTGCCGAAACGCGGCTGCCGCCCGCGGCCTACCGGCCGGAAATCTCGAAGAAGGTCTATGCCGAGATGGCCTGGCGTGCGGCCGTCATTCTCGGACAGGGCGGGTGTGCGGTGGTCGATGCCGTCTTCGAGCGGCATGACGATCGGCAGCAGGTCGAACGGGCGGCGGCCGAAGCCGGTACTCCCTTTCTCGGTGCATGGCTGGAGGCAGAGCCGCTGCTGCTCTGGGAGCGTGTCTCCAGCCGTTCAGGAGGCGCTTCCGACGCCAACACCGAAATTCTCGCCCAGCAGCTGGAGCGAAGGCCGAGGGATGTCGGTTGGCGCCAGCTCGATGCGGGCAGGGCGATCGGCGAGAACGTCGCTCTTCTTCTGAGCCTTGCCCGTTGAACGACCTGTGTCACAGGAGGTGAAGGCTGCTTCTCGGGAGATCGGCGTTGCGGATTTCCTCAGGGCGCCGGAGCCGGAAAGACGCGCCCCTCGAACAGCTTGCGGGCCGTCCGCAAGGTGCCGATGCCTTCTATCTTGCCCTCCGCACTGATATGAACCAGGACCTCGGCGGCTCCCGTCGGATGCTCGACGAGAAAACGTCCATCCTCCGGGAGCTGTGCCATCTCGGCCGCGATGGAGTCCGGGATGGTACAGGCCGTGGCGACGCTGACGGCGGCGAAGACGCCGATAGAGGCATGGCAGCGGTGCGGGATGAAACTGCGCGTGCTGATCGTGCCGCCGTGCTGTGGCGGCGAAACGAGCGTCATCTTCGGCACCGACTTCTCGGTCACGTCGCCAAGGTTCATCATCGGGCCGACGGCGAGGCGGATCGTTTCCAGGCGGGCCTTGAGGTGGCCGTTGGCGTCGAGATCTTCCCGGCTTTCGGTGCCGCTCAGGCCGAAGTCCGATGCGCGCAGGATGACGATCGGCATGCCGTTGTCGATCAGCGTGCATTCAATGCCGTCGACCACGTCGCGGGCGTTGCCGGAGGGCAGGAGGGCTCCGCACATCGAGCCTTCGGTGTTCTGGAACAGGAGAGGGACGGCGGCATGATGCCCGGGAACGCCGTCGATGCGCGCCTCGCCGCGATAGCTGACCTTGCCGCCGGGGGTCGCGACCTGGGCGACCGATACCTCGCCGGTGTTGACCATGTGGATGCGGACCGGTGTCACACCGTCCTGGGCCGCTACCAGCCCCCGTTCGATCGCCGCCGGTCCTACGGCCGCCAGGATGTTGCCGCAGCCCTGCGCGTCGGTCACCACCGGCTGGTCGACGAAGACCTGAAGGAAGAGGTAGTCGACATCGGCATCCGCCCGGGTGGAGGGAGACAGGATCGCCACCTTCGAGGTCAGCGGGTCGGCGCCGCCGATGCCGTCGATCTGGCGGCTGTCGGGGGAGCCCATGGTGCCGAGCAGCAGTGCGTCACGCTCCTTCGGATCTGACGGAAGGTCGGACGCCAGAAAGACGGCAGCCTTGGAGGTGCCGCCGCGCATCCACAGGCACGGAATGCCGTCGGCATAGGGGTCAGACATATCTCAGCCCCTTCTCGGTCAGCCTTTCCCGCATGGAATAGATGTCGAGGCCGAGTTCTCCTGCGGCCAGACGCTTGCGCCGAGCCTCCTCCGAGGCCACCCGCGCCTCTGCGGCGGCGGCCACCGCCTCTGCTTCGATACGCTTGACGACGACGACCCCGTCGTCATCGGCGACGATCACGTCTCCCGCCTCGATGGCCGCCCCGGCGCAGACGATCGGGATATTGACCGACCCCGGCGTCTCCTTGACGGTGCCCTGGGCGGAAATCGCCTTCGACCAGACCGGAAACCCCATGGCCGTCAGATCCCTGATATCGCGGACGCCTGCCTCGATGATCAGTCCGCGGCAGCCGCGCGCCCGGGCGGAGGTGGCGAGCAGATCGCCGAAATAGCCGTTGTCGCAGGGCGAGGTAGGTGCGAGCACCAGGATGTCTCCTTCGCGGAGCTGCTCGATCGCCACATGGATCATCCAGTTGTCGCCGGGCGGTGCCGAGATGGTCACGGCAGAGCCGGCGACCTGGGCGCCCGAGTAGATGGGCCGCATGTAGGAGGCCAGGCACCCGCGACGGCCCTGTGCCTCATGGACGGTCGCGACGCCGGCTGCCGCGAGGCGATCGATGACCTGCGGATCCGCCCGATCGATGTTTTGCACGACGACAGCCATGTCAGTGCTCCCTGTTCACGGGCGGCGTGCCGTGGGTATGGAATGTCTCGATGGTCTTCAGGCCCCAGGCCTGACCCTTCTTGCGGTCGGTCTCCGTCCAGACGATCGGCTGCCAGTCGGGCGCCAGGATGAGGCGGGCGCCGGCGTTGGCGAGCTCGATCCGGTTGCCTGCCGGTTCCCAGACGTAGAGGAAGAAGGTGCCCTGGATGGCGTGCTTGTGCGGTCCCGTCTCGATGTGAACGCCGTTCTGCAGGAAGATGTCGGCGGCCCGCAGGATATCCTCGCGCTGGTCGGTGGCATAGGTGACGTGATGAAGACGCCCTTCGCCGCCGCCGTGTTCTTCGGTGCAGGCAAGATCATAGGTCTTGTTGTTGACGGTGAACCAGCAGCCGCCGATGCGACCGTTGTCGAGCTGGATCATCTCCGTGACGCGGGATCCGAGGCAAGTCTCCATGAAGCGGCGAAACGCGGTGACGTCGCTCGACAGGAGGTTCAGGTGGTCGAGCCGGCGCGGGGCGGCGCCGGTGAAGGCGGAGGCGGTGTTCTTCAATACGGCACGATCGGACTCCACTTGGGGCTTGTACCAGTTGGTTTCCCAGTAGATCTCGAACAGATGGCCGAACGGATCCTCGAAGCGGAAGGCGCGGCCATGCCCGAGATCGCCGTCGCTCCAGCCGTGGACCGTGTAGCCGGAAGCTTCGATCGCCTTGACGCGGCGCTCCAGCGCTTCCGGCGAAGCGACACGATAACCAATGTGGCCAAGGCCCGTCTGGTGATGGCGCGTCAGCTTGAGCGAATGGAACTCGTAGTCGTCCCAGGCGCGCAGGTAGGCGGAGTTTTCGTCCTCGGCGGAGAGCTTCAGGCCATAGACGCGAGTAAAAAAATCGAGGCTTTCGTCATAGCGGTCCGTGTACATCTCCACGTGACCGAGATGGGCGATGTCGTGACACTGTTCCACGATATGCTCCCTTACAGCTCGTCAACGGTGCGCGGGAAGATGGACTGGAAGCCTTCGGCATATTTGCAGTCGCGGCCGCCCGACTGACCACCCGAGTTGCGCTTGAAGTGGTTGGCGCGGTTGATGGCGACGCGGGTGTAATACTCCCACAGATGCTCCTGGCCCTCCATGCATTCGATGGCGGCGCGCTTCTTCTCCCAGACCGGAGTGATGTCGAGAAAGGTGTCCGGCTTCCAGCCCATCTGTTCCGTCTGGTGCGGTTCGAAGAGATAGAGCTGGGGCGCCCCCAGAACATTCTCGCCCGGATTATGGCCCCAGGCCTGGGCGATCATCCGGCACTCGAGGGTGACCTGCGTCGCGTACATATGGTCGGTGTTGTAGGGGTCGTATTGCGAATGGCTCAGCATAAAGCGCGGCTGCACCTTGCGGATGACGTCCACGAGCTGGTTCTTGTTGTCGCGGGTGAGCTCCAGCGGATAATCGCCGAGGTCCATGCTGACGAGGTCGTGGACGCCGAGCGCTTCCGCCGCGCGTTCGGCCTCCGCCCGCCGCGCATCCTTGACCCGCTCCAGCGTCATGCCCTCCTGCTTCCAGAGCTTGGCGCTCTCGCCGCGCTCGCCGAAGGAGAGGCAGACGACGGTGACGTTGTATCCCATCTGCGCATGGAGCGCGATCGCGCCGCCGCAGCGCCAGACGAAATCGGCCGCGTGCGCGCTGATGATGAGAGCAGTCTTGTTCGTCGACATGAAGGTTCCTCCTCAACCTCCGCCAGACTTGCGCGCCAGCCGCCGCACGACAAATGAAAAAGTCGCCAAGTTTCATAAGTTTTGGCTATAGTACATGGAAGTTGCGGGTGACATCTGCGACATTTCCCGCCACGGAGGAGGTGCAGATATGGCAGACGGCAACGTGGATTACCTTTCGAATATCGTCTTCATGGGCTTCGGAGAGGCGGGCCATGCAATCGCCTCCGGCTGGTCGAAAACCCGGCCCGGAACGGTCCGCGCTTATGACATCGCTCTGGCTGAAACGGGTGATGAGGCGCGGGCAGTGCGGGACCGTTGCAGCGATGCCGGGATCGAAGCCGTGGAAAGCCTGCAGAAAGCGCTCGCTGGCGCCAGGCTGGTCTTCTGTCTCGTGACGGCCGACCAGGCACTGGAGGCGGCGCGGACCGCGTCGCCCTATCTGCAGCAAGGCGTCCTCTGGCTGGACTGCAATTCCTGCGCGCCCTCGACGAAGGCGCGGGCAGCTCTTGTCATCGAAGCGGTCGGCGGCAGGTATGTGGACGTCGCGGTCATGGCACCGGTCTATCCGAAGCGCCATCAGGTGCCTCTCCTCTTGGCCGGCCCGCATGCGGAGGAGGCCGCAAGGCTGATCGAGCAATTGGAGATGCGCCCGAGGATCACGGGCGGGAAGGTCGGCGATGCCTCGAGCGTCAAGATGCTGCGCTCCGTGATGATCAAGGGCCTGGAAGCGCTGACGGCGGAGTGTCTGCTGGGAGCGCGGCGGGCGGGGGTCGAGGAGGCGGTGCTGGCCTCGCTTCAGGCCTCAGACCCCGGCATCGATTGGCGTGCCCGGAGCGCCTACAACCTGGAACGGATGATGGTGCACGGTGCGCGGCGGGCAGCCGAGGTGGAGGAAGTCTGTGTCACCCTGCAGGAGCTGGGGCTTCCCGACTGGATGAGCCGGGGAACGGTGGCATGGCAGCGCGCGGTTGCCACCCTTGGGCTGGAGCCCGGAGAGGATGATCTGACAGCGCGGGCGGATCTCATCCTGAGCAGGCTATGATCTCCCGAAACCTGAAACATCTCAGGCTTTTCGTTGCGGTGGCGGAGCTGAAGTCCGTGACGCAGGCTTCGGAGCGATGGCATGTGTCGCAGCCTGCCGTGACGCAGGCAATCAACAAGCTGGAGCTTGAGACAGGTGGGGGGCTGTTCGAGCGCAGCCGAAACGGCTTCTTTCCGACGCCCCGAGGCGAAATCCTGTTGCGGCGGGTGGAGAGCGCGTTCGGGTTGCTCGACCCTGTGCTGGCGACAATCTCTCCGCGGTTGCGGATCTCGCTCACCTACGCGCAGCTTCAGGCGCTGGTGGCCGTCAGCGAGACCGAGAACTTCACGCTTGCCGCGCGACAGCTGGGGCTGGCGCAACCCACGGTCCATCGCGCCGTCACCCAGATCGAACAGGAGGCGGCCCGCAGTCTCTTCGAGCGCACGGCCTTCGGCATTCTGCCGACGCGTCTTTGCCAGGCGCTGACGCAGGCGGCCCGGCTGGCGATCTACGAGCTGGATCAGGCGGACGCGGAACTGGCGGAGTTCGACGGCGGCGAAGCGGGGTCGATCGTGATCGGCGCCATGCCCCTGGCGCGCTCGGTTCTCCTGCCGACGGCACTTGTCCGGTTCCGGCAGCAGTACAGGGAGATGGCGGTGCGGGTGGTGGATGGGCCCTATCCCGGCATGCTGAGCGAATTGCGCCGAGGCAGCCTCGATATCCTGGTGGGCGCATTGCGGGAGCCGGCGCCCATCGACGACATCGTGCAGGAGGCGCTGTTTGACGACCGGCTGGCGCTCCTGTCGCGGCCCGATCATCCGCTCGGGGCGCAATCGGTCATCTCCGTGGACGATCTCCTCGCCTACCCTTGGGTCGTGCCGCACAGCGGCACGCCGACGCGGGCGCAGTTCGAGACCATCTTCTCCTCGGCCGGCAGACAGCCTCCCTCGCGCCTGATCGAGTCCGGGTCGCTGTTACTGATGCGCGGGCTGCTTCTGGAAAGCGATCATCTCTGCTGCATCTCGCATGTCCAGGCGCGCACGGAATGCGACCGGGGGCTTCTGCGGCAGCTGTCGTTTTCCACCGACGAACTTGTCAGGCCCATCGGCCTGACCTTCCGAGCCGGCTGGCGCCCGACCAACCCGCAGAGGAAGATGATCGAGATCCTTGGAGAGGTGGCCGCTCTCCTGGGCGAAGGCTCGCTCGGCCGCGGCGGGCGCTAGGCGGCCGGAGCGACGTCCGGCTGGAAGCTTGCAAGCATGCCGCTGTAAGTCTTCTCCACCGGGAAGGCATAGGCGCCGCGTTTGGCGGTGGAAAGCCCAAGGGTCACAAGGGCCTCCGCCTGCTTCACCGCCGCCGCGACACCGTCGATCACCGGGACGCCGAATTCGTTTTGCAGCTGCCGGGGCAGATCGGCCATGCCGGCGCAGCCCAAAACAATCGCTTCGGCCCGGTCGTCCCTCAGTGCGATCTCGATCTCCCGGCAGAGGCGCTCGCGGGCCGTGGACGCAGGATCTTCCAGCGAGAGGACTGGAATGTCTGCCGCGCGCACCCGGGCACGCATGCCCATGCCGTAGCGGTGAACCAGAGCCTCAACCGGAAGGCGGGAGCGTTCCATGGTCGTTACGACGGTGAAGCGCTGGGCGATGAAGGAGGCGGTGGCCACGGCGGCCTCGCAGATGCCGATGACCGGGATGCCGGCCATGGCCCGGGCCGCATCGAGGCCTGTGTCGTCGAAGCAGGCGATGATGGCCGCGTCGGCGCCATCACGCTCTCCCTGACGGATGGCCTGCAGCAGGCCGGGAACAGCCAGAGCCTCGTCGTAATAGCCTTCGATGGAGGCTGGGCCCATCGACGAGGTGACGGCGACTAGGTCTGTGCCGGTTGCCAGCACCCGCTCGGCTGCCGCGGCGATGCGGCGGGTCATGCTGGCGGTGGTGTTCGGATTGACGATCAGGATGCGCATGGCGATCATTCAGGCCTTGAGACGCCGCCGGTTGAGGCGGACGATGAGAAACAGGGTTCCCGCGATGACGAGGAAGGAGAAGGCCGTCGTGACGGTACCGAGCGCGTAGAGCACCGGCGTGGTGACGTTGGTGGTCATCGCGTAGATCTCGAGCGGCAGCGTGTTGTAGGTGCCGGCGGCCATCAGGGTACGCGCGAACTCGTCATAGGAAAGGGTGAAGCCGAAGAGGCCGACCCCGATCAGGCTGGGAGCGATGATCGGCAGCAGCACGTGGCGGAAGGCCTGCCAGGAGGAGGCGCCGAGATCGCGTGCCGCTTCCTCGTAGACGGGGGAGAAGCGGTTGAAGACGGCAAACATGATCAGCACGCCGAAGGGGAGCGTCCAGGTGAGGTGGGCGCCGAAGGCGGAGGAATACCAGGCCGGCGGAAGACCCGCCTGCTGGAAGAGCACGCCGATGCCGAGCGAGATGATGATGGAGGGCACGACGAGGCTTGCCACCGCCAGATAGAAGAGCGCCGTGGCACCGATGAAGCGCCGGCGGAAGGCAAGTCCGGCGAGCAGAGACACGGCGACAGTCGTTGCCATCACCATCAGCCCGAGCATCAGCGAGCGCCGGAACGAACCGCCGAAATCGCCGACCGCCTGGGTCTCGAAGAGATTGGCGAACCAGCGAAGGGAGACGCCATTTAGGGGGAATGTCAGCCCACCGTTAGGCCCCTGGAAGGACAGGATGAGGATGGCCGACAGCGGTCCGTACAGGAAGAGGACGAAAATGACGAAGAAGATGGCAAGCGCGTAGAACTCGCGGGAGCGTTTTTCTCTGTGCATCTAAAGCTCCTTGCGAATATCGACGATGCGCAGGATGCCGGCGACCATCAGGAGAACGAGGGCCAGCAGCACCACGGCATTGGCGGCGGCGGCCGGATACTGCAGGAGCGACATCTGGTTCTTCATCATCAGCGCCACGGACGCGCTCTGCCCGCCGGACATGACCTGTACGGTCGAGAAATCGGCCATCACCAGGGTCACGACGAAGATCGTGCCGATGGCCATGCCGGGCTTGGCCAGCGGCAGGATCACGTTGGTCAGCGTCTGCCAGCCGGAGGCGCCGGCATCGCGCGCCGCCTCGACCAGCGACTTGTCGATGCGCATCAGCGTGTTGAAGATCGGCGTCACCATGAACAGCGTGTAGAGGTGGACCATGGCGAGCACGACGGCGAAATCGGAGTAGAGCAGCCATTCGACCGGCTGCGAGATCAGCCCGCTGTTTACGAGCGTCGTGTTGACGAGGCCGTTGCGGCCGAGCACCGGGATCCAGGAGATCATGCGGATGATGTTGGACGTCAGGAAGGGCACGGTGCAGACGAGAAAGAGCACCATCTGCATGGCGGAGCTGCGGATGTGGAAGGCCAGGAAATAGGCCACCCAGAAGCCGACGAAGAGCGTGATGGCCCAGACCATGAAGGCGAACTTCAGCGTGTTGAGATAGGTCTTCCAGGTGACCCAGGATCCGAGTGTCTCGCCGTAGTTGAAGGTGACGAAATCCGGATACATCTGGGCGAAGTCATAGTCCCAGAAGCTGACCACCGTGATCATCAGGATCGGCAGGAGCAGGAAGCAGAACAGGATGATCGCCAGCGGCGCCGCCTGGAGGTAGGAGGTCAGCCAGGAGGGCATCCGGATCTCGCGCCTTGCCTTCGTCTCGCTGACGTCCGCGATCTGTGCTGTGGTCATGGTCTGCACCATTCTCCGGTTTGGCTGCCTCAAAACCCCCTCTGGCCTGCCGGCCATCTCCCCCACAAGGGGGGAGAGACCATGAGGCAACCTCTCGTCCGACATCGATCGAAGAGTGGGACGCAAAGCCCCTCCCCCTTGTGGGGAGGGGTTGGGGAGGGGACTTTCCGTCCCTTACGCTGCGATGAACTCGTTCCAGCGGCGGACCATGTAGCGGTCCTCGTCCATGACGGAGTTCCAGCAAGCGACCTTGCCCATGCGCTCCTCGAAGGAGCCGCCATCGCGCACGGCGCCGGCCTTTTCCATGACCTTGCCGTCGGGCGCGACGATGTCGCCCTGGGCAGGCTTGCCCTCCACCCAGAAGCCCCATTCGTCGGCGGACATGTGTTCCTTGGCGGTATCCATGGCGGCCGAATAGTAGCCCTGACGGTTGAGGTAGGCGCCGACCCAGCCGGAGGTGTACCAGTTGATGTATTCATAGGCTGCATCGAGCTGAGCACCGGACAAGTGTGCCGCCAGACCGAGGCCGCCGCCCCAGGAGCGATAGCCTTCCTTCAGCGGCTGGTACTTGCAGGCGATGCCCTTGCCGCGCACGGCCGCGACGGCCGGGGACCACATGGACTGGATGATCACTTCGCCCGAGGCCATCAGGTTGACGGACTCGTCGAAGCTCTTCCAGAAGGCCCGGAACTGGCCGTCCTTCTTGGCCTGGATCAGGAAGTCGATCGTCGCGTCGATCTCTTCCTTGGTCATGTTGCCCTTGTCGGCGTATTTGATGTTGCCCATGGCCTCCATGATCATGGCGGCATCCATGATGCCGATCGACGGAATGTTCAGGATAGAGGTCTTGCCCTTGAAGGCCGGGTCCATGATGTCGGCCCAGCTGGTGATCTCGCGGCCGACGAGGTCGGGGCGGATGCCGAGCGTATCGGCGTTGTAGATCGTCGGGACCATGGTGAAGAGGTCGGTCTCACCCTTGGCGAAGGTCTTGTCGCCGGCCTTCTCGACATAGCCGACCGTGTGCGGCGCCGTGCCCTGGGCGATGACGCTGTCGGGGGTCAGCTTGCCGTTTTTGAAGAGCGGCACGATCTTGTCGTAGTACTTAAGCTTGCTGATCTCCATCGGCTGGATGACGCCGGCCGGATAGACCTTCTTGAGGATCCAGTATTCGATGTCGGCGATGTCGTAGGAGTTCGGCTGGGTGACGGCGCGCTGGGCGGCGGCATCACTGTCGGTCGCGGTCATCTCCAGCGTGATGCCGAGATCTTCCTTGCACTTCTCGGCAATCGCATTGAGGTTCGACACGCCGGTGCCGAACTGGCGCAGCGTGATCGGGTTCTGGGCCCAGATGGTCGGGAAGCCGGTGATGGCACCGGAGCCGGCGGCGAAGCCGGCCGCAGCCGCACCGGTCTTCAGCAGGGATCGGCGGGTCACGCCCTTCGGCTGATTTGCTTTCGTCATGTCAGTTCTCCTCTGTTGGGCTTTGGCCTTCGTTATTGATGGAATTCACTGCCGGTGCGGCCGAGGACGATGACGTCCTCCTGGTTCCAGCAGAGATGCAGGGCATCGCCGATCCTGACGGGGGTGGCGAAGAATTCGCTGTCGCTGAGGATGGCGGTGAAATCCTCGATGCCGGCACCGGCCACCGAGATCTTCACCGAAGCGCCCCGGTATTCGATGTTGGTAATGGCTCCGGTGAAGCCCAGGCCTTCCTTGGCTGCCGTTCCGATCCGGACCCGGTCGGTGCGAATGGCGAGGTCGGCGGTCTCACCGATCTCATCCGTCGAATCGGTGGCAATGAAGCGGCCGCCCTGCGGGACCACAAGCGTCATGGTGCCGCCGCGGTGTTCGACGACGCGGCCGGAAATGACGTTGTGGTTGCCCATGAACCGCGCCACGAAGGCTGTCGCCGGCCGTTCGAAGACTTGGCGCGGTGCGGCGGCCTGCTCGACGCGCCCGTCGTTCATGACGACGATCACATCGGCGAGCGCCATGGCCTCCTCCTGGCTGTGGGTAACGTGCACGAAGGTGATGCCGAGAGAAGCCTGAAGCTTCTTCAGTTCGGCACGCATGCGCACTTTGAGAAAGGGGTCCAGCGCCGAAAGCGGCTCGTCCAGAAGGAGCGCCTGGGGATTGGTGATCAGCGCCCGGGCCAGCGCCACGCGCTGCTGCTGGCCGCCGGAGAGCTGCGCCGGCTTTCTCGTCGCGTAGGCCTGAAGCTCCATGAGCTCCAGCATCTTCATCGCCTTTGCGCGGCGCTCGTCCTTGGGGGCGCCCTTCATCTTCAGGCTGAAGGCGACGTTGTCGACGAGGTCGAGATGCGGGAACAGCGCATAGGACTGGAACATCATGGCGGTGCCGCGCCGCGCCGGCGGCAGATCGGTCACCACGGTGTTGCCGAGCCGGATGTCGCCGCTGGTGATCGTCTCGTGGCCGGCGATCATGCGAAGCGTCGATGTCTTGCCACATCCGGAGGGGCCGAGCAGGCAGCAATAGGTCCCGCCGGGGATCTTGATGCTGATAGCCTCCACGGCAGTCGTCGTGCCGTAGAGCTTGGTTACCGAAGCAATGTCTATCTCAGATGCTTTGTTCATCACTGTCACCCCTGCTGACCTGATCATGCAGAGTTCGTGCCAGTTTCGCTTTGCCTGCCGTGGACGTGGATTTTCGCTCCTGTTCCGCAAGTTGCCACCCGGACCTGCGTAAACCAGAAGCGATTGCTGTCACTGCCGTGGCTAAATTGTATGCAATCGGGCTTGCGGTTTGTGAGCGCTTGGCATGGGCGATGCGTAACGTTAGAAGTGTGCGATCCGGAAGCAGCCCATGAACATCAAACAAGACATATCCTCACCCGAGTCCGCCACCGAAGATCGTGCTCTCGCGATCCGCGACGCCTTGCGCAACGCGATTGTCGATCGCCGGCTGACGCCCGGGACCAAGCTTACGGAGAGCGAGGTGGGGGCCTTGTTCGACGTCAGCCGGACGGTTGCGCGGGCGGGGCTGCAAATGCTGTCGTTCGAAGGGCTGGTGCGCCTGGAGCGCAACCGGGGTGCCTTCGTCTCCAACCCGACACCGGAGGAGGCACGCCAGGTTTTCGCCTCACGCCGGCTGATCGAACCGGGTGTGGTGATGTCGGCGCTCGAGCGGCTCGATGCAGACAAGATCGCGATCCTGAGGCACCAACTGGAGGAAGAGAGCCGCTACCTCAACGAACGCGGCCCCACGGCCCGGCGTGCGGAAATCAAGGCGTCGGGGGATTTTCACCTGCTGCTCGCCTCGATGGCGGGCAATGCGATCCTCGAACGGTTCATGGAAGAACTCATCGCCCGCTCCTCGCTGGTCATCGCCCTCTATGGGCGGTCGGGCATTTCGAGCTGCGGCCATAATGAGCACATGGCGGTCCTTGCGGCCCTGGAGGCCGGTGACGGGGAACGGGCGCGAGACCTGATGCTGCGCCACATCGACCATATCGAGGCCGATCTGGATCTGCAGGTGCGTGATGTCACGCGGCTGAAGGACGCTCTCGATCTGGCCTAGGACAAGAGCGTCTGCGTCAGCGGGTGGTTCGGGTTGGCCAGGCCGTCGAGGACGTTGAAGTGATGCCTGTCCGGCTCTTCCACCGCCTCCGTCTCGGCGCCGAGGCCTTTCCACAGGTTGGCGAGCAGGGCGTTCTGGCGCAGGAATTCCGATCTTTCGGTGGCGCCGACCCAGCAGGTGAGTCGTGCGCCATTCATTGGCTCCAGCAGCGCCGGGCTTTCCCGCCAGGCTTCCTGGCGGTCGATGTTGAGCTGGGCGTTCATGGCGGTGTGCATCAGGGGCCGCAGATCGTGGACTCCCGAGAGTGAAACCGTGTGGGCGACGCGGGCTTGCACCTCTTGCGGGAGCGGAGACGTGGTGGTGATCATGCGCGTCACCAAGTGCCCGCCGGCGGAATGTCCGATCAGCCGGACCGGCCCCTCGACCAGTTCCGCCGCTTTTTCGATGGCGGCTCCCACCTCTGCTGTGATGCCGGAAATCCGGATGTCCGGGCAGAGCGTGTAGGAGGGCATGGCCACGGCAAAACCTGCCTCGACCGGACCGCGGGCGAGATGGGACCAGTAGGACCTGTCGAGCCGTAGCCAGAAGCCGCCATGCACGAAGACGACCAGTCCGCGCGGCTCTCCCGCCGGCAGGAACAGATCCAGCTTGTTGCGTTCTCCCTCGCCGTAGGGGATGCCAAGCTTCGCTTGTCCCGCCTCCAGCTTGGCCTGCCGGTACATCCGCGCCGGTTCGATCCAGAGCCCCGGCCAGCGCTCGCCGCCGGCGATGTTCGGCCCGTTGGCATAGGCGTCGTCCCAGTCGGTGATGCGGTGGCGCATGTGATCCTCGGCTTGCTGCTTGCTGTGTCGCCCATACTGGCATCTGCCTGCTTGAGGCGGAAGAGGCCAAAGATCGGGTGAGGCCAAAATTATTACAAACTTAAAACTTCTCTCTTGCCAGCGGGCGGGCGCGGTGCTTTTCTGGTGGAAAGGCAAAAATGCCGCGGCCGCCGCACCGGAAACATCCGGGCGTCGGACCAGAAGAACGCATGGGAACTCGACGATGAAACTGGGACCGACAGGCCACCTGGATACGTTTGCCCGCGATAATCTTCCGCCCTCCAATCAGTGGCCGGAGATCCTTGTCGACGGCTTCGATTATCCCGAGTGGCTGAACTGCGCCGTGGAGCTCACCGACCGCATGGTCGAGCGCGGCTTCGGGGACCAGACGGCCCTGATCGGCAACGGCCGGCGTCGTACCTACAAGGAGCTCTCCGACTGGACGAACCGCATCGCCCGGGCGCTGACGGAGGATTACGGACTGAAGCCCGGCAATCGGGTGCTGATCCGTTCGGCCAACAATCCGGCCATGGTCGCCTGCTGGCTGGCGGCGACGAAGGCCGGGGCCGTGGTCGTCAACACCATGCCGATGCTGCGTGTCGGTGAAATCGCCAAGGTGGTCGACAAGGCAGAAGTGACCATGGCGCTCTGCGACACGCGCCTGATGGACGAACTGGTGGCCGTCGCCAAGGAAAGCCGCTTCCTGACGCAGGTGATCGGCTTCGACGGAACGGCCAATCACGATGCCGAGCTGGACCGCGCGGCGCTGGACAAGCCGGTGAAATTCGAGGCGGTGAAGACTGGCCGCGACGACGTGGCGCTGCTCGGCTTCACCTCGGGTTCGACGGGCGTGCCGAAGGCAACGATGCACTTCCACCGCGATATCCTGATCATTGCCGATGCCTATGCGAAGGAAGTGCTCGACGTGACGCCCGACGACGTCTTCGTCGGATCGCCGCCGCTTGCCTTCACCTTCGGGCTCGGCGGTCTTGCGGTCTTCCCATTGCGCTTCGGGGCTGCGGCGACACTTTTGGAGCAGGCGACGCCGGCGAAGATGATCGAGATCATCGAGACCTACAAGGCGACAGTCTGCTTCACCGCGCCGACGGCCTATCGCGCCATGCTGGCGGCAATGGACAAGGGTGCCGACCTCTCGTCGCTCCGCGTCGCCGTCTCCGCAGGGGAAACCCTGCCGGCACCGGTCTACGACGAATGGGTGCGCAAGACCGGCAAGCCGATCGTCGACGGCATCGGCTCGACGGAGATGCTGCACATCTTCATCTCCAACCGGCTGGATGATTCGAGGGCGGCCTGCACCGGCAAGCCGCTGGCCGGCTACCAGGCCATCGTCGTCGACGACGACATGCGCGAAGTGGCGCCGGGGACCGTCGGCAAGCTTGCCGTGAAGGGGCCGATCGGTTGCCGCTATCTCGCCGACGATCGTCAGGGGGACTATGTCCGCGACGGCTGGAACCTGACGGGGGATTCCTTCATCCGCGACGAGGACGGCTATTTCCATTTTGCCGCGCGCTGCGACGACATGATCGTGTCCGCGGGCTACAATATCGCGGGGCCGGAGGTCGAGGCGGCACTCCTGAAACACGAGGCCGTGGCGGAATGCGCTGTGATCGGCGTGCCCGATACCGAACGTGGCCATGTCGTGGAAGCGCATGTGGTTCTGGTGGACGGCAGTGCCGCCTCGGACGCCATGGCCAAGCTGCTCCAGGAACACGTCAAGAGCATCATCGCGCCCTACAAATATCCGCGTTCCATCGTCTTTGCCGATACGCTTCCGAAGACCGAGTCCGGCAAGATCCAGCGGTTTCGGCTGAAGCAGGCGAGGGCGGCATGATGCGGCTGACTACGGGAAAAGCCGTAGCGCGCCGCTTCGGCAGTGGACGTTCTTTTGCAAGTATGGAAGGTATCGCCAATAGCGGTCGGCTCTAAAGCCGACCCGGATATCCGGCTGCGAGATCAAGGGGTCCGTGCCTGGACTGGGACGACAAGAACAACTGGGAGTTCAAAAAATGAAGACACTGGTTTCTGCAGCCACGCTTGCGCTCAGCATGAGCGTTTCCGGCCTCGCCTTTGCCGAACCCGTCAAGATCGGGATGATCACCACGCTTTCGGGCGGCGGTGCCGGCCTCGGCATCGATACGCGTGACGGCTTCATGCTGGCCATCAAGCAGGCCGACAACAGCGAGATCGAAGTCATCACCGAAGACGACGGACAGAAGCCGGAACTGGCCGTCCAGATCGCCGACAAGATGATCCAGAGCGATCAGGTCGACATCCTGACCGGCATCGTCTGGTCCAACCTGCTGATGGCGGTCGCCCCGAGCGCGGTGGCCCAGGGCAAGTTCTACGTGTCCACCAATGCGGCACCCGCGGCCCTTGCCGGCGCAAACTGCAACCCGCTCTACTTCAATGCCGCCTATCAGAACGACAATCTTCACGAGGCCATGGGCGAATACGCCAACAAGGACTACAAGAAGATCTTCATCATGGCGCCGAACTATCCGGCCGGTAAGGATTCGCTGACCGGCTTCAAGCGCTACTACAAGGGTGAACTGGCCTCGGAAGTCTACACGCAGGTCGGCCAGACCGACTATGCCGCCGAGATCGCCCAGATCCGCGCGTCCGGCGCAGATGCCGTGTTCGCCTTCCTGCCGGGCGGCATGGGCATCGCCTTCATGAAGCAGTATGCGCAGTCGGGCGTCGAGATCCCGGTCATGGGTCCTGGCTTCTCCTTCAGCCAGGACGTGCTTCCCGCCATCGGCGACGCAGCGCTCGGCGCCAAGGCCTCCGGCCAGTGGGCTCCGGACTTCGACACGGAGGTCAGCAAGAAGTTCCTCGCCGACTTCCAGGCTGAATACGGCCGCCTGCCATCCATCTATGCCGTCCAGGCCTATGATGCGGCGCAGCTGATCCTGTCGGCGGCTGCCAAGGCCGACGTCAAGGATACCGATGCGTTCCGTGCAGAGCTTCTCAAGGCGGACATCCAGTCGCCGCGCGGCGACTTCAAGTTCAACACCAACCAGCATCCGATCCAGGACATCTACCTGACGGAAGTGGTGAAGGGTGCGGATGGCGTTCTCACCAACAAGACCGTCGAGAAGATCTTCGACGATCATGAAGACGCCTATGCCAAAGACTGCAAGATGTAAGGCCAGTCAGTGACACTCGCACTTGCTCTTGAGCAGTTGCTCAATGGCCTTCAGCTCGGCGTCATGTTGTTTCTCATGGCTGCCGGGCTGACGCTGATCTTCGGCGTCATGGGCCTGATCAATCTCGCACACGGTTCTCTCTACATGGTGGGCGCCTTCGCCTGCGCGGCTGTGGCGGCAGCGACGGGGTCCTTCTGGCTCGGTCTTGTCGCCAGCCTCGCCTGCGCGGCGGCGGCCGGAGCTATCATCGAACTCCTCGTCATCCGAAGGCTCTATGATCGGGAGCATCTCGACCAGGTGCTGGCGACTTTCGCGCTGATCCTCATCTTCTCGGAAGGAACGCGCTGGGTGTTCGGATCCTTCCCACTCTATCTCGACATTCCGCCCTTGCTTCAGGGCGCTGTGGCGCTGCCCGGCGGCGCGCAATATCCCGTCTATCGCCTGGCGATCATCGCTGCAGGCGCCCTGGTGGCGCTCGGCCTCTATCTGCTGATCGGCAAGACGCGGCTTGGCATGCGCATCCGCGCTGGCGAGAGCGACCGCGAGATGATCGGGGCGCTCGGCGTCGACATCCGCACGCTCTATACCGTCGTCTTTGCGCTGGGGGCCGCCCTTGCGGGCCTTGCTGGCGCCATGGTCGGCGCGCTGCAGTCGGTGCAGGTCGGCATGGGCGAACCGGTTCTCATCCTTGCGTTCGTGGTCATCGTCATCGGCGGCATCGGCTCGATCAAGGGCGCGCTTCTCGGTGCTCTCCTGGTGGGCGTCGTTGACACCATGGGCCGCCTGCTGCTGCCGCAGCTCTTCTCGCTTTTCGTGCCGCCGTCACAGGCCGGCATGATCGGTGCCGCCGCGGCTTCCATGCTGATCTACGTGATGATGGCGCTGATCCTGGCCGTCAAGCCGCGCGGGCTCTTCCCCGCAGCCCATGCGTGAGGCCGCCATGCTGAGCCGTGAAAGCCTCATCAATATCGTGCTGGCCGTGTTGTTGCTCGCAGTGCCGCTCGTCGCCAATGCCTACGGCGAACCCTTCTATGTGACGCTCGCCACACGCGTCGCCATTCTGGCGCTTGCGGCCACGGGGCTCAATCTCGCGCTCGGGCTCGGCGGGCTCGTCTCCTTCGGGCACGCGGCCTTCTTCGGCATCGGCGGTTATGCGGCAGGCATCCTTGCCACCCACGGCTTCTCTGGCGATCCGCTCTTCTTCGGCCTGTCCGGCACGAACCAGATGCCGGTGATCTGGCTGGTGGCCATGATCGCCGCCGGCCTGGTAGGGCTGCTGATCGGAGCGATCAGCCTGCGGACGTCCGGCGTCTACTTCATCATGATCACGCTCGCCTTCGCGCAGATGGTCTATTATTTCGCCATCTCCTGGCCGGCCTATGGTGGCGAGGACGGGCTGTCGATCCTGGTGCGCAACCAGTTCCCCGGCATCAACACGATGCGGCCGGTGAACTTCTTCCTGATCTGCTACGTGGCGCTGATGGCGGCGCTCGGCCTCTTCGTGCTGATCCGCAGCTCGCGCTTCGGCACCGCGCTGCAGGCGGCGCGGCAGAACGAGGTGCGGGTCGCCACCGTCGGCATCGCGCCCTATCGCATCCGGTTGACCGCCTTTGCGCTGTCCGCCGCCATGACCGGACTTGCGGGCGCCCTGTTTGCGGATCTCAACCGCTTCGTCAGTCCCTCCATGCTGTCCTGGCATATGTCGGGAGAACTGATCGTGCTGATCATTCTCGGCGGCACGGGGCGATTGTTCGGCCCGCTGGCGGGTGCCGCCCTCTTCGTCATCTTCGAATATGTGCTGGGCGGGCTGACGGAACGCTGGCAGTTCTTCCTCGGCCTGATCCTGCTCGGCACCGTGCTCTTTGCGCGCGGCGGGCTGCTCGGGCTTCTGGCCGGAAAGGCACGTCATGGCTGATCCCGTTCTGCAACTCACCGACCTCTCGAAATCCTTCGGCGCATTGCGGGCGACCGACGGCGTGTCGCTCGACCTGAGGCCCGGCGAGATTCACGCCCTGATCGGCCCGAACGGCGCCGGCAAGTCGACGCTGATCCACCAGATCTGCGGCACGCTCCGGCAGGATTCCGGCACCATCCGCTTTGTCGGCCAGGACATCGGTCATCTCGGCGTTGCCGAGCGCTCGCGCCTCGGACTGGGGCGGACCTTCCAGGTGTCTTCGCTGGCCTCCGAATTCTCCGCCCTGCGCAATGTCATGCTGGCGGTGCAGGCGCAGCAGGGATCGAGCTTCCGCTTCTTCAAACCGGTGATGAGTGACGCCTCGCTGATCGATACGTCCATGTCGATGCTGGAGCGGGTCGGCCTGCAGGACCGGGCCCGGCTTCCCGCCGCCGAACTCTCGCACGGCGAGCGGCGCAAGCTCGAGATCGCCATCGCCCTGGCGCTGAACTCCAAAGCCTTTCTGCTCGATGAGCCGATGGCCGGCATGGGACCGGAAGGCTCCAAATCGCTGACGGGCTTCCTCGACGGGCTGCGCCAGGAGGCGCCGATCCTGCTCGTCGAACACGACATGGACGCGGTGTTCGCGCTCGCCGACCGCATCTCCGTGCTCGTCTACGGCAAGGTGATCGCTACCGGAACGGTGGACGAGATCCGCAGCGATCCGGCCGTTCGCACGGCCTATCTGGGAGACCACGCCTGATGCTGCTCGATGTTGTAAAGATCGAAGCCTCCTATGGCGCAAGCCAGGCCCTGTTCGGCGTCGATCTCGCCGTTGCGGAAGGCGAGGCGGTGGCGCTGATGGGCCGCAACGGCATGGGCAAGACCACCACCATCCGGGCGATCTGCAATCTCACCCCGCCGCGGGCCGGATCGGTCCGGCTGGCCGGCACCGATCTGAAGGGCAAGCCGTCGCACCGGGTCGCCAAGCTCGGTATCGGGCTCGTGCCGGAAGGACGCCGCTGCTTTCCCAACCTGACGGTCCACGAGAACCTCGTTGCCGCCGCCCGTCCGGGACCCTGGACGCTGGAGCGGGTCAACGCGCTGTTTCCGCGCCTCGCCGAGCGGCATGCGCAGATGGCGCGGTCGCTGTCGGGCGGCGAGCAGCAGATGCTGGCGATTGGCCGTGCCCTGATGACCAATCCGCGGCTCCTCATCCTCGACGAGGCGACGGAAGGTCTGGCGCCGGTCATCCGCCAGGACATCTGGGCGGCGATCCGCAAGCTGAAGGCGGAGGGGCTTTCGATCCTGGTGGTCGACAAGACGCTGTCGGAGCTGCTGCCGGTCGCCGACCGCTGCGTCATCCTCGAAAACGGCAAGAGCGTGTGGCAGGGTACGTCTGCAGAGCTGACCGCCGACGTGCAGGATCGCTATCTCGGCGTCTGAGCCGCCGCAAACATCGGCCCGCCCTTATGGGCCGGAAAGCCGTAGCCGTTGATCATCACCAGATCGATGTCGCTCTCGCGGGCGGCGATGCCTTCCTCGATAAGCAGGCGGCCTTCATCGGCCATGGCAGCGAGCAGGCGCTGGATGATTTCGGCGGCAGAGAAGTGGCGCGGCGTCAGGCCCTTGGCTGCCCGGCATGACTCGATGATCGCGGTAACCTGCGGGTCCACCTCTCGTCTCCCGTCCGCATAGGCATACCAGCCGCGGCCGGCCTTCTGGCCGAGACGGCCCGCCTCGCAGAGCCGGTCGGCGATCTCCACATAGCGTTCAGAGGGATCGCGCGTCGCGGCCTGCCGCTTGCGGCGGGCCCAGGCGATCTCCAGCCCGGCCATGTCGTAGACGGCAAACAGGCCCATGGGGAAGCCGTAATCCTCCAGCGCCGCATCGATCTCCTGCGGCAACGCACCGTCCTCCAGGAGATATTCCGCCTCGCGGCGATAGGCGGAGAAGATGCGGTTGCCGATAAAGCCTTCCGTGACGCCGGTGACGATCGCCAGCTTGCGCAGCCTCTTTGCCACCGCAAGTCCGGTCGCCAGCACGTCCGGCGCCGTCCTGGCGCAACGGACGACTTCTAGGAGCCGCATGACGTGCGCCGGCGAGAAGAAATGCAGGCCGAGCACGCGCTCCGGATATTGCGTCCGCGCGGCGATCTCGTCCGGGTTCAGGTAGCTGGTGTTGGTGGCCAGCACGGCGTCGGCGCGCAGCACGCGGTCGAGCCGGCGAAAGAGATCGACCTTCACCTCGACATCGTCGAACACGGCTTCGATCACGAGATCGCACGGGCCGAGGTCTTCGTCGCGGGCCGACACGGCAAGCCGCTCCGCCTGCTTGTCCCGGGCATCCTGGTCCATTCGGCCGGTCGCAAGGGCGCGGTCGAGCAGGGCGAGGATGCGGTCTCGGCCCTGCGCCGCTGCTGTCTCGTCGCGGTCGAGGCCGATGACGCTGTAACCGGCGGCAAGCGCTGCGACGGCAATGCCGCTGCCCATCAGGCCGAGGCCAGCGATGCCGATCGTGGCGACCGGACGCGGCTCGATGCCGTTGAGGCCTTCGACCTTCGATGCCTGGCGTTCCGCAAAGAAGACGTGCCGCAGGGCTGCCGCCTCGGCGCTGTCGCGCAGGCGCAGGAAGGTTGCCCGTTCGTCGGCCAGGCCTTCGGCAAGCGGTTGTCCGGCCATTTCCACAAGCCTCACGGCTTCGGCCGGAGCCCGCTGGCCGCGTGCCCTGGCGAGGACCTTCGACCGTGCCGTTTCGATCGCGGCAGGATCGGCGGTCGGGAGGATTTGCTCACCGGTGCGGCGGAGGGGACGGCTGGCCACTTCCTGCGCGGCGATGATGGCTGCCTCCAGCGGATGCCCGTCCGTGACCGCGTCGAGGATGCCAAGCGACAGCGCCTCCGCCGCCTTGACGCTGCGGCCGGTGCCGATGAGGTCGATGGCCGCGGGGATGCCGATGAGGCGCGGCAGGCGCTGGGTGCCGCCGGCGCCGGGAACGAGGCCGAGCTTCACTTCGGGCAAGCCCAGTTGAGCAGCCGGCGAGGCGATGCGATGATGGCAGGCGAGTGCCACCTCCAGGCCGCCGCCGAGCGCTGCGCCCTGAATGGCCGCCACCACCGGTTTCTCAAAGGACTCGATCCGTTCGATGACGGCGGGCAGGAGAGGGGCGACCGGCGGCTGGCCGAATTCCTTGATATCGGCGCCGCCGATGAACGTCTTTCCGGCTCCGGTGAGGACGATGCCACGCAGGCTTTCGGATACGGCCGCGTGATCGAGCGCGGCCATCAGGCCGGCGCGGACATCCCGGGACAGCGCGTTGACCGGCGGATTGTCGATGGTCACCAGCAGCACGTCCTGGCGGATCTCGCCGCGGACGCTGTCGGAGAAGGAGATCGCACTGTCCGTCATCGGTCTACTCCGGCACGACGGCGATGGCCTGGATCTCGATCTTCGCCCGATCTTCTATGAGGGCCGCCACCTGCATGGCCGCCATGGCCGGAAAATTCCGGCCCATGACATCGCGGTAGACGCGACCGATGCCCTTGAGGTTGGCGAGATATTCCGCCTTGTCGGTGAAGTACCAGGTCATGGTGGTGACGTGCTCCGGTCCGGCGCCGCCGGCGGCCAGCACGGCCACGACATTCTCCAGCGTCTGGCGCACCTGTTCGACGAAATCGTCGCTTTCGAACTGGCACTGGCCGTTCCAGCCGATCTGGCCGCCGACATAGATCTGCCGACCGCGGGCCGAGACGCCGTTGGAATAGCCGATCGGCTTTGCCCAGCCTTCGGGCTGAAGGATGTCATGCATGCGTCTTCTCCGGAGGCGCGGCCTTCAGCAGCTCGCGCGCGATGATGAGTTTCTGGACTTCGGTGGCGCCCTCGTAGATCCGCAGCGCCCGGATCTCGCGGTAGAGGCTTTCGACGATCTCCCCGCGTTGCACGCCCCGGCCACCGAACATCTGGACGGCGCGGTCGATGACGGCCTGCGCCGTTTCGGTCGCCGTCATCTTGGCCATGGCCGCCTCCTTGGTGGTCGGCAGGCCCTGGACGTCGCGCCGCCAGGCGGCGCGGTAGGTGAGAAGAGCCGCCGCATCGATACCGGCCGCCATGTCGCCGAAGGCTGCCTGCGTCAGCTGCAGGTCTGAAAGCGTCGCACCGAACATCGGACGGCTCCGGGCATGCGCCAGCGCTTCGTCCATGGCGCGGCGGGCAAAGCCGAGCGCCGCGGCCGCCACAGAAGCGCGGAAGATGTCGAGGGTGCGCATGGCGATCTTGAAGCCCTCGCCGGGAGCACCGAGAAGCCGATCGGCGGGGATGCGGCAGTTTTCAAAGCGGATGGTCGCCAGCGGATGCGGCGCGATCACGTCGATGCGCTCGGCGATGGAGAAGCCTGGGTCATCGGCATAGACGACGAAGGCGGCGATGCCGCGTGTTCCGGGTGCCTCGCCGGTGCGGGCAAATACGGTGTAGACATCGGCGATGCCGCCATTGGAGATCCAGGTCTTCTCGCCGTCGAGCACATAATGGGCGCCATCCCGGCGGGCCGCGCAAGTCATGGCCGCGACATCGGAGCCGGCTTCCTGTTCGGAGAGGGCAAAGGCGGAGATCCACTCGCCGGATCGGGCCTTCGGCAGCACCGTGCGGCGCAGCGTCTCGGATCCGGAAAGGCCGATGGCACCGGTCCCCAACCCCTGCATGGCAAAGGCGAAATCGGCAAGCCCGTCATGCCAGGCGAGCGTCTCGCGGGTCAGGCAGACGGCGCGGGAATCGATCGGCACCGTGCCGCCGGCACCCGTCGCGGCGTCCAGCAGTCCGGCGTCGCCCAGTGATCGAACGAGGGCGCGGCAGGCGCGATCAGTATCGTCATGGTCGATGCCGGAGAGGGCGCCCGATGCGGCATGAGCGTCGAGTTTCTCCGCAAGCGCGCGGTGGCTTGCATCAAAGAAAGGCCAGTCGAGATGCTCGCGGGTCGGTCCGGCAAGCGGGGTCTGCGCCGCCATGTCAGTTCCCCTCAAAGACGGGCTTGCGCTTTTCGGCGAAGGCCTCGAAGGCGCGGCGGAAGTCCCTGGTGGCCATGCAGACGGCCTGGGCCTGCGCCTCGGATTCGATCATCTCGTCGAGACCCATGGCCCATTCCTGGTTCAGCATGGTCTTCGTCATCGTGTGCGCGAACCACGGTCCGTCGGCCAGCGAATGGGCAAGCTTGCCGGCTTCCGCCTCGACGGCCTCGGCGGGGTGCAGGGCATTGTAGAAGCCCCAGGCGTGGCCTTCCTCAGCGCTCATCGAGCGGCCGGTGAACAGAAGTTCTGCAGCGCGGCCCTGTCCGATGATGCGCGGCAGGATCCCGCAGGCGCCCATGTCGGCGCCCGCCAGTCCGACGCGGGTGAAGAGGAAGGCGGTCTTTGCCTCGGGTGTCGCAAGCCGCATGTCGGAGGCCATGGCGAGGATGGCGCCGGCGCCGGCGCAGATGCCGTCGATCGCCGCAATAATCGGCTGCGGGCATTTCTTCATCGCCTTGACGAGGTCGCCCGTCATCCGGGTGAAGGCGAGGAGGTCCGGCATGGCCATCTGCGTCAAGGCCTCGATGATCTCGAAGACATCGCCGCCGGAGGAGAAATTGCCGCCGGCGCCGGTCAGGACCACGGCCCGGACATCGGATGCATAGGCGAGATCGCGAAAGAGGTCGCGTAGTTCGGCGTAGCTTTCAAAGGTCAGCGGGTTCTTGCGCTCCGGACGGTTCAGCCGGATCGTTGCGACGCGGCCGTCCTCGCTCACCTCCCAGAGAAAGTGTCGTGCCTGATAGTCCTTGAAGGGGCGCAGATGACCTGCCATCGAAACCGTGCTCATCCTGCCAGTACCTCCCCGCCGGCGATGGCGATCGCCTGGCCGTTGATCGAGCTCGCGCCGGGCGACGCCAGCCAGAGAACGGCGTCTGCCACTTCCTCCGGCGTGATCAGCCGCCCCTGCGGATTGTTTTTGGTGAAGGCGGAGGCCGCCTCCTCGTGGCTGCGTCCGGTCTTCGTCATGATCGTCTTGATCGCCTGCGCAATCATCGGCGTATCCGTAAAACCCGGGCAGACCGCGTTGACGGTGATGCCTGTCTTCACCAGTTCCAGCGCCAGTGATCGCGTCAGGCCGATCACACCGTGCTTGGCGGCGGTGTACGCCGAAACATAGGCATAGCCGGTGAGGCCGGCGGTGGACGCGACATTGATGATGCGCGCGCCAGGCCCACGCGCCTTCAGATCGCCAAGGGCCGCCTGCGTGACCAGGAAGACGCCGGTCAGATCCACCGCAAGCACGTGGTTCCAGACCTCCAGCGAGGTCTTCTCGAAGGGTGCTGTCGGTGCTTCGCCGGCATTGTTGACGAGGATATCGATCGAACCGAAGGCGGCGCGGGCTTTGGCTACGCCGTCGCCGATGGCCGTCGCGTCGGCGACGTCGAAGCCGGCCGCAACCTGCGCCGAGGAACCGATCTGCGCCGCCAGCGCTTCGAGCGGCGTCGCGCGGCGACCGGCCAGCGTGACGCGGGCGCCTGCCCCAGCGAGCGCCACCGCGATGGCCGAGCCGATGCCGCTGCCGGCACCGGTCACCAGCGCGTGGCGTCCTTCCAGCTTCCTGTTGCCGTCCATCAACCGATCCTCACTTTGCTGGAGCCGTGCGCGCCAGGTTGGTCTCGTACTGCTGCTTGCCGGAATAATACTGCTTCGGCCAGGCAATGTCGGTGAGACCGATGCGGGCAGCTTCGTGCAGCACCCAGGCCGGATCGGCGAGATGCGGCCGGGCGACGGCGCAGAGATCGGCGCGGCCGGCCGCGATCACCGAGTTGGCGTGATCGGCCTCGGAGATGGCGCCCACGGCCATGGTGGGAATGCCGACCTCGTTGCGGATCTTGTCGGAGAAGGGCGTCTGGAAGAGGCGGCCGTAGACCGGTTTCTCCTCCTTCCAGACCTGGCCCGACGAGCAGTCGATCATGTCGGCACCCGCCTCCTTGAACATCCGCGCGAAGATCGCCGCGTCTTCCGGCGTGTTGCCGCCTTCGAACCAGTCGTGGCAGGAGAGGCGCACAGAGATCGGCTTGTCCTCCGGCCAGACGGCGCGGATGGCACGGAACACCTCGAGCGGATAGCGGGCGCGGTTCTCGTGGCTGCCGCCGTACGCGTCGGTGCGATGGTTGGTCAGCGGCGACAGGAAGCTCGACAGCAGATAGCCGTGGGCGCAGTGCAGTTCCAGCCAGTCGGCTCCGGCACTGGCGGCAAGCTCGGTCGCACGCACGAAGTCTGCCTTCACCCGATCCATGTCGGCGCGGTCCATGGCCTTGGGGACCTGACTGTGCTTCAGATAGGGCAGCGCCGAAGCCGAAATCAGCGGCCAGCCGCCGTCTTCAAGCGGCTGATCCATGCCGTCCCAGGCGCGTTTCGTGGCGCCCTTGCGGCCAGCGTGGCCAAGCTGGATGCCGACCTTGGCGGTGCTGTTGGAATGGGTGAAGTCGACGAAGCGCTTCCAGCCCGCCGCCTGCTCATCGTTCCAGAGGCCGAGACAGCCGGGGGTGATGCGCGCGTCCGGCGAGACACAGGTCATCTCGCCGAAGATCAGGCCAGCGCCGCCGAGTGCGCGGGCGCCGAGATGCACGAGATGGAAGTCGCCGATCAGGCCGTCAGTTGCGGAATACATGGCCATGGGCGACATGACGATGCGGTTCTTCAGCGTCACGCCGCGCAGCGTATAGGGCGTGAACATCGGCGGCGGCACCTTGCCCTTGGCATTCGGCTCGACGCCGGCCTCGGCGGCGAACCAGCGTTCGTAGCCTTCGAGCCATGCCTTGTCGCGCAGGCGCAGGTTCTCGTGGCTGATGCGCTGCGAGCGGGTCAGCATGGAGTACATGAACTGCTCGGGCGGCAGCGTGTCGGCGTAGCGCTGACCCACCACCTCGAACCATTCCATCGCATTGCGGGCGGCATTCTGGATGCGGGCAACGTCGACGCGGCGGATCTCTTCGTAGGTCTCAAGGACCGCCGGGATCTGGTCGCGGGTGTGGCCGTGCTTGTTGAACTGATTGGCGAGTTCGATGGCGTCGTCGATTGCCAGCTTGGTGCCGGAGCCGATGGCGAAATGGGCGGTGTGGGCGGCATCGCCCATCAGCACAACATGCGACTTCCCGTTGAAATGGCTCCACTTGCCGCAGATCAGGCGATTGAAGTTGAGCCAGGCCGAGCCGCGCAGATGCCGCGCATTGGTCATCAGCTCCGCACCGTCGAGCACCTCGGAGAAGAGGGTCTGGCAGAAGTCGATGGAGCCCTGCTGGTCCATCTGGCCGAGCTGATGCTTCTCGTAGGCTTCCTCCGTCGTCTCGACGATGAAGGTCGAGGTATTCTCGTCGAACTTGTAGATGTGGGCCTGAAACCAGCCGTGATCGGTCTTGCGGAAATCGAAGGTGAAGGCGTCGTAGAGCTTGTTGGTGCCAAGCCAGATGTAGCGGTTGGGCCGCGTCACGAGATCGGGCTGAAAGACTTCCGCATAGCGGTTGCGGATCTTCGAGTTGAAGCCATCCGACGCGATGACGAGATCGGCGTCCGGGTAGTCGAGATCGCTGGCGACATCGGTTTCGAAGACGAGTTCGACACCCAGCGTTTCGCAGCGGCGCTGCAGGATGTTGAGGAGCTTCTTGCGCCCGATGCCGACGAAGCCGTGGCCGGAGGTGCGCTGGCGGGTGCCCTTGAACCAGACCTCGATGTCGTCCCAGTGATTGAAGGCGTCCTCGATTTCGGCGGCGCTCTCGGGATCCCAGGCGCGCATGGCCTGCATGGTGGCGTCGGAAAACACGACGCCCCAGCCGAAGGTGTCATAGGCCCGGTTTCGCTCCACCACGGAGATCTGATGCTCCGGATGCTGCTTCTTCATCAGAAGCGCGAAATAGAGCCCGGCCGGTCCGCCGCCGATGCAGACGATGCGCATGAAGCAATCCTCCTCAGTTCCCGTCTTATTATTTTAAGTTTAAACTATATAAACGCTCCGAGGAGCGTCAAGCGCTTTTTCGGGTGAGGGCAGTTGCAAGCCAGCGATCCTTTGACATTTCAAATTGTGCTTCGTAGTTGTTCCTTGAGGTGGAGGATGAAAGTGCGGATGGATATCACCGACAGCCAATCGGCCAGCGGCGATCTGGAAATGATCGTGCATGGTCCCAGCGGACGCAACAAGCCGGAGACCCGGCTGTGGTTGCGCATGCTGTCCACGACCAAACTCATCACCACGGAAATCCGTCGCCGTCTTCGCGCCGAGTTCGGCGCGACCCTGCCGCAGTTCGACCTGATGGCGCAGCTCTATCGGGAGACGGACGGTTTGCGGCTTGGCGAGCTTTCCAAGCGGACCATGGTCACCAACGGCAATGTCACGGGTCTTGTGGAGCGGCTGGAGACGGACGGGCTCGTCAGGCGGGTGACGCCGGACAAGGACCGGCGGGTCACCGTCGCGCAGCTGACGCCGGCGGGAACCGAACTCTTCACGGCCATGGCAGCGGCGCACGAGGGCTGGCTGCGCGAGCTTTTCGCGGATCTCGATGCCGAGACGGTGGATGCGCTCTGGTCGGACATCGGGCGGGTCAAGACCTCCGCCAGCAACCACCTGTCCGGTGCAGACGTCGAATAGCCTAGACCCGAAACCGTCTGCGTCGCTCAGAACACGAGCTGCGGCAGGCTGAGGACGATGGCGGGGAAGGCGATGGTGAGGATGATCACCACGAGGTCGGCGAGGATGAAGGGGACCACGCCCCTGAACACCTGGACGACGCTGACATAGCGCGACGCCACGTTCTTGATGACGAAGACATTCAGCCCCACCGGTGGCGTGATCATTCCGATTTCCAGCATCTTGACCACGAAGACCCCGAACCAGACCAGGCTGATGCCCTCCGCCTTGAGGACCGGAAGCAATACGGGAAGCGTCACCAGCAGGGCGCCGAAGGGCTCCATGAACATCCCCAGGACCAGGTAGATCGCCACGATGATCGTCATCAGTTCGACGTAGCCGAGGTCCGCGCCGGCGACAAAGGAGCCGATGAAGGAGGAGAGGCCGGTGATGCCCAGAAAGCGGGTGAACATCGAGGCGCCGATGCCTATGATGAACAGCGATGCACAGGTGACCAGGGTCTCCAGAAGCGAGACGCGCATCACCTGCAGCGTCAGCTTGCCGGTGACGGCCGACAAGAGAATGGCGCCACCTGCGCCCACCGCGCCGGCTTCGGTCGCCGTAAAGTACCCGGAGAACAAGCCACCGAAGACGAGCAGGACGAGGATGGCGATCGGCCAGATCCGCAGGATCGCCGGCAGCCCTCCGGCATCGGCAAAGCCGGCCGCCAGGTGGCGTGGCACGATGTCCGGCCGCAGCCAGCAGTAGCCGAAAACAATGAGGCAGTAGGAGAAAGCGGTAAGGATGCCGACGCCGATGCCGCCGACGAAGACCTGGGTGATCGAGGTTTCCGCGAAGACGCCGTAGACGATCATCAGGATCGACGGCGGGATCAGTGCGCCGATCGTGCCTCCTGCGGCGATGGCGCCGGCCGCGAAACTCGGGCGGTAGCCGGCAGCGACCATCTCGGGGATCGCGATCCGTCCCATGGCCGCAGCGCAGGCAATCGACGATCCGGAGACGCTGGCAAAGCCCGTGCAGGCAAAGATCGAGGAGATCGCCAGCCCGCCAGGCACCCGCCAGAGGATCGCCTTGGCTGCATCGAAGAGACTGGTGGTCAGGCCCGCATGGAAGGCGATGAAGCCCATCAGCAGGAACATAGGCACCGCGCTCATCGTCCAGCTGGCCACAAAGCTGTAAGGGGTCGAGGTGACGATGCCGAGGGCCGGCTGGAAGCCGAGAAGCATGGCGATCCCGCCGAAGGAGACGGTGATCATGGCGAGCGCCACAGGCACGCGCAGCAGGAGCAGCAGCAGCAGGATGCCGACACCATAGAGACCGACGTCTACGCTCATGCCTGATGCTCCCGCGCCGGCTCTTCGTTGCCGGTGATGATCTGAAGAAGGCGCACGGTGACGATGATTGCAGCCAGTGCGAAGCCGGCCGGCGGCAGGAAGTAGCCGGGCCAGGTGATGATCTTGGTCTGTAGTGCAACGACGAAGGTGCCGGTCTCGTAGTTCCTCACGGCCGTCAGCCAGCTGGCATAGGCCATCACCGCATAGATCACGACGCCGAGGGCGGCGATCAGCAGATCGGAGACACGGCGCATGCGTGGCGACAGCATGAAGTCGAGCAGTTCGACGGAAATCATGCCGCCCCTGCGTTCCACCCAGGCCAGCGGCAGGAAGGCGACCAGGAGCATGTAGTAGTAGGACACCATCTCGACTGTGGCGGGCAGCGAGGCACCCGTCAGCACGCGCGAGAGGATGTCGGCGCAGACGTGGATCATCATGGCAAGCACGCCGATGGCCGCGACGAAGGCCAGCATCCGCGAGAGCTTATCGGCTAGACCGGAAATATAGGACATGGACGAACCCGTTGCGCAGTGTTCAAGCCAGGCAGGGCCTGCGGACGATGCCCGCAGGCCCCTTGCCTCACATGCCGTAGGTCGCGAAATCGACCTTGCTCCAGACTTCCTCGTCGAGGCGCTTGGCGATGGCATCAGGATTGCCACCGGCCTCCTTGACGATGCCGTTCCACTTGTCGACGAGGCCGGCGAAACGCGCCACGCGTTCGGCAGCATCCTCGAAGCCGAACCGTTCCTGCGAGACCTTGGCGGCCGTCTCCTTGTCGGCTTCAGCAAACTCCTCGGCTGCCTGGACGAAGGCAGCATCGGGTTCGATGAATTCGATGCCCGCCTTTTCCGCGGCAGCCTTCGCCTCGGCGGCCATGTCGTAACCCCATCTTTGCGTAAAGATGACATTGGCCCGGTTGGCGGCGGTCGCCAGCTGCTTGCGCTCTTCCGCACTTAGCGATTCCCAGGCGACGTTTGCCACCGTGAAGTCGGAGGTCGCGTGGTAGGTGCCCAGCGGCACGAAGGTGATGTTGGTGACGAGCTCGACCAGCCGGAACGACAGGAGATCGCCGATCGAGGCCATCGAGCCATCGATGACGCCCTGCGACATCGATTCGAAGGTATCGCCAACGCCGATGTTGGCCGGTACGGCGCCGAAATGCTCCGCCCAGCGCGAGAAGGGCGCGCCGCCGCTGCGCAGGCGCAGCCCCTTGACGTCTTCGGCCGTGCGCACCGGTTTCTTCGTCAGCAGCGCGTAGACGTCTGACGATCCGGAGCCAAGATAAGTGACGCCGAACTTCTTCATCTCCTGCTGGCAGGTGTCGCAGGTCACCATGTATTCCGTCATGGCCGCGGCCATGGCATGCGGTTCGCGGCCGGAGAGGGCAAGCTCGCCCGCCAGCGACATGTTCGGCAGATCAGCCGGGAAGTAGAGCGGCAGCAGGTTGCCGACCTCCACGAGCTGGCTTTGCAGGCCGTCCTTCATCTGACCCAGACCGACGACCTCGGGGCCGAGGATCTGAGCCGTCAATTTGCCATCCGAAACCTCAGGCAGGATTTCGGCCAGCTTCGAATACAGGTGGCTGTGCGAGGGATGCGCCGGCGGGGCGCCGGGTGCGATGCGCAGTTCGCGGGCGTCGGCGGTGGTTGCGGCAAGCGCCGCAAGTCCGACCATCATGGACAACACATATTTCATGTTCATTTCCTCCCAGTTCAGAACATGTTGCGGATAGCAGTTCAGAGATTCAGCAGTCTCCGGGCGTTCTCCTTGAGGATCAACGGACGGACCTCGTCACGGATCTCGATCTTCTCGAAATCCGCCAACCACCGGTCCGGGGTGATCGCCGGCCAGTCGGAGCCGAACAGCATCTTGTGCTTCAGCATCGTGTTGGCATAGCGGACCAGGATCGGTGGAAAGTACTTCGGCGACCAGCCGGACATGTCGATGTAGACATTCGGCTTGTGGGTCGCGACAGAGAGCGCCTCCTCCTGCCAGGGGAAGGAGGGATGCGCCAGGATGATGGGCATGTCCGGGAAATCGGCTGCCACGTCGTCCAGATGGATCGGATTGGAGTATTTCAGCCGCATGCCCATGCCGCCGCGCATGCCGGCGCCTACGCCGGTCTGGCCGGTATGGAAAAGGGTGATCGCGCCCTCTTCGGCGATTGCCTCATACAGGGGGTAGGCGCTGCGGTCGTTGGGATAGAAGCCCTGCATGGTGGGGTGGAACTTGAACCCCTTGACGCCGAATTCGCGCACCAGACGTCGCGCTTCGCGCGCACCGCTTCTGCCTTTGGCCGGATCGATGGAGGCGAACGGGATCATGATGTCGCTGTTGGCGGCGGCGATCTGCGCCACCTCCTCGTTCTCGTAGCGTCGGAAGCCGGTTTCCCGCTCGGCATCGACCGGGAAGATGACGCAGCCGATCTTGCGTTCCCGATAGTAGGCGGCCGTTTCCTCGACGGTGGGCAGCATGCCCTTGGCGCCGGCCGGGTTCTTGAAGTATTTCGCCATGCCGGCCTGGAACTCGTCATAGCCGTCGTCGCGGTGACCGCAGCAGGGTTCCTCCGCATGAGTGTGGATGTCTATGGCGATCAGTTCGTCGATGTTCACCGGCCCGTCTCCTCCGCAAGACCGACATATTTCTGCAGGAGCGCGATCAGCTGCGCCCTTTCTTTCAGGCTGAGTGGCGCGCCGGTCGTCTCTTCGTAGCCGAAGAAGGCGTCACTCGCCGTGTCCACGGCCTGCCGCCCGTGTGGCGTCAGCGTCAGTTCGACCGCGCGGCGATCGGCGTCCGGGATTTCCCGGGACACGAGATTTGCGTCCTCCAGGGCCCGGATAAGTTTCGTCATATGCGCACGCTTGATCATCAGGCGTTGTCCCAGTGCGCTCTGTCGAATGCCGGGGTTGCACGCGATCACCCACAGGACGGAGAACTCTCCCGGCTTGAGGCCGCGTGGACCGTGATCGGAAAAGAAATCTTCGAAGGCATGCAGCTGTGCAAGCCGCAGCAGGAAACCGAGCGAACCTGCAAGCTCACCCACCTGGACCTTGTCGGGACGTCGTGCGGACACATCCATGCCGGCATCTCCCTCAGCTGGTGCCCGGCGCCTTCACCCGCGCCGCCCGCTTGTCGAGAAAGGCGCGAAGCCTTTCTTCGGCTTCCGGGGTGGTGGCGGTGAAGGAGGCGATGAAGGACTCCACGAACAGGCCGTCTTCCTTCGCCATGTCCTGGATACGGGGCAGGGCGTTGATGACGGCGTAGTTGGAGATTTCCGCGTTGCTGGCGGCGGCACAGGCGAGTTCATGCGCCTTCCGACGCGCCTCGCCCTTGTCCACGACGTATTGAACGATGTTCCAGCGCTCGGCCTCTTCGGCGGCCGCCACGCGGCCGGTCAACATCATGTCGGTCATGCGGGCCACCCCTGCCAGGCGTGCGACCCGAACGGAGCCGCCACCGCCGACGAAGATGCCGCGCTGGCCTTCCGGAAGCGCGAAGAAGGCGGAACGATCGGCAACGCGAATATGGGTCGAGGCGGCAAGCTCCAGGCCCCCGCCGACGACGGCGCCGTGCAGCGCGGAAATCCAGGGAATGGTGCCATGTTCTATGCCGGCGAAGACCGCGTGCCATCGCCGGGAGCCGCGGACGCCCTCCATGGGTGTCTTCTTGATGTGTTCGGCGAGGTCCAGCCCGGCGCAGAAATGATCGCCATGGCCGTAGAGAACGACGGCTTTTGCCTCGTCCTCGGCGCGGACCACCGTCTCTGCAATGGTCTCGACGAAACGGTCACTGATGGCATTGCGCTTTTCGGGCCGGTTGAGCCCGATGTGAGCGATCTCGTCGCGAAGCTCATAGGTGACGAAGTTGCTCGCCGTTGCGTCGGCCATTGTGCATCCACTCCTTCATAGACGGACCTCCCGGAGCCGTCTGTCCTGCATGATTGTTTACAGAGAGATTGTTTCCTTGTAAACAAAAAACCGGGAGTATCAATCTCTGGGAGGGGATGTCATGGCCGACAACGCCGTGCAGGATGCAAAGCTGTGGACGCCAGTGGTGAACTGGGAAAAGCGGCCGAACGGGGAGGTGCTTGTCTGGCGGGAGGATCCGCTGGGCGCCTATCCCGACAAGCTGAATGCGCGCCTGGTGCATTGGGCGACAATCGCGCCGGACCGTGTGTGGATGGCCGACCGCGAGGGAACGGGTGCCTGGGCCACGGTCACCTACAGCCAGGCCCTCGAACGGATCCGGCGCATAGGCCAGTTTCTGCTCGATCGGGGCCTGTCGGCGGAAAGTCCTCTCGTCATCCTGTCGGAAAACTCTATTCCACATGCGCTGATGGCGCTCGGGGCGCAGCACGTGGGTATCCCGTCCGCTGCCATCGCACCCGCCTATACGACCAATCCCTCCGGGCTCGGCAAGCTGCGCGACATCGCCCGGCAGATCACGCCCGGCATGGTCTTCGCTGAAGACGCGGGACCTTTCCTCGAGGGCGCCACTGCGGCCTTCGGGGCCGACATTCCGTTTGCTGCCGTTCGCAACCTGCCGCCGACGCGACCGGCTTCATTCCTTTTCCAGGATATCCTGAAGACGGAGCCGACAGCGGTTGTCGACGAAGCCTTCGACAGGGTCGGCCCTGACACCGTAGCGAAGTTCCTGTTCACCTCCGGGACCACCGGCTCGCCGAAGGCGGTCATCCAGACGCAGCGGATGCTGTGCTCGAACCAGGAGATGATTGCCGATTGCTACGGCTATTTCCGCGACGAACCTCCGATCCTCGTCGACTGGGCGCCCTGGAATCACACGGCCGCCGGCAACAAGTGCTTCAACATCGCAATCTACAACGGCGGCACCTATTACATCGACCGCGGCAAGCCGGCGCCTGGGCTGATCGGGCAGACGATCGCCAATCTCCAGGAGGTGTCGCCGACCTGGTACTTCAACGTTCCCGCCGGCTTCGAGATGCTGATCCAGGCTATGCGTGAGGATCGGGCGCTGCGGGAGAACTTTTTCAAGGATCTGAAGCTGCTGATGTATGCCGGCGCCGGCATGGCGCAGCATACCTGGGACGCACTGCTTGAGCTGTCCGAGATGGCAACGGGCCGGAGGATCCCGCTCTGCACCGGCATCGGCTCCACGGAGACCGCACCTTTCGCGCTCTTCTGCACGGATCCCCAGGACAAGCCCGGGAATATCGGCATTCCGGCGCAAGGGGTGACGATGAAGCTGGTGCCCGCGGACGAGCGGTACGAGTTGCGCCTGAAGGGGCCGAACGTCACGCCGGGCTATTGGCGAAACGAGACGCTGACGGCGGAGGCTTTCGACGACGAGGGCTTTTATCGGATCGGCGACGCGGTGAAATTCGTCGAGGCCGATGACCCGCGACGAGGCTTCTATTTCGATGGGCGTACGGCGGAAAACTTCAAGCTTCAGACGGGCACCTGGGTGGCGGTCGGGGTTCTGCGCGCGCAGCTCGTCAATCAGTTCGGCGGACTGATCCGCGACGCGGTGATCACCGGCGAGAGCCGTGCCGAGCTCGGGGCGCTTGCCGTTCCGTTCATGCCGGCGCTTCGGGGGCTGGTGGACGGTGAAGCAGATCTCGACGACGAGGCGGTGATCGCGCATCCCAAGGTGCGCGCGGCGATCGCGGCACGGCTCCTGGAGCACCAGCGGCAGTCGAGCGGGTCGGCAACCCGCGTGATGCGCATCCTGCTGATGACGGAACCGCTGCGGTTCGAGAAGGGCGAGGTGACGGACAAGGGCTCGATCAACCAACGGGCGGTGCTGGCGCATCGCGGCGAGCTGGTCGAGGCGCTCTACGCCGATGCGCCGGGTGTCATTCAGGTGGGCAAGGAGCTAGCGGCATGAAGATCGAAGGTTCGAGCGCGATTGTCACCGGAGGAGGCTCCGGCCTCGGCGAGGCGACGGCACGGCTTCTCGCAAGGCTGGGGGCGGTGGTGCATGTGTTCGACCGCAATGGCGAGGCTGCCGAGCGGGTTGCGCAGGACATCGGCGGCGTGGCCGTCACGGGAGATGTCGCGGACGAGGGGGATGCCACCAAGGTCTTCGGACTTGCAGCCAAAGCCGGCGACGGGCTGCGCATCCTCGTCAATTGTGCGGGCATCGGCACGGCGGGACGCATCCTCGGCAAGGAGGGCCCCATGCCGCTTGCCGATTTCGAGCGCGTCATTCGCGTCAACCTCATCGGCACCTTCAACATGATGCGGCTGGGGGCCGAATGCATGGCCGCAAACCCGGAACTGGACGACAAGGCGCGGGGCGTGATCGTCAACACGGCCTCCGTTGCCGCCTTCGAAGGCCAGGTGGGGCAGGCGGCCTATGCCGCGTCGAAGGGCGGGATCGTCTCCATGGCGCTGCCGGCGGCGCGCGAGCTCGCGCGGTTCGGGATCCGGGTCAACACGGTGGCGCCCGGGATCTTCCTGACGCCGCTGCTGGCCGGCCTGCCGCAGGAGGCCCAGGACAGTCTCGGCGCGGCGATCCCCTATCCCGCCCGGCTTGGGGATCCGGCCGAGTTTGCCGATGCCGTCCGCTTCCTGATCGAGAACCAGTATGTCAACGGCGAGGTCATCCGCCTCGACGGCGGGATCCGGATGCAGCCCCGGTGACTGCGATGGGGTATTCCGACCAAGCGCAACGGACATTGGCGCTTCTGGCGTTGACGCCGGGCTGGCAGCGGGTGAAGGAGCTCAGCCCGGATTGCGACGACGCGACGGTTTCAGCGATCGTCGAGGAAGCGGCGCAGTTTGCCGAAAGGGTGCTGGCGCCGCTCAACACTCCCGGAGACCGGATGGGTGCACGACTCGTCGAGGGGCGGGTGCGAACGCCGACCGGTTTTGCAGAGGCCTTCCGGCGCTACGGCGCGTCCGGCTGGCTGGGGATGGACGTCTACGATCGCTACGGGGGGCAAGGGTTGCCGCTGACCGTCCAGGCGGCTTGCGCGCCGCTCTTCGAGCGCGGCTGCGTGGCGCTGATGATGGCGGCCGGTTCGACGCGCGCTGCCGCTCATCTGCTGGCGGAGGCTGCCGACGGTGCAGTTGCGGATGAATGGGTGCCGAAGCTTCTGGCGGGGGAGTGGGCGACAACCATCTGCATCTCCGAGCCGGAGGCAGGCTCGGATGTCGGCCGTCTGCGCACGAGGGCGCAATGCCGTGACGGGACGTGGCGGATCACCGGCCAGAAGATCTGGATCTCGTTCGGGGACCACGACATGGCGGACCGCATCGGCCACTGCCTGCTTGCCCGCACCAACGACCAACCCGGGACCCGTGGCATCAGCCTCTTCCTGGTGCCGGACGGGATCGATGGGCGCCAGAACGGCGTGAGTGTCGAGCGCATCGAGGAGAAGATGGGCCTGCATGGTTCGCCGACCTGCGCGATGCGCTTTGAGGAGGCTGTCGGCGTGCTGATCGGTGACGAAGGACGCGGGCTGCCGCAGCTCTTCACGATGATCGAGCTGATGCGCCTGCAGACCGCCTGCCAGGGGCTCGGGCTCGCCTCGGCTTCGCTGGATATCGCGGAAGGTTATGCCAGGGAGCGACGTCAGGGTGGACATCCCGAGCGACCGCCGGTTGCGATCGCCACGCATCCGGACGTCCGGCGGCAGTTACACGAGATACGCCGGCAGACGGAGGTGCTGCGGGCGGCGGTGCTGGAACTCGCGACCATCATGGATCTCGCGCGTCTCGAGCCGGACGAGAGCCGCCGCCGGGCGCTTGCGGATCTTGCCGGATGGATGCTGCCGCTGATCAAGAATTTCGGTGGGGCAGCGGGCTTCGACGTCGCCAATGCCGCCATCCAGGTGCTCGGCGGGGCCGGTTATACGCGCGACTGGCCGCTCGAGCAGTATCTGCGCGACTCGCGGGTGATGACGATCTACGAAGGTACGACGGGGATGCAAGCCATCGACTTCCTGACGCGACGGCTGTGGCGGGACGAGGGGCGCGGCCTGCAGGTTTTTGAGAAGCGTGCGAGGGCGGAGATCAAGGCCCTGGCCGCGGAACATCCCGAGCTGGCGGATGAGGCGCTTCGAGGGCTGGCGGATTTCACCGAGTTCAGCGCGCGCATGGTCGCACTTCGCGATGATCCGGAACGGGGACTCTATCTCGCCGACAGCTACATGCGGGCGGGGTGGCAGGCGGTCAGCGCCTGGATGGCGATGCGGGTGCGGCAGCTGCCGGAGGTTGCCGAGCGCTCCTGAGCGTCTTTCGGATTTCCCGCCGGTTTCCCTGTCTCAGGGATTTCCGGAAACCCTTGCATAGGCCCCCAGGATGAATCTTTCCGCCTGAAACAGATAGGCTTCCAGGGTCTCCGAGGCGCCCCGTGGATTGCCGGCTTCCAGTTGCGTGACGATGCTGCGGTTCTGGTCGATGAAGGGAGCGTGGAGAAACTCGGGGTCGTGCAGCAGTCCGAAGACCAGCCTCAGTTCCAGGGAGATCTGCCGGTAGAAGTCACTGAGACGCGGACTATCGGCAAGCTCGACGATCGCTGCGTGGAATGCGATGTCGGCCGTGCCGACGCCCAGCCAGTCGCCCTTGTCCCGGCAATCATGGGCCGCTTCGACGGCAATGCGCATCTTGGCTGCTGCCGGATGGCGGGGATGTGCCTGCGCCAGCGCCGGGCACTCGATGAAGCGGCGAACCCGGTAGATGTCTACGATCGTCGACATGCTGGGCGTCGCGACGAAGACGCCGCGATTGGCCTCGTAGCGCAGAAGCCCTTCTTTGGTCAGCAGTCGGAAAACCTCGCGCAGCGTGTTGCGCGAGACCTGCAGTTCGTCGCTGAGGGTCTGTTCGGAGAGATGACTGCCCGGAACGAGCCGGCCGGAGATCACCTGCTCGCGGATCCGGCCGGCAAGCGTCTCGGCGAGCGTCAGGGTCGGTTCGACGCCGTTGCTGTTCTGGCGGGCAGAGCGCTTCGTATTTGGCGCTTCCTGTTCCTTCTCGCCCAAACCACCCGTCCTGAAAGTTGTCATCAGATTGCCCATCCCGCTTCACAATGCCAATCGCAGGACGACCGGCGGAGTTCAATAGAAAACCACGGCGCCGCTATGGAACGCCGGCTCCATCCTGGCTGAATGATTATTTGTAGGGCAATGTATGAAAATTGTTCAACAGTATGGACAGGGATATCGGGAGTTGCTAGCTTTCATCGCAGTAATGAGTGGGAAACAGGTCTCATGAGGATGATCGACCTTAACAGCGATCTCGGCGAAAGCTTCGGCGCCTGGCGCATGGGCGATGACAGCGCGATGCTGGATGTCGTCAGCAGCGCGAATGTCGCCTGCGGCTTCCATGCGGGCGATCCGGCCGGCATTCTGCGGACGCTGCGGGCTGCCGCCGAACGGGGCATCGCCATCGGCGCCCATGTCGGCTACCGCGACCTCGTCGGGTTCGGCCGGCGCAACATGGACCCGACCAGCGAGGAATTGATCGGCGACGTGGTCTACCAGATCGGTGCGCTGCAGGGGCTCGCCACCGCGGCGGGCACGCGCGTCACCTACGTCAAGCCGCATGGCGCCCTCTACAACACCATCGCCTTCGATACACGGCAGGCGGCCGACGTGATCGCCGCCATCCTGGCCGTCGATGCTTCGCTGGCGCTTGTGGCGCTCGCGGGCTCGCCGCTCATCGCGCAGGCGAGGGCTGCCGGTCTGACGGTCGTGGCCGAGGCTTTTGCGGATCGCGGCTACACGGCAGAGGGGGCACTCGTCTCCCGACGTGAGGCCGGGGCCGTCCTGCATGATCCGGATGTCATTGCCAAGCGCATGGTGCGGCTCGTCCAGGAGGGCGTGCTGGAGGCTATCGACGGCACGATGACGAAGGTCGATGCGCAGAGCATCTGCGTGCACGGCGACAGCCCGGGTGCCGTTGCGATCGCGCAGCGTCTGCGCAGTGCGCTCCAGGAGGCCGGCGTTGCGATCGGCCCCTGCGCCGGCGCGGCAGGCTGAGACTGGCATGCAGGCAACCGTTCCCGCACCGCTGCGCACTCCGTCGATGCGTGTCCTGCCCGTCAGGGAGGACTGCGTTCTCGTGGAGCTTTCCGACCTCGGCGAAACGCTCGCACTTTTCGAGGCCCTGCAGGACCATCCGATTGCCGGCATCCGCGAGATCATCCCGGCTGCCCGCACGCTGCTGATCGACTTCGATCCGCTGGAGATCTCGGCGGAAGCGCTCGGATCCGTCGTTGCGTCCTATCTCGGCGGGGAGAGCAAGGCCTCCTCCGGATCGCTGGTCGAGATCCCGGTCCACTACGACGGCGAAGATCTCGCAGAGGTCGCCGCCATTCTGGGCGTGACATCGGAAGAGGTCATTCGCCTTCATGGCGCAGCCGAATATCTGGTCGCATTCACAGGCTTTGCTCCCGGCTTTGCCTATCTGGCCGGTGGTGATCCGCGGCTGGCGGTGCCGAGACGTAAGTCGCCACGCACGCATGTGCCGGCCGGTGCCGTCGGACTGGCCGGTGAATTCACCGGTGTCTATCCCAAGACGAGCCCCGGCGGCTGGCAGCTGATCGGCACGACGCCGCTGTCGATGTTCGACATCGACCGCGATCCGGCGGCCTTGCTGCAGCCCGGAAGCCGTGTCCGCTTCATCGATATCGGGAATGCCAGGCCTTACGAGATCAAGGCGCCGAAGGCTTCGGTCAAGACCAGCCAGCCACCCGCCGCGGTTGAGGGTGCGGCTGGCATCGAAATACTCTCCGTCGGCCTTCCGGTCCTGTTCCAGGATCTCGGGCGTTCGGGGCAGGCGAACCAGGGCATCAGCCGGTCCGGCGCAGCCGATCGCGGCGCGCTGAAGATGGCCAATCGGCTGGTCGGCAATCCGCCGAATGCAGCGGCGCTGGAAGTCACGCTCGGTGGCCTGTCGTTTCGGATGCGCGGTCGGGGTGTTCTCTCACTGGCAGGGGCTCCGGCTCCCGTGTCGATCGCCAGCGCGAGCGGCGCCCGGCTGACGGCTCACCACAATCACCCGGTCGCCCTCGACGATGGCGATGTGGTGACACTTGGTGCGCCGCCGGCCGGCATGCGCTCCTATCTGGCGATGCGCGGCGGCTTTGCGGTTGCTCCCGTGCTGGGAAGCGCTGCCACCGATACGCTGGCGCAGATTGGTCCAGCGCCGCTTGCGGCGGGCGATCACGTTGCAATCTGCGACGCGTCGGTCGGAAGCCTTGTCACGATGGGTGAACTGCCCTCCGTCTCCATGCCGCGTGCCGGCGAGGAGGTGGTGCTGGACGTCGTCATGGGACCGAGAACCGACTGGTTTACAGAGAGCGCCGTGGAAAGCTTCCTGTCCCAGACATGGCAGGTCACGGCCCAATCGAGCCGCGTCGGCATCCGGCTTGCGGGCGAGGCACTGGAACGGGCGATCACCAAAGAACTTCCCAGTGAAGCCACAGTCCACGGCGCCATCCAGGTGCCGGCGAGCGGCCAGCCGGTGCTCTTCCTCGCCGATCATCCGCTCACCGGCGGCTATCCGGTGATCGCCAATGTCGCGGGCCACCACCTCGATCTTGCCGGGCAGATTCCGGTGGGTGCGCGCATTCGCTTCAACCCGACACACCGCTTCGTCGACAGACTTATTCCGGGGAAACAGACATGAAGAAGGTTCTGATCGCCAACCGCGGCGAGATCGCGGTGCGGATCATCCGGGCCTGCAAGGACTATGGCCTGGCCTCTGTCGCCGTCTACGCCAATGCCGACGTCGGCGCGCTCTTCGTCGCTCAGGCGGACGAAGCCTATGCGCTGGATGGTGCGAGCGCGAAGGACACCTATCTCGACATCGACAAGCTGATCGCCGTTGCCAGACGATCGGGCGCGGATGCCGTCCATCCCGGCTACGGTTTTCTCTCCGAGCGCGCCGAATTCGCGCGGGCTGTGATCGACGCGGGGCTGACCTGGATCGGCCCGGATCCGCAGGTGATCGAGGCGCTGGGAGACAAGCTCGAGGCGCGCCGCATCGCCCAGCGGGTCGGGGCACCGCTGGTGGCCGGCAGCGAGGGCGCCATTTCGAGTGCTGCGGAGGCGCTGGCGTTTGCGAAGCGCTTCGGCCTGCCGATCGCCATCAAGGCCGCCCATGGCGGCGGCGGGCGCGGGATGAAGGTCGCGCGCCACCTCGACGAGGTCGAGGAGATGTTCCTGTCGGCCACCCGCGAGGCCGTGGCCGCCTTCGGGCGCGGCGAATGCTTCGTCGAACAGTTCCTCGACCGCCCGCGCCACATCGAGGCGCAGGTGCTGGCGGACCGGCTGGGCAATGTGCTCGTGGTGGGCACCCGCGATTGCTCGCTGCAGCGGCGCAACCAGAAGCTCGTCGAAGAAGCGCCGGCTCCGTTCCTCTCGCCTGAACAGCGCGAGAAGATCCACGCGGCGTCCCGCGACATCTGTGCGGAGGCCGGTTACACCGGCGCCGGCACGGTGGAATTCCTCTTGAGCGCCGACGGGATGATCTCGTTTCTGGAGGTCAACACGCGGCTGCAGGTCGAGCACCCGGTGACGGAAGAGACGACGGGGATCGACCTCGTCATCGAGCAGTTCCGCATCGCCGAAGGCCTGCCGCTCAGCACGACCGAGACACCTCTGCCCCGGGGCCATGCCATCGAGTTCCGGATCAATATGGAAGATCCCGGCCGCGGCTTCCTGCCCTCGGCTGGCGAGATCACGCAGTTTAACGCACCCTCCGGACCGGGCGTGCGGCTGGATTCCGGCGTCGCCAGCGGTTGCGTCATTCCGCCGATGTTCGATTCGCTGGCAGCCAAGCTGATCGTCTGGGGCGCCGACCGGGCGCAGGCTCTTGCCCGTGCACGCCGGGCGCTCGGCGAGTTCCAGATCGAGGGCGTGCCGTCGGTGCTGCCGTTCCACCGAGCGGTCGTCGACCATCCGGATTTTGCCGGCGAGACCTTCCGCGTCCATACCCGCTGGATCGAAACCGATTTCGCCGGGACGCTGGAGGCCGAGGCCCGACCGTTGCAGCCGGACACGGCGCCGCTTCTGCGCGCCACCGTCGAACTCGACGGCAAGCTCGTCCGCCTCGGCATCCCGGACGCCTTTTTCAAACTGCTGGGCCAGGCGCCGTCTTCGGCGCAGCAGGAGCCAGACCGCGAAAGCCATGCGGGCGATGTTCGCGCACCCGTGCCCGGGACGCTGGTGCAGTGGAATGTTGCCGATGGCGATCTGGTGAAGAAGGGGGACGCGCTTGCGGTCATGGATGCCATGAAGATGGAAACTGCCGTCACGGCACCAGAAACGGGCGTCATCTCCATTCTTGCGGAAGCAGGTTCCTCCCACAACGCAGGCGAGGTGATCGCCCGCATTTCGCCTTCCACCCGCGACAACAGTTCCAACCTTGCCGGGCAGGACGTGCCGGAAACACTTGAATGAGCGCCACCATGGACAATCAAACGCCACTTCTGTCGGTCGAGGGGCTGAGCGTCGATTTCGGCGTCAGCCGGGTCGTCGAGGACCTCTCGTTTTCCGTCCAGCCGGGCCGGACGGTTGCCATCGTCGGCGAGTCCGGCTCCGGGAAATCCGTGACGTCGCTGTCGATCATGAGGCTTGCCGACATGATGGGCGCGACGTTTGCCGCCGGCCGGATCATGTTCGCGGGGCAGGACCTGCTCCAGGCGTCGCAGAAGCAGATGCGCAAGATTCGTGGCAAGGAGATCGCGATGATCTTCCAGGAGCCGATGACGTCGCTCAATCCGGTCTTCACGATCGGCGACCAGATCTGCGAAGTCCTGCTTCTGCACGAAGACATGAACAAGGCAGAGGCTCTGGCCGAAGCCACGCGGCTGCTGGACCTCGTCCGGCTGCCGGATTCCGCCGAGCTCGTGTCACGCTATCCGCACCAGCTGTCGGGGGGCATGCGCCAGCGTGTCATGATCGCCATGGCGCTCGCTTGCCGGCCGAAGCTCCTGATCGCCGACGAGCCGACCACGGCGCTCGACGTGACCATCCAGGCGCAGATCCTCACCATCATGCGGGAGCTCCAGAAGGATCTCGGCATGGGCATGGTGTTCATCACCCACGACATGGGCGTGGTAGCCGAAATGGCCGACGACGTGGTGGTCATGTGGAAGGGCGAGAAGGTGGAGCAGGGGCCTGTCGAGCAGATCTTCGCCAGTCCGCAGCATCCCTATACCCGCACGCTCCTGGCCGCTGTTCCCCGTCTCGGCAGCATGACCGGCGAGGCCTTCCCGAAACGCATGCCGCTCACCGTCCTGGAAGATGGCCAGCCGAAGCTGGTGGGTGAAGAGCGCGTGCAGGATACCGCCCGCTACGGAGAAAAGCCGCTCCTCTCGGTGAAGGACCTTTCCATCCGTTTCGATATCCGCAAGACGATCTTCGGAAAGGTGACGCACCGGCTGAGCGCCGTCTCCAAGGTCGCCTTCGACATCTATCCCGGCGAGACGCTGGCACTGGTCGGCGAGTCCGGATCGGGAAAATCCACCATCGGGCGGACGATCCAGCAGCTGCAGTCGGCCCATTCCGGCGACATCTCCTTCAATGGCCGGGGCTATTCGGAGATGTCGGCGGCGGACCGCTTCCGCATGCGCCAGGAAATCCAGTACATCTTCCAGGACCCCTTCGCGTCGCTCGATCCGCGCAAGACGGTCGGCTTCTCGATCGCCGAGCCGATCAACACGCATGGCCTGATCTCCGGCAGCAAGGCCGTCCGGCGCCGGGTGGACGAACTCCTGGAGCGCGTCGGGCTGGGCTCCCAATACGCGGATCGCTATCCGCACGAGTTTTCCGGCGGTCAGCGGCAGCGCATCTGCATTGCCCGCGCGCTGGCGTCCGACCCCAAGCTGATCATCGCCGACGAGGCGCTGTCGGCCCTCGACGTCTCGATCCAGGCGCAGATCATCAACCTGTTCATGGACCTGCAGGCGGAGCGAGGTCTCGCCTACCTGTTCATCAGCCACGACATGGCGGTGGTGGAAAAGATGAGCCACCGCGTGGCCGTCCTCTATCTCGGCCAGATCATGGAAATGGGCAGCCGCCGGCAGGTCTTCGAGACGCCGGAGCACGACTATACACGCCGACTGCTTGCTTCCGTGCCGGTGGCCGATCCCGCCGCCCAGCGCAACACGGTGCTGATCGAGGGAGACATCCCCAATCCGGTCCACCGCGTCGGCGAGGAGCCCGCAATCCTCGGTCGAGAGGAAATCCATCCAGGCCACTTCATCGCGAAGAGCGCCTGAACAACCGCGAAGACATCGCACGCATCTGAGAGGAACAGGTACATGACAATAATGAAACGGGGACTTCTATCGGCGGCCGTCGCGCTCGCCATGGCCGGAACGGCGTTTTCCGGCCCGGCGCTCGCCGCCGGCAAGCTGACGCTTTCCAGCTCGCAGGATCCAGGCAGCTGGGACCCGGTCGACACCTTCCTGGTGGCCTGGGCTGCCGTCTCCACCAACATCTTCGACGGACTGACCTACCGTGGCCCCGACATGGAGCTGGTGCCCGGTCTTGCCGAGAGCTGGGAAGAGCTGGACGAGGGCAAGCGCATTCGCTTCACGCTGCGCCAGAACGTATCCTTCCACAACGGCGAGCCCTTCAACGCCGAAGCGGTGAAATATACCTTCGACCGCCTGCTGGGCGAAGAAGGTGCCAAGGGTCCGCAGCGCTCGAACTACATCGCGATCGAGAGCGTCGAGGTCATCGACGAATACACGGTCGACATGAAGCTCACCACGCCGGATCCGGTTCTCCTGACGAAGCTCGCCGGCTACGGCGCGATGATCGTTCCGCCGAAGTACATCGAGGAAAAGGGCGAGGATTTCTTCAACCTCAACCCGGTCGGTACCGGCGCCTTCAAGTTCGTCTCCTACGAGCCGAAGGTCGGCATCAAGCTGGAAGCCAATGCTGACTACTGGGGTGGTGCACCGAAGCTCTCGGAGCTCGAGTACCGCTTCATCACCGAGCCGGCGACAGCCGTTGCCGAGCTGCAGGCCGGTCGCGTCGATATCGTCATCCCGCCAATCATTCCGATCGGCATGATCCCGGTCATCGAAGCCGACGACAACCTCGAGATCGTCAGCGTGCCCGGTCCGACCGTCGATGCGCTGCGCTTCAACACCCGCGACGGCATCACGGCCGACCCGCGTGTCCGCAAGGCGATCATCATGGCGGTCGATCGCAAGACCATCGTGGAATCGATCCTTGCCGGCCAGGGCGCCGAGATCGCGACCTTCCAGAGCGCGCTCTCCTTCGGCCATGACCCGGAACTCGCTCCGCTGCCGTATGATCCAGAAGCTGCCAAGGCACTGCTTGCAGAAGCAGGCGTTGCGGCCGGTTCGCCGCTGCAGATCGACATCCGCGGCAATGATGCCACCATGAACGAAGTCGCCCAGGTCGTGGCGAGCTTCCTGCAGATGGTCGGTCTCAACGCCACCATCCAGCCCTACGAAACGAACGTGCTGCTGAACGACATCATCCCGCAGGGCAAGACCGGCGCGATGTTCCAGCAGAAGTGGGGTGGCTGGACCTTCGACTACGACAACACGGCCTACTCGATGTACCACTCGGGCGAAAAGTGGAACCCCTACGAGACGGACGAAACGCTCGACGAAATGCTGGAGTCCCAGCGTCCGCTGACCGATCGTGCCGAGCGCGAGCGGATCCTGAAGGAGATCGGTGCCTACATCGCCGACCGGGCACTGGAGCTTCCGCTCTACAACTCGAACGCCATCTACGGCGTCTCGAAGCGGGTGCAGAACTTCGTGGCAGCTCCCGACAACCGCCTGAAGCTCACAGACGTCACCGTCGAATAATCGCAACCAGGTGCCGCCCAGCCATCGGGCGGCACCTCCCTCGACTTCAAGGAAAAGAACGTGGCCGGGTTTCTCGTCAAACGCTTGTTGCAAGCGATCTTCGTCGTCATCGCCATCACACTGCTCGTGTCCTTCGCCATCCGGCTGACGGGCGATCCTGCCGTGACCATGTTCCAGGGCGGCGGCAGCATGACGGAGGACGATCTTGCGCGCATCCGTGCCGCGCTCGGGACAGACAAGCCGTTCTTCGTTCAGTATTTCGACTTTCTCAAGGGCATCCTGACGCTCGACTTCGGCCGCAGCTTCGTCGGCGGCACGCAGGTCTCGACGCTGATCGGCAACGCCGTTCCGGCAACGCTGATGCTGGCCTTCGTCTCCATGGCGATCTCGATCGTGCTGTCGATCCCGCTCGGCATCATGGCCGCAACGTCCCGGGGCAAGGGGCTGGATCAGGCGATCCGGATCTTTTCGCTGATCGGGCTGTCCTTCCCCAATTTCTGGCTCGCCACCATGCTGGTGCTCTTGTTCTCGATTACGCTCGGTCTCCTGCCGCCGAGCGGGATGGGCGGCATCGAGAGCTACATCATGCCCGGCGCCACCATGGCCATCATCCTGACGGCGACCAACGTCCGCCTCGTGCGCACCACCATGCTCGACACGCTGCAGTCGCAGTACGTGATGGTGGCCCGTGCCAAGGGGCTCAGCGAGACGAAGGTGCTCTACAAGCATGCGCTGCGCAATTGCGCGATCCCGCTGATCACCTATTTCGGCCTGCAGTTCGGCGGTCTGCTGGGCGGCATCGTCGTCATCGAGCGCGTCTTCAACTGGCCGGGTCTGGGTACGCTTGCCTTCGACGCCGTCGCCGCCCGTGACTACCCGGTCCTGCAGGCCGTCATCACTGTCCTTTCGCTGCTGATCGTCGGCATCAACCTCCTGGTCGATATCGCCTACGGGCTCATCGATCCCCGCATCCGCACGGAGTAAGAACCATGGCCGCAAAAACGTCACGCCTGCAGCGGTTCCACAGCCTCGAGTTCATCCTCGGCGCCTTTCTCACCGTCATCATCTGCGGTGCGGTCCTCCTCTCCGACGTGCTTTTCCCGGGCGCCGAGAAGGTCAATCTGCTCTCCCGTCTGGTGCCCCCCTTCAGCGACATGGCGCATGTGTTAGGCACCGATCCGCTGGGCCGTGACGTGCTGGCGCGGGTGGTCGCCGGTGGCAAGATCTCCCTGCTGGTCGGCTTCACATCGGTCATCGGCGCCGTCATCTTCGGCGTGCTGATGGGATTGATCGCCGGCTACTACCGCGGTTTCTGGGACATGCTGGTCATGCGGTTCGCCGACCTGCAGCTGGCCATGCCCTTCATCCTCCTGGCGATCACCTTCATCGCCATCGTCGGCGGCAGCCTGACGAACACGATCATCCTGCTGATCGTCTCGCAGTGGGTTCAATATGCCCGCGTGGTGCGCGGCTCGGTGCTGACCCTGCGCGAGCGGGAATTCATCCTCTCGGCCCGTGCCATCGGCGTGCGCGACTGGCGCATCATCGTCCAGCACCTGCTGCCCAACCTCATCGGCCCGGTGATCGTGCTGATGACGCTCAACGTCGCCAACAACATCCTTCTGGAAAGCAGCCTGACGTTCCTTGGGCTCGGCGTCGATCCGACGATCCCGAGCTGGGGCGGGATGCTGGCCGATGGCCGTACCTATCTGCAGACCGCGTGGTGGGTCAGCGTCTTTCCGGGCCTTGCCATCCTGCTGACGGTGCTCGGCCTCAATCTTCTCGGCGACTGGCTGCGCGACAGTCTCGACCCGACCGGCAGAAGCTCAAGGTAATCCCATGTCCAAGATCCTCACGACCTCATTCGAGCGCACTCTCGACCAGCTGGTGGCGGGCGCGGTGGCCGGCCAGTCCTTCGAGGCCTGGACCTTCGACGACCGCAACAGCCGCAGCGCCGCGGAGCGCCGCCTGGCGGAGAAGGGCATCACCGCCCGCATCCGCAGCGCCTACAAGCCGCTCCTGTACACCTTCCTCGAAGAGGTTGACCTGCGTGGGGTCGAGGCGATCGAAATCCGATACCCGGTGCATCCCGACGCGCCGCGGAATCGGTTCCGCCTCGAGGCCTATCCGCTGGCAGCGCTCGTCGGCGATGCGAAGATCGACTTCGTGGAGCGCGAGGACGGCGAGTTTTTCTACGACGTGCGTTTGACGAAGACGACCGGTGTGAAGACGCTGAAGGTCCTGGCACCCAACCGCGTGCATGTCGATATCGTCGGTGAAACCAATGTGTCTCCGACAGGCTGGTATCGCGCCGCCGGTGATGACCAGGGCGAGCGCCTGGAGACGGATTACGAGGCGCTGTTCGCGGCGTCGATCACGGCTGTTGCCGAACAGGATTGGGGTTCGGAGGAGCCGTATTTCGAAGAGCTGAACATTCGCGTGGCGCATCCCGCCGAGGACGAGCCGTTGGCGGTCGGCGACGAGGTTGTCAGCCTGCGCGAGGCGCTCCACGAGGATTTCTACTTCTCGCTTCTCGAGTTCTTCCAGAAGAAGTCAGGGCGCCCGCTGGGCGACCGCGGACTGAAGCCCGGGCAGATCGTGCCGGAGATCGTCAAGAGCCAGGGCGAGGTCTCGGTGGCAATCGAGGTGAGGCCGCTTTCAACCTTGTTCCTCGACGGTGAAGAGCAGGATCTCGAGACCGCACGGGAGCCGCTGGCGTTCGCGCAGGTTGCCCGGCTCCTCGGTGAGGTCGACGGCGCGGCCTTTGCGGCTCATTCGCGCTCGGGGCGGCAGGTTTCCGCCCGCTATGTTGCCGGTCGCGACGTGCCGGTGATGATCAGCGGGGGGCAGCACCCGAACGAGACAACCGGTATCGTCGGTGCCTTGCGCGCGGCCGACAGGCTTCGCCAGATGCCGGAGGCGCATTTCACCATCTCTCCGCTGGAAAACCCGGACGGTTATGCCATTCACCAGCGTCTGAGGGTGGATAATCCGCGTCACATGCATCACGCCGCGCGCTACACCGCCCTTGGCGATGATCTTGAGTACCGCACGCCGGAGAACGCCGGAGCGCATCTGAACGAGAAGGAAATCCGCTTCAAGGCGCAGGAGATCAGCGGCGCGGAGCTGCATGTGAACCTGCATGGCTATCCCTCGCATGAATGGACACGGCCGCTCTCAGGCTACGTGCCGCGCGGCTTCGGGATGTGGACGCTGCCGAAGGGGTTCTTCCTCATCATGCGGCATCACGCCAGCTGGGAAGACCAGGCGGAAGCACTGCTCGACCGTGTGACGCGCCACCTCGGCGCGATCCCGGGTCTCCTGGACTACAACAATCGGCAGATCGCCCTCTACGAGATCCATGCGGGCGAGACGGGGTTCCGGATCATCAACGGTTTCCCGTGCCTGTCCTCCATCGACGACCGCCATACGGTGCCGATGACGCTGATCACCGAGTATCCGGACGAGACCATCTACGGGGATGCATTTATCGCCGGGCACACCGCGCAGATGGAAACCGTGCTTTCCGCCTATGCCGCCTGGCAGGAGATCCTTCCCGCCAGACAGGCCGCTGCAGCCTCCGTCTGACGAAGGCTGCCTTCTGGGCAGCGCATGTGGAGCGTTCTGGGTGTCCCACGTCCTACCGGGCAGATCGTCGCCCCAAAAATACCGACAACTTCCACGGATATGTGACCGCCATGCGGTCGCTGATGCGCCCGGCTGCGGCCATTCAGATGCTTTCTTGCCGATCCGGCGTAATTTTAGCGGTTTGCTTGAAAAGCAGTAAACATTTCGACGCTAGAAATGAGGGTCTGCTCAGAACCAAAACCACCAGCATGACGCGGCGGTAGAAAAAGGCGGGGCTCCGGTCTCGCGTTTGGCAGGATGATGTTCCAGTCAAACAGCTTGGCCGAGATAGGGCCGGCATCCGGGCGCCCCATGCACATCAGACTGCTCTCCAAGTTTTTCGGCCTCTTTGCTGTGGTGGTGTCGGTTGCACTTCCAGCCATGGCTCTGGACGCGCCCAAAGGCCCCGTGGTGCTGACGGTGTCGTCGCCGGTGCTCGATCATCCCAATGTCGGCGCGACGGCGCAATTCGATCTGCAGATGCTTGAGGCGCTCGCTGGGCGCTCTGCGAAGGTCAGGACGCCATGGACATCGGGAGAGGTCGAGTTTTCGGGACCGTACCTGCGAAGCGTCCTTGAGGCAGCCGGTGCCCGGGGGGCAAAGCTTCGCATCACCGCTCTGAATGACTACTACGCAGATGTGCCGATGGAAGACGTTGCTCAACTGGACACAATCCTTGCCACCCGTCTTCACGGCAAGACCATGTCGGTCCGGGAGAAAGGGCCGCTCTTCCTCATCTATCCCTTCGACCTGGATCCAAACCTCTACAACGAGAAGTATTTCTCCCGTTCCGTCTGGCAGATCGTCAAAATCGAGGTGACGGATTGAGCGAACTTTCCGACACAGACGCAATTCGGAAGGCAAGCAGGGCGACCGCTGTCCTGCAGACTTTCGCCGTCGTACTCCTCCTTGGGCTGGCGGTGGTTTTCGCGCTGATTTCCAACCGCTATTCCAGCCTTCAGGACGGCATCCGCGAAAATGCGCTGTGGTCGATCTACCAGCTGGATCGGGAGACAAGGAAGCTTCACGAGACCATGCATGATCTCACGACGCGGCGGGATTATGCCCCGGACAGCCTCCGCCCGGCCTTGCTCCGCTACGATATCCTGTATTCGCGCATGGCGATCCTCAACAATGGCGATTTCGACCGGAAGTTCGGAGGCGACAGGGATGCTGCTCCGCTGCTTTCATCGATCCAGTCGAGCATTACGGCCATCGAGCCGGTCTTCAACGAGATCGCCGCGGCAGGCAGTACATCGGAAGCGTCGTTCCAGGCCGCGAAGGTTCATGTCATTCGCCTGATGGCCAACACCGAAGACCTGCTTCTTTACGCCAACAGCGCTGTCAGCCTCGATCGCGCCGAAAACAGATCGCAGTTGCTTTCCCTGCAGGTCAAGTCGGGCCTCCTCGTGATCCTCCTCGTCGTCTGTGTCGGCGTCCTCGTCCATCTTCTCCGGCGGCAGTTGCAATCGGTCAGGGCGGCGGGGTCGAAGCTCAAGGCGATGACGGGCGACCTGGAGGTGGCGTATCGCGCTGTGGAGAGTGCCAACCAGGCAAAATCACAGTTTCTGGCGACCATGAGCCACGAGGTGCGCACGCCGCTCAACGCCATTCTGGGAACTGCCGAGCTGCTGGACCTGTCGGATATCCCGGCCGCTGCCCATCACAGCGTCGGAACCATTCGTCGGTCCGGCGAGGCGCTGCTCGAGATCATCAACGAGATCCTGGATTACGGAAAGATCGAAAACGGCATGCTGGAGATCGAGGCCCGGCCGACGGCGATCCGGTCCGTCGCCTGCTCCGCCCTCGGCATCGTTCAGGATCGGGCGCGGGAGAACCGGAACCTCCTGCAGTTCGAAATCGACGAGGACGCCGTGTTTCCGGTAATCCTCTGCGACCCGACGCGGCTGCGTCAGGTCTTGCTGAATCTGCTTAGCAATGCCTGCAAATTCACCTCCGACGGCGTCATCACGCTCAGGATCAGCCAGTTTCAGACAGATGGCGGCGACCGGATGCGGTTCGAGATTTCCGACACCGGGATCGGCATCGACGAGGACGGCATCGGAAAGCTCTTCCAGCCCTTCAGCCAGGTCGATGCTTCCATCAACCGACGGTTTGGCGGGACCGGCCTCGGGCTGACAATCTGCCGGCAGATCGTGGAGCGGCTGTCCGGCAAGATCGGCGTGTCGAGCATCCCCGGAAAAGGCAGCATCTTCTGGTTCGAGATTCCTGCCACCGCTGTCGAACCCGAGGTGGGGGCAAGCGACGTTGCAACGACAGGCCCGCGGGAGCTTCCACAGTTGAAGGTGCTCCTCGTCGAAGACAACAAGGTGAACCAGGACGTGGCGAAGGGTTTCCTCCTCCGCCTTGGCCAGCATGTCACGGTGGCAGGCGATGGCCTGGAGGCGGTCCGGGAGGTGAGCGAGGGAGACTTCGACCTGGTGCTGATGGACATGCAGATGCCTGTGGTCGACGGCCTGGAGGCAACGCGGATGATCCGGGCACTGCCGGGACTGGCACGGCTGCGCATCATCGCAATGACGGCCAATGCCTCCGATGACGATCGGCGGCTCTGTGCGGACGCCGGAATGGACGGCTTCCAGTCCAAGCCGATCACGATGGCGACGCTGCGAAAAATCGTGCTTGAGACAGACACCGTGGCGCCAAGGCCTCGGACTGTGGTCCAGGAGGAAACGGGTTTTGAGGCACGTCGCCTGGAACTCGTCGAGGCGCTCGGGGATGACGGGTTCCGGGAGCTTCTCTCTGACTTCTTCGAGGACGCGGAGAAGCTGCTCGCGCAGATCAAGACAGCGGCAAATGAAGGCGACGTGAAGCGGACGGCGCGATTGCTGCATTCGCTTCGTGGTGCCTCGGCTAACCTTGGTTTTACGGGCGTTGTCAGCTCATGCATGGCTTTGGAGGCGTCGGGCCTTGCGGCCACCGAACTGGACGGACTGGCGGCGACTTTCCACGAACAACGGCGCCGCATAGCGGCATAGGGGAAATAGTGATGCGTATCCTGCTTGTAGACGACAATAGCACCAACCTTGCGTTCCTGAAGAAACTGGTCGAAAAACTCGGCTATCAGGTTCTGGAATACAGCTCTCCCGAAGCCGTTCTCGCGGATATGCCGGATCTCGATTACGACGTGGCCGTCATCGACTACCTGATGCCGGCATATACCGGCGTCGAACTGCTGGCGGAAATCTGTCGGTTCCCGAAGTACCGCGACAAACCCACCGTCTTCGTCACCGCCGACACCGAAATGTCTGTGCGGATGTTGGCACTGGACGCGGGTGCGATCGACTTCCTGACGAAGCCGGTCGATCCCTTCGAATTCCAGGCGCGGATGCGCAACCTCGGAGCGCTTGTCGAGGCCCGCAACCAGCTTGCCGAAAAGGCGGAATGGTTGCGGAGGGAAGTCGACAAGGCACTCAAGGAACTGCGGGCGCGGGAGGAGGAGATCATCGAGCGGCTCACCATCGCTGCCAGCTACAAGGATTCCGATACGGCCAAGCACACAAGACGGGTCGGTGCCTTCTCGGAAGCCATTGCCAGCGCCTACGGTCTCGATCCGGATTACTGTCGCGATATCCGATTGGCGTCGCCGATGCACGATATCGGCAAGGTCGGGATACCGGACGCCATCCTGCTGAAGAGAGGCAAGCTGACCGAGCGGGAGTATGCCGAGATGCAGCACCATACCCTGGTCGGACGCAGTATCCTGCAGGAGTCGAACTGCAGCCTGCTGCAACTCGCCGCCGAGATTGCCGCTACCCATCATGAGCGGTGGGACGGGCAGGGCTATCCAAACCGCCTGTCGGGTATGGAGATTCCCCTGGCCGGTCGCATCGTCGCGATCGCCGATAATTTCGACGCTCTCACCACGGCACGTCCCTACAAGGAGGCCTGGAGTGTGGAGCGTACGGTCGATCATATTCGCAAGCGTGGAGGCTCGCAGTTCGACCCGGCCTGCGTGTCGGCCTTCGTCAAGGCGCTGCCGACGATCATGCGGATCATGCTCGAGAATATCGATGAGCCCCGCTGGTCTGCCGCCCCGAACGTCACGGTGCAGCACGGCGGGAAAGAACGGGCGGTCGCCTGATTTCTGCATGGCCCAAGCGTCGGCCGGACGTGTTTCTGGCTGATGAGATCGTCTGAAACGGCCGGTTGAGCGTCGTGCTGATCTTCCGCAGGTCATCTCGACAGAGATTTTTGCACACGCGTGCAATTTGTCATTTGGATGTTATGCGCGGCCTCTAAAGCGGACCCGTTGATGATCGTTTCAACGCTTCTGCGGCATCTCGCGCACTGCTCGGCGAGCAGCAGAAGAGTCCATTTTCTCTTCGGAGGTTCAACCATGACCGTTGCTTCATTCATGAAATCCGCAACGCTGGCAGCGGCGCTGCTTGCGTCAACTGCGGTTCTTGCGTCCGCCAAGGATGTCACCATTAAAGTGTGGGCTGGCGGTACCGGCCCCACCAACGACTACCGCATCGAAGCCATCAAGATGGCGGCCGATATCCTGGAGCGCGAGGCGGTGATCCGCGGCGAGGAGCTCAACGTCACCGTGGAAGGTCAGACCTGGACCACCTGGGACGACTTCAAGCAGGCGGTGACGCTCGCGGCTGAATCCAATACCGCGCCCAACATCATCGTTTCCGGCCACGAGGACATCGGCACCTGGTCGCAGTCCGGTCTTCTGCGCCCGGTCGAGGACTACGTCGATTTCGACGCCTGGCCGCTCAACCAGCTCTATCCCAACCTGATCGACGTCGCGTCCTTCGACGGCCGGGTCTGGGGCATCCCGCAGGACGCCGAGTCGCGTCCCTTCTTCTTCTCCCGCAGCCACATGAAGGCGATCGGTTATACGGACGCCGACATCGAGGCGCTGCCGGGCAAGGTCGAGAGCGGCGAGTACACGCTTTATTCGATGCTGGATGATGCCAAGAAGATGCAGGATGCCGGCGTGGTCGAACCGGGCAAGGGCTTCATGCCGCGTCCGTCGAACGGCACCGACTACTGGCAGTTCTATCAGAGCTTCGGCGGCGAGATGACCGACCGCGAATCCGGCAAGCTGGTTCTCGACCGGCAGGCGCTGACGGACATGTATCAGTTCTTCGTCGACGCGGTGGAGAAGGGCGTGGTTCCGGCGACCTACCTCGGCACCACCTGGGACAGCTGGCATGACGCGGTTGCCCACGACAAGGCCGGCATCTGGCATGGCGGCACCTGGCACAAGGCCGAGTGGGAAACCAAGTGGGGCCTCAAGGACTTCTTCGGCCAGATGCAGTACAGCCTCATCCCGGCCGGCAACGAGAAGGGTCGTGCCAACACGATTACCCATCCGCTGGTCTACCTCCTGTCCACGACAGGCACGGATGATGACGCGACGATCGCCGCCGAACTGATCACCATCGCTTCGGAGCCGCGCATCAACGCTCTGCATGCGGTGAAGTCGGGCCACCTCGCGATCGGCACGGCCGAAGCGGAGATTCCGCTCTATGCCAATGATCGCTGGACGACGGTTGCAACGGAAGCCCTGCTTCCGCACGCGACCTCGCTCCCGAACGATCCGGACTTCGGTGTCGTCTGGAAGGCCATGTACAAGGGGCTCGAAGCCTCGTGGACCAAGACCTCCCCGGTTGCCGATGCCGTCAGCGGCGTGGAGAGCGAGATCAAGGCGACGCTGGGCGACAAGGTCGTCATCCGCTGAAGCCGATTGCCGGGCGGAGCTGATGTTCCGCCCGGCGCACCATTCCCTTAAATTTGAGAGATACCGATGCGTACGCGATCCTACATGGTCGGGCTCGCCTTCATGAGCCCTGCGCTCGTCGTGCTGATAGGGTTCTTCTTTCTCCCTGTGGTGCTGACGGGGGTATTCGCCTTCACCAATATGAGCACGTCGACAGGTATCAGCGGCGGTTCCTATGTGGTGACGGGAAACCTTCTGACGGCGCTGAAGGAAAACGGCGTTCCGGTCGAGATCGCCGACGCGCTTTCCAAGGCGAGCTTCGTCGTCGATCCGGAGGGGATTGCAAAGGCCAGGGATGCCGGCACCGATCCTGCGTTTCTCGCAGAGATCGAGCAGCAGTTCGGCGGCAGAACGTTTACGGACGAGCGTCTGTTCGAGCGTGAGCTGAAGACCCTGCAGCACCGGCCGCGCTCCATCCGCGACCTGAAGCTTGCCGTCGACCAGTTCGAGCTTTCCATCCTCAATAGCCGCTTCACCAGCGAATCCGCAGCGCGCCAGGCGATCGCCACGTTCCTGCCTTCGGCGCCTGCCGATACGGTCGATCAGATCGTCGAGGCGAGCTATACCGGCTGGACGTGGACGACGGCCAATTTCAAGCAGCTGTTTTCCACCAGCGACACGTGGCGGATTGTCCTCAATACCGTCTTCTACGTGGCGGTCACGCTATCCTTCACGGTTTTTGTCGGCCTGTTCCTCGCCGTGACAACCTTCTACCTGCCTGCGGGAGCCGCAAGCGCCTTCAGCATGCTCTGGCTCCTGCCGCGGATCACACCGATCGTCCTCTATGCCGTCATGTGGAAGTGGTTCACCTGGGAGGGCGGTTTCCTCTACACCGCCGCGGATGCTCTCGGTCTGCCGGCCTTCAACTACATGAAGGGCTCGGTACCCACCGCCTGGACCATCGTCATCATGGTCAACGGCTTCATCGGTGCCGCATTTGCGATGATCCTGTTTTCCAGCGCGCTAAAGGCCATCCCGGTCCAGCAGCTCTGGGCAAGCGAGGTCGATGGGGCGAGCCGCTGGCAGCAGATCCGCTACATCATCCTGCCGCACCTGCGCTGGCCGATCCTCTTCGTGACCAGCTATCAGACGCTGTCGCTGCTGTCCTCCTACCAGGAGATCTGGCTGACCACGAACGGCGGTCCCGGTCGCACGACGACCGTCTGGGCACTGGAATCCTTCAATACGGCGCTGAACAGCTACACCGGCAACCTCCAGTATGGCCTCGGTGCCGCCATGGCGCTCATCCTGGTTATCGTCGGCGTGTCGCTGTCGATCATCTACCTCAGGCTGTTCCGGTTCGACGAGCTTCTCGGCCGGCCGAAAATCGAATTCTGAGGGAAGCACATGACACGCAATTATTCCAACTGGCCGATCATCCTGGTGTTGCTCCTGATCAGCGCGCCGATCATCGTGATGTATGCCTTCCTGCTGATCGACACGGTCACCACTTCGCCGCCCGGCTCGGCCATCCCGAATGGCTTCACGCTGTCGCACTGGCGCTTCCTGATCGATCCGACCGCGACCGGTGACGTCTGGGGTCCGACGCTGACGACGATCCTGTTCACGGCAAGCATCGTCCTGATCGTGCTCGGGGTTTCCTCCACCGCCGGCTACGCGCTGTCGCGGCTCAACATGCCGTTCCGGCGGTTCTTCCTTGGCGGGATTCTCGTCATGCACGCGTTCCCGCTGGTGACGCTGATCATCGGTGTCTTCCTCGTGCTGCAGTTCGTCGGCCTCTACAACACGCTGACCGGCGTCGTACTGGTCAAGGCCGGGCTGATGCTGCCCTTCGGCATCTGGATCATGAAGGGCTTCTACGACACCGTTCCGTGGGAGATCGAAATGGCGGGCGTGCAGGATGGCGCAAGCCGCTTCACGGTCTGGCGCCGGCTGATCCTGCCGCAGGTCAGACCCGGCCTCTTCGCGCTGGCACTGTTTGCGGCCATCGATGCCTGGGGCGAATACATGCTGCCGCGCATCCTGGCGCCGTCCGCCGATTTCGAGGTTCTGTCGATCTACCTGAACACGGTCTCGGACCCGGATTCCACCACCTACAACTTCAACCTCTTCAAGTCGGTCGGGCTGTTCTACACGCTGCCCATCCTGGCGCTCTACGCCATCTTCCGGGACCGACTGATGAACATTTTCGGCGGAGGCACGAAAGGCTGATGCAAATCGTCCTGAAAGATTTTACCAAGACCTTTGACGGCAATACCGTCATCGACCGCATGAACCTGACGGTTGAGGACGGCGAAATGCTCGCCCTCCTCGGTCCCTCGGGGTGCGGCAAGTCGACGACCCTCTTTGCCGTCTGCGGCATCCACCGGGTCAACGGCGGGCAGATCCTGTTCGGCGACCGCGACGTCAGCAATCTGCCCAGCCAGCAGCGCAATGTCGGCGTCGTGTTCCAGAACTACGCGCTCTATCCGCACATGAGCGTCTTCGAGAACATCGCCTTCCCGTTGACCGTCCGCAAGGACAGCAAGGCAGATGTCGATCGTGCCGTTCGGGACATTGCCGAGCTGACGCACATCTCCGAGCTCCTGGAGCGGCGCCCCGGCCAGCTGTCCGGCGGACAGCAGCAACGAGTGGCGCTGGCGCGGGCCCTGGTGCGCAAGCCCGACGTGCTGCTGCTCGACGAGCCGCTCGCCAATCTGGACGCCAAGCTGCGGCTGGAGATGCGCTCGGAAATCCGCCGCATTCAGCTGGAGACCGGGATCACCGCCATCCTGGTGACGCACGATCAGGTGGAAGCCATGTCGATGTGCGACCGGATCGCCATCATGAAAGGTGGCAAGATCATCCAGATCGACACGCCGAAGGACATGTACAGCAATCCGCGCACCTCCTTTGTCGCCGGGTTCCTGGGCAATCCGCCGATCTCCTTTCTCAAGGGGCGTGCGGAGGCGGGGGGCTTCGTTCTCGACGATGGCAGCCTGAGGCTTCCGCTTCCTGTCGCTTCCCAAATCCCTGACGGAACCGACCTGACGGTCGGCATCAGACCGGAGCACTTCGGGCGCGCCGGCGATGTGCCGATTTCGGGCAAGGTGATATTTGCCGAGACGCAGGGGCGTGAGAACCTCTATGATGTTGCCTTGCCGGACGGCTCTGTGCTGCGCTCGGTGCAACCGGCGCAGGATGACGTGAGAGCGGGGGACAGCGTGAGCTGGAAACTGGAGAGCACCGCGGCGCTGGTCTTTGCCGAGGATGGCCGGAGACTTTAGCATGAACGATCTCTCGGATTTCCTCGCACGCTTTGCCTGGCCCTCCATCGCCTCGGGCCGGCCTTTCTGCATCGGGCATCGCGGGGCAAGCGGCCATAGCGTCGAGAACACGCTGTCTTCGTTTCGCCTCGCTGCCGAACTCGGTGCGGAGATGTGGGAACTGGACACCCAGATGACGGCGGATGGGGTCGTCGTCGTCTCCCATGACGACCATCTTCAGCGTGTCTTCCAGAAGGATCTGCATATTTCGCAGATGTCGTTTGCCGACCTGCGGAGAGAGGTTCCGGATGTGCCGAGCTTCGAGGACGTAGCGGCCCTGGCACGCGAGACCGGCTGCGGCCTCTACGTCGAATTGAAGCGGGCTGGCAGCGGTCCGATCTGCTGGCAGCACCTGAAGGATAAGGAGCAGCGCTTTGCCTGCTTCGGCTCCTTCGACGTGGCGCAGGTGCGCGAACTGCGGGACCTGGGGTGCGACTACCCGCTCTCCGTGCTGGTCCGTGTCGGGGCTGATCCGCACGCGCTGGGCGACGAGGCGAACCCCGATATCCTGCACCTCTGCTGGGAGCGGGCAAGCGAGACGCCGCAGGAGTTCGTCACCGAGGCGCTTCTGGAAAGAGCCTTCGCCGATGGCAGGCAGATCGTGCTGTGGCACGAGGAGAGGCCGGAGGTCTTGAGCGACATCATGGCGCTTCCGGTTCTCGGCATCTGTACCGACCTGCCGGATCTGATGCGCTCGAAGCCGGGCAACGGCAATGGCAACGGCCAGGCGCGCGAGCTTCGCCGGGTAACGTCCTTCGACGTCGCAAAGGCGGCCGGCGTGTCGCGCGCCGCGGTGTCGCGCGCCTTTACACCGGACGCCAGCGTTTCTAACAAGACGCGGGAGAAGGTCTATCAGGCTGCAAAGGAGCTGGGCTACCGGGTCAACTATCTGGCCCGCAGCCTCACCAACAAGCGTTCCGACCTTGTCGGACTGGTTGCGGCCGGGCTCGACAACCCCTTCCGGACCTTGCAGCTCGAACAACTGGCCCACACGCTGATTGCACGCAATTTCCGGCCGATCCTGCTGCCGACGTCCAAGGAGGCCGACAGCGCGACTGTCATCGGTCAATTGCTGCACTACGCCGTCTCCGGCGTGATCGTCACCTCCGACGCGCCTCCCTCCCATATCTTTGAGGAATGCGCCGCCGAGGGCGTGCCGATCGTCCTCATCAACAAGGGAGAGGACTTTCCTTTCGTTGACCGGGTCGTTTCCGACGATCGTATGGCGGGCTATACGGCCGCCGATGTTCTTCTGAAATCTGGAGCGAAAAAGCTCGCCGTGGTCTCCGGGACCGCCGTGTCCTATTCCTCACGCCGGCGGGCGGAAGCTTTTCTGGCACGCTGTTCGACACTCGGCGTCGAGGCGCAGCTGGTGCCGGTCGCGATCAACGATTACCTCCATGGACAACAAGCGGCGGGAGAGCTGCTCGATCTCGGCATCGACGGCGTCTTCTCCGTGAACGACTACATGGCCTGCGGTGTGCTGGACGGTCTCGCTGCGAAAGGCCGCAACGACGGGTCCATCAAGATCGTCGGGCACGACGACATTCCCCAGGCAAGCTGGAGCGCCTATCAACTGACCACCTTCCTGCAGCCCTGCGACGTGCAGGCAAGCCAGGCCGTCGACCTGCTGACCAGCCGCATGTCCGAACCGGATGCCGTGGCGCGGGTGGAGTTCACCCCCATCACCCTGATCACGAGAAGAAGTGCATAGATGACATCATTCGATATCGCCTCGCTCAAGGCCCGCGCCGAGGCAGCCATTTCCGTTGCCCGCGATGTTGGTCGCGCGGCTGCCGCTTTCAGGGCCGAGGCCCTGCCGGAGACGCTTGCTGTGGAGAGCAAGGGAACTCAGGATTTCGTCACCGTGGCCGACAAGCGGGCCGAAGGCGCCATCCGCACTGCGCTGCTCGATGCCTTTTCGGAGGACGCCTTCATGGGCGAGGAGGGGGGCGGAGTTGCCGGTGAAGGCGGGACCTGGGTGGTCGATCCCATCGACGGAACCACCAACTACATCCGCGGCTTCCGCCACTGGGGCGTCTCAATCGCATTCGTCGCAGCGGGCGAGATCCTGGTCGGGGTGATCTACGACGCGGCGCAGGACAAGGTATTCCACGCCATTCGCGGTGAAGGTGCGTTCAAGGATGGCACTGCCATCAGGGCATCCACCACCAGCGACCCCGGGCACGCCATTGCCATCCTCGGCCACTCCCGCCGTACGGACTTCGAGGACTATCTCGCCGTCTCCCGGAGGCTCTACGATCGCGGCATCGACTATCGACGCATGGGAGCGGCCGCAATCGGGCTTGTCCGGGTTGCGGAAGGTATCTCAGATCTCTACTACGAGCGGCAGCTGTCGGCCTGGGACATGCTGGCCGGCATCCTGATTGCCCGCGAGGCCGGTGTCGAGGTGTCTGCGCCCATGCTTGCGGAGATGATCGCCCGCGGCGGCCCGGTCGTTGCCTGCACGCCGGGTCTGAGTGCCGAGCTTGCTTTCCTGGTCGAAGCGGCCGGCCTGTCGCAGGCCGCCCCTGCAGCCTAGCCTTTGGCGTTCGTTCTGTCGGCCCAGGCCTGTTCGGTGGCCAGGGGCTCATCCGTGGTGATCTGGTCGGGCCTGAGCGCCATCAGAGACCGGAATTCCTGCCATTCGCCTTCGCTGAAGCCTTGGGCAGGATCACGCAGGTTGTAGGTCCAGGCGTCGACGATCTTGCCGTGGTCATGGCAGATCCCGATCATGTCCAGCCCCTGCCTGGCGGCGTCCAGCAGAAGCGGCCATGCCAGATAGATGGTCTCGGGCTCCGTCGGTCCGGTGATGTCTGCGATCAGGGCCTTCTCTACGGCGCTCAGGCCCTCGCCGTGCAGCAGATCCACCAGCTGGTCGGTGGGGTCGATCCCGCGCCGCAGGTCGGGCACGCGTTTCTTGATGGCGAGAATCAGATCCAGATCGGAAGCGCTGACGATCACGTGCTGACCCAGGTGGCGGAAATGGTCCGTGAGATGGTCTAGTCCCCGTTCGCCGATCGAGGCGAGGTCGTCCTTCATGTCGAACTGCATGAGCGCATGCGGATGCGCGGTGGGGAGCATGTCGGCCAGATCTTCGCTCAGCGTCAGAGCCTCGCCACCAACCTTCATCTGCAGTTTCCGAAGGTCGGCAGCCGAGGCGTCGCGCACCGGGCCGTGACCCGTCGTCTCTCCCTCCAGAACGTCGTCATGGAGAACCACGAAGCCGCCGTCGGCGCGGACCTTCAGGTCGAGTTCCATGGAGGCACCGAGGCGGAAGCCATCCTTCATGACGGCCGCCGAGAACAAGGGATCGTCGAGCCGGCGGCGAAGACGGTGCCATTTCAGGCGGGTGGCGTGACCGGCGTGGGATATGGAGAGACCTTGATAGTCGCTCATCGGACGCGGCGCCGGAGTGGGCAGTGGGGTAGCTGGCGCGCTTGGCATGAACGAATCTCCTGATGCTGTTGGTCCGTTCCTCCTAGGCACCAAGAATGTCAGTTGTGTAAAAAACCAGAAGCCAGTGCTGCGTATCCGGGCAGCAAGGCCAGTGGGTTCATGTCCCGCAGAGGGTGAGCCAGGCGACCCCGCCGAAGGAGAAGGGGATGGCGATGGCCGCGGCAAGCCAGACGTAGCCGCCAACCTCGCGCACGAATTGCGCGGTGTCGTCGGCCGGCTGCCGTTCTGCCCGGCGCTTTCTGGCCCGGAGGAACGGACCAATACCCGCGGCGATCGAGAGCAGAAGCAGTCCGATCAGCACCGACCGCAGAACGGGATGTTCGCCGAGTGCCGAAACATTGTCGCCGGCAAGATGGCAGCCGGTCGCCTGCACGCCGTAGAACAGCAGGAAAAGGGCACTCCAGAACAGAAATCCGGCGATGATGTAGATGATCGGGTGAATGGTCATGGAGAAACCTCGCTGGTGAGGCTGGCGAGGACGAAGGGGAAGCCCGCGGCGGCGAGCCCCACCATGGCGGCAAAACCGTGCCAGAGCATGCCGATGCGCAGATCCAGATTGCGCCTTGGCGAGACGAAGCCGCTGCGCACCCGCCAGATCCCGTAGCCGGCAAACACGGCTCCAAGCCCGCTGTGCATTGCGGCGTAGATGAAGACGACGAAGATGCTGGCGACGGCCGCATGGCTGCGCGGCGACGGCAGCGCCGTCAACGCCAGCCACAGGAAGACGGTGGTGGCGATCAGATGGCCGACAGTCGTCAGCGAGAGCCAGGCGACTGCGCCTTTGCCGCCCCCGGCGGAAGCCTGGCGACCGGACCACGCAGCCAGCACCAGCGAGACAGCGGCGATTGCAGGTCCCAGCAGCCCGATCTGCCCGATGTCCTGGGGCGGCCAGTTCGGGGCGGAGATCCAGAGGAAGAGGCTCCCGAACAGAAGCGAGATATAGGCGGTCGCATCGGCGACGAGCGCAAAGACCATGGCCCACCAGGATGGCGGCCGGTCCGCCTCGATGTGCGGCGGCAATTCCTGTCCGTTGCCGATCGGAAGGTTTCCGAGGTCATCCTTTTCGGCGGTGTCCCTGCTCCACAGGAGAAACATGAAGACCACGGAGGCAAGGGCAAGGGGAGCGACCCAGTAGAACTTGAAGAGCAGCGACAGGAAGAAGAAGCCGGTGCCGATCGCAGTCCAGAGCGGCATGAAGGTCTGTCGCGGCAGGCGAACCACGTGCTCGGGCTTACCGGTCACGATGTCGACGGCCAGAAGCTCCATGCGCCCGTCGCGCGGAAAGCCGAGCAGCCCCTTGCCGGCGGCAAGCTGCGGTCCGAGCACATCGGGATCGAGCATATCCGCACGCCGATCGATGACCGGGAGGGAGGCGAAGTTGTAGGAAGGGGAGGGCGTCGGCATTGCCCATTCCAGAGTGCCGGCGCGCCAGGGATTGCGCCGGAAGGGACGGCCGAACCGGAAGAGAAGGATGAAATCGAGCGCCACCAGTGCAAAGCCCATCGTCATCACGAAACTGCCGAGGGACGAAAAGAAGTTCAGCATCTCCCAGCCCGATTCCGGCGGGTATTCGAACACGCGCCGCGGCATGCCCCGCAGGCCTGTCAGGTGCATCATGAAGAAGGTGATGTTGAAGCCGAGGAAGATCATCCAGAAGGCGGCCTGCGACAGATGCTGCACGGGCTGTCGACCGGTGATGTGCGGCAACCAGTAATAGGCGGCCGCCAGCATGGGAAACACGAAGCCGCCGACCAGGACGTAATGCAGGTGCGCGACCACGAAGTGCGTGTCGTGGGCCTGCCAGTCGAACGGCACCATGGCCAGCATCACGCCCGTCAGCCCGCCGATCACGAACACGAAGAAGAAGCCGATGATGTGCAGCATTGGAATGGAGAAGCGCGGTCGCCCGTGGCTGATGGTCGCCAGCCAGGCGAAGATCTGGATGGCGGTCGGGATCGCCACCAGGGCGCTGGCGGCGGAAAAGAACGAGAGCGCGACGTGCGGTATTCCCACCGCGTACATGTGGTGGACCCAGAGTCCAAAGGACAGGAAGGCCGTCGAGACCAGTGCGGCGATGATGATACGGTAGCCCGCCAGCGGCGTTCCGGCAAAGACGGGCAGGATGGTCGATATCGCGCCGGCGGCAGGCAGGAAGATGATGTAAACCTCCGGGTGGCCGAACAGCCAGAAGAGGTGTTGCCACAAGAGCGGGTCGCCGCCGCGGTTCGGGTCGAAGAACGGCAGGCCGAAGGCCCGTTCGGTCTCGAGAAGGATCGACCCGAGGATGAGCGGCGGGAAGCCGACCAGCATCATCGTTGCCACGATCAGCATGTACCAGGCAAAGATCGGCATCCTGTCGAGCGACATGCCGGACGCCCGCAGCTTCAGGATCGTCACCATGATCTCGATGGCCGCCGAAAGAGCAGAGATCTCGACGAAGGTGATCCCCAGCAGCCAGACGTCGGAGTTGATGCCCGGCGAATAGATGTCCGAGGAGAGCGGCGTGTACATGAACCAGCCGCTGTTGGGTGCAACGCCGCCGATCAACGCCATGATCAAGATGCTGCCGCCGAAGAGGTAGCACCAGAAGCCGTATGCGGTCAGCCGCGGAAAGGCGAGGTCCCGGGTGCCGAGAAGCTTCGGGAGGAGGTAGATCGTCAATCCCTCGAAGAACGGTATCGCAAACAGGAACATCATCACCGAGCCATGCATGGTGAAGACCTGCGCGTATTGCTCCGCATCCATGAATGCGCTTTGCGACGAGGCAAGCTGCGTGCGGATCAGCATGGCAAGCAATCCGCCGATGGCAAAGAAGACAAGCGCCGTCAGCATGAACCGCTTGCCGACCACGTTGTGGTTGACGGTTGCCAGGCGGCCCCAGCCGGATTTCGTGCCCCAGATCCGGTCCAGTGCATGATGAAGGGCAATCGGCGAAGTGGGTTTCTCGTGGTGATCTGTCATGGGGCTTTCTCGATGCCGAGGGCGGCGGCGTAATCCTCTTCCGCGTGGGCGTGAACCTCGAAGTTCATGCCGGCATGGCCGGTGCCGCAATATTCCGCGCATTGGCCGCCGTAGCGGCCCGGTCGATCTGCGCGCAGCCGCAGATAGGTGACGTGACCCGGGACGGCATCGATCTTGCCCGCCAGGCGCGGGATCCAGAAGCTGTGGATGACGTCCGTGCTGGTGACCGCAACCTCGACAGTTCTTCCGGCGGGGATGTGCAGGACGCCGGATGTGGTGGGGTTTTCGGCTGTATCCGGGTAGCGGAATTGCCACTGCCACCGTGTTCCCAGCGCCTCGACGCGGACGAGCTCCTCGGCTTCTGTGCCGCCACCCCTCAGCAGGTATTCGCCTTGCCAGAAGGCGTAGAATGTCAGGGCAAAAAGGATCGGGATCGGCAGCGCGAGGCCGCCGGCCAGGATCCACGACCGCTGCGAAATCCGTCTGCCGAAGTGCGGGAACATGATGGCGACGAAAAGCAGCCCCATGACCAGCAGGAAAAGCAAGACCGAGGCCGCCAGCATCACCCACCACAGGCGGGCGATCGAGGCAGCGGATGGACCGGCCGGATCGAGTGCCGACAGGTCTCCGGTGCAGCCGGCGAGGAGGGTGGCGCCAAGGCCAAACAGCAACCTTGGGAACCACTGGCGGCATTGCCGGATTATCCCGCGAAAGGGAGTACGGTCATGGCCGACGTCGAAGATAGAAAAAATCCGGTAGTCTCCGAGGTTATGGAAAAGGATGTGACCTCCGCGGTTGCCGTGGCCGGGCATCCGCTGCATGCGATGACAGTTCATTTTCCCATTGCGCTTGTCTTCGTCACCCTGGCGATCGACGTCATCTACTGGTGGTCTGGCGATGCGTTCTGGCTGCGGGCCGGCCTGTGGTCCTCGGGCGGCGCCTTCTTCATGGGCGCCGCAGCGGGTGCGGTCGGGACCATCGAGCTGCTTTCGGTTGCCGGTATCCGCGAGCGTGTCGCCAGCTGGGCGCATGCCATCGCGGCCATCATGCTGATCGCTCTCGCCGGGTTGAACTGGGGCCTGCGCGTGACGGAATCGGCCGAAGTCCTGCCTCACGGATTGCTGGTTTCCATGATGGCGGCAGTGGTGACGGGAATGGCCGGTTGGCATGGCGGCAAGCTCATCTTCGATCATGGCATTGGCCTCATGGTATCGCCCAAGGACTGATGGACTGCACGAGGTCTCGAAGTCCGCCGGGCTTGAACAGGTCCTCGATGATCGACGCATGGATCGTCGGCTTGGCGAGCACGACGAACAGGATGGCAAGAACCACACCGCAGGTCAGGACGGTCGTCATCACGAAACGCCAGACGGGATAGATCTCGCCTTCGCGAAACAGGCGAATGATGACCAGTCCCGTCAGGACGTGCAGGACGGCGAGCAGGGCGACAAAGAAGAGCTTGAGCGAAAACCAGCCGGCAAAGGTCTGCTGACCGAAGATCAGCATGATCCCGCTTGCGACCGCGATGAAGGCAGCCGGAGAGATGACGGCAACATAGGCGAAGCGAACGATCATCTGCAGGCGGTAGAGCGAGTCCTTGTCCTCGACATAGGCACGCTGCACGTAAAGACCCGGCAGGCTGACGAGACCTCCCGCCCAGATTGCGATCGCTGCAATGTGCAGAAACTTCAGGCTGAGGATCATGAAGACCCTCGCTTCAGCCCATCGGTAGCCGATCCGACTCCCCAGTTCATATCGTGACCTATCCTTGGCATGACCGTTCACGACCGCACTTAGGGCGGGAGGAGGAGGCTTCTAGTGACGACGGTGGAAGAAAGCGGCAGGACGGCGCTAACCCCTTGCCTTTGGAAACGCTCCCCTCCCGCCTGAAACACATCTTAACGAAGCGTTATCATCGGCGATGGATCATTTTTCCATCACAATCGTTCTCTCCAACTGAAAAGACGCATGGCGCCATGAGGCGATGTGCGGCAGCATTTTCAGAAGGAGATAACAATGAAGAAGATCCTCGCGCTTACCGTATCCGCAGCAGCCGTCGCATTCGCATCGGCCCCGGCCGCATTCGCCGCTGACGCCGTCCGCTACCAGGAGGCTGCACCGGTCTATCAGGACTCGGGCGCGCGCAATGGCGTGAAGCTCGGCTACCTGGCCTGCGACATTGGCGGCGGCGTCGGCTATGTTCTGGGCTCTGCCAAGGAAGTGAGCTGCGTGTTCACCTCGACCGACGGCGATCGCAGCGACGCCTATGTCGGCAGCCTGCGCAAGATGGGTATCGACCTTGGCTTTACGACGCGCGGCAAGATGGTGTGGGCAGTCTTTGCTCCGACGGCTGGATATCACGCCGGTTCGCTCGGTGGCCTCTACCAGGGCGCCACGGCCGAGGCGACTGTTGGTGCCGGCATCGGTGCGAACATCCTGATCGGTGGTACATCCGGTTCGATCCATCTGCAGACGGTCAGCGTCCAGGGACAGCTGGGCCTGAACATCGCGGCAACCGGCACCTCCATGACGCTGACGCCCGCCAGCTGATCTGGCGAATGGCCCTCTTCACGGAGGGCCGTTCGCTTCCGCGGGCAGCCGTGCTCTCGGAAGCTTGTCTGTCACATATGCGCTGTTGGGTTGAACCTCCGGTCGATCCGGGGTATTCGGCCCCCTTCCTGACGAGCAAGCTCCGAGGCTAGGCGTGACCAGCAGTATCCAGACCCCCTACTACCTGATCGACAAGTCGAAGCTGCTTCGCAACATGGAGACAATCGCCACCTTGCGCGAACTCTCCGGCGCGAAGGCGCTGCTGGCGCTGAAATGCTTCGCCACCTGGGGCGTCTTCGACTTCATGCGCGACTACATGGACGGCACCACCTCGTCCTCGCTCAACGAAGTGCGTCTCGGCCACGAGCGGTTCGGCAAGGAAACCCATGCCTATTCCGTCGCCTACGCCGACTACGAGATCGACGAGGTGATCAGCCACGCCGACAAGATCATCTTCAACTCCATCGGACAGCTGACGCGGTTTGCCGACAGGGCTTCCGGCATCACCCGCGGCCTGCGGCTGAACCCCGGCGTTTCGTCCTCCAGCTTCGATCTCGCCGATCCCGCCCGGCCTTTCTCCCGCCTGGGTGAATGGGATCTTGCGAAGGTCGAGCCGGTCATGGATCTCGTGTCCGGCTTCATGATCCACAACAACTGCGAGAACGGCGATTTCGAGTTGTTCGACCGCATGCTCAGTCAGATCGAGGAAAAGTTCGGACCGCTGCTTCGCAGAGCCGAATGGGTGAGCCTCGGTGGCGGCATCCATTTCACCGGCGACGACTATCCGCTGGAGAAATTCGCCGAACGTCTGAAGCGCTTTGCCGGCGAGTATCAGGTGCAGGTCTATCTGGAGCCCGGCGAAGCCTCGATCACCAAGTCGACGACGCTGGAAGTCTCGGTGCTCGACACGCTCTACAACGGGAAAAATCTCGCCATCGTCGACTCTTCGGTCGAAGCACATATGCTCGACCTGCTGATCTACCGCGAAAGCGCCAAGTTGCTGCCGAGCGATGGACCGCATCGGTTCATGATCTGCGGCAAGTCCTGCCTCGCCGGCGATATCTTCGGCGAGTTCAATTTCGACCAGGAACTGAAGGTCGGCGACCGGATCTCGATCCAGGACGCGGCCGGTTACACGATGGTCAAGAAAAACTGGTTTAACGGCGTGCAAATGCCGTCAATCGCCATTCGCGAACTGGATGGCAGCATCAGGACGGTCCGTGAGTTCGACTACGCGGACTACGAGCAAAGCCTCTCCTGAGGCTTCTGACGATTGGACACAAGGAGCAAGTCCCTATCATGAAGAAGAACGTCCTCATCATCGGCGCCGGCGGCGTCGCGCAGGTGGTGGCGCACAAGTGCGCACAGAACAACGACGTGCTGGGCGATATTCACATCGCATCGCGCACAAAGAGCAAGTGCGACGCGATCATCGCCTCTGTTCACGAGAAAAAGGCGATGAAGCAGTCCGGCGTGCTGGAAGGCCATGCGCTTGACGCGCTGGACATCGAGGCCACCAAGGCCCTCATCCAGAAGACCGGCTGCCAGATCGTCATCAACGTCGGCACCGCCTTCCTCAACATGTCGGTGCTGCGCGCCTGCATGGACACCGGAGTCGCCTACATCGACACCGCAATCCACGAGGAGCCGAACAAGATCTGCGAAACCCCGCCGTGGTACGGAAATTACGAGTGGAAGCGGGCGGCCGAATGCGAGGAGAAGGGCATCACCGCCATCCTCGGCGCCGGCTTCGACCCGGGCGTTGTCAACGCCTATGCGCGTCTTGCCAAGGACGAGTACCTGGACAAGGTGACCGACGTCGACATCGTCGACATCAATGCCGGCAGCCACGGCAAGTATTTCGCCACGAACTTCGACCCGGAAATCAACTTCCGCGAGTTCACCGGCGTCGTTTACTCCTGGCAGGGCGGCGAATGGCAGGTCAACAAGATGTTCGAGATCGGCAAGGACTACGACCTGCCGGTCGTCGGCACGCGCCGCGCCTATCTCTGCGGCCATGACGAAGTGCATTCGCTGGCCAAGAACATGGACGGTGCCGATGTGCGCTTCTGGATGGGCTTTGGCGATCACTACATCAACGTCTTCACCGTCCTGAAATCGATCGGCCTCCTGTCCGAGCAGCCGGTCAAGCTGGCCGACGGTTCCGAAGTCGTGCCGCTCAAGGTCGTCAAGGCCTGCCTGCCCGATCCGTCGTCGCTGGCGCCGGAATACGAAGGCAAGACCTGCATCGGCGACTTCGTGAAGGGAATCAAGGACGGCAAGGAACGGACGGTGTTCATCTACAACGTCGCCGACCACAAGGAGGCCTTCAACGAGGTTGGCTCGCAGGGCATCTCCTACACCGCCGGCGTTCCGCCGGTCGCAGCGGCCATGCTGGTGGCCACGGGTGAGTGGGACGTGAAGAAGATGGCGAACGTCGAGGAGCTGGCGCCGAAGCCCTTCCTCAACATTCTGAACCACATCGGCCTGCCGACCTGGATCCGGGATGAAGAGGGCGAGCGTCCTCTTACGTTCTCCTGATCCATCGGAATGATCTGACCCAAGTGCCGCGGCGTTTGCTGCGGCACTTTTGTTTTTACTTGATGCCCAGCCACTCGTTGAGTTCGGCTTCCGCCCGCTCCAGCGCGCTGTAGTTGATCAGCTTGCGCAGGAAGGCCACCGAAACCGCCCGGCTGCGCAGGTTGTAGCGGCCCTCGTCGCCATCGTCCCCCAACCTCTGATAGACGTCGAGCTTTTCGTAGAGCTGCTGCAGGCGGTTCTGGACGCTGCGCAGCGAGAGGTTCTGCCGCCGTGCAATCATCCGGTCGGTCAGTCCCAGCGCGATGTCGATGAGGATCTCGTATTCGACATCGGTGAAGCCATGGCTGTTGCCGAGGCTCTTCTGCTGCATGCCGCGAACCTCGCGGTCGACGACGCATTGCGATTCCATGAAGATGCCGCGCAGGGCAAGCTTGAGCCGGTCGTCGGAGGCGGACTTCAGGACATAGCCGTAGGCGGCCCCCTCCGGGACGATGCGCGAGACGCCCCGCACATAGGCTTCGTCTGCATAGTTCGACCAGAACAGGATGCGGGTGTCGGGCCGCTCCTTCCAGATCGTCCGCGCCGCTTCGATGCCGTTGCGCTCCGACATCTGGAGATCCATGACGATGTGGGCAGCGCGATGCTGACGCGCCAGCCCCTCGCCGATCCTGCCGTTCTCAGCCTCCAGCACGGTGTCGCATTCCGGCAGGGCCGCTCGAACCGCGTCGTGCAGATAGGACCGGTGGAGAGGATCGTCTTCGATGATGAGGACTTCCATGGTGGCTTCCTTGCTCATGCTGTGCGTATGCCATCCTCACCGAGGAAGAGGCGGACGCGGGTGCCGTGCCCGTCGCTGCTGCCGATCTCGAAGCGCGCTCCTATGAGACGGGCCCTGGTGCGCATATTGTCTATGCCGTGGCCGGCCTGCTCCTGCGGATTGCCGATGCCGACACCGTCGTCGGTCACCGCGACGGAGAGCCCTGTCGGGGCGCTCTGGAGGACGACGACGATGTTGGCGGGCTGGCCGTGCCGGACGGCATTGTTGATCGCCTCCTGGACGATCCGGAAGAGTGCGATCGCCACCGTCTCTTCCAGACCGTCAAGCTTGCCGTCGCTCTCGTCGACCATCCGCCAGTCGATGGGCAAACCGCTTTCCCGGACGGACCGGTCGAGGTGATTTTCGATCGCCTGGGCGACGCCGAAGAGCTGCAGGACGGAGGGCTTGGCCTCCTCGATGATCTGCCGCAGGTCGTGCATGCAGTGCTGCAGACTGCGAAACATCGGCTCCAGCGCTTCTCCCGGCACATCGGGCAGGTGCGTCATCCGCTCCATGCGCCGCGCCAGCCGTGTCAGATCCGCCAGCGTCTGGTCGTGCAGATCCATACCGATCCGCTGCCGTTCCGCCTCGAGGGCTTCCGTAAGTTTCAACGCACCAAGCCTGAGCCCTTCCTCGCGCGCCCGTGCCTCCGTTTCCACCACGGCGGAACGCTTTGCCTGCTCGGCGGCGCGCAGCGCAAAGAAATAGGGGGCCAGCAGGTCGGCGATCGAGCGGGCGTTCTCCACGTCGTCCATCGTATAGTGATCAGCCCGATGGCTGGAGCAGCTGAGGGCGCCGATGAAATCACCCTGGACGCGCAGGGGGACGTGCAGGCGGCTGCGCAGCGAAAGCTCGATGATCGGGCGCGAGAAGGCGCCGGAAAAGTGGAAGCGGGGATCGTTACAGGCATCGCCGGACAGCAGGTAGTCGACCTCGCCGGAGAGCAGGCTGCGGATCGGGCTTCCCGTCAGCAGGGCAGGGGGCTGCTTGCTCCAGTCCGTCTCCAGGCCGCTTTCGTAGGCGATGTGATACTTCCCGTCGACCATCTTGATGCAGACATCCAGATGGTCATGAGGGATGATGTGCCCGATCTCGATGGCCACGGCCTGGATGATGGAATGGAAATCCAGCTGGCCGGCCAGCAACCGGGAAATCCCCAGATAGTGATCGAAGAGCGAGCTTCGTGTCGGATTGAGCATCAGCGACGTCCTCCCAGCCGTCGAAAACCGGGCGGACAAACCACCCGACGTGATTAAGCGCTTCATCGGCTCGATTGTCTTGCGGGATCCCGCATATTTCACGCGTTTCTCCGCAGGATGCTTGCAGGGATTCACCTTTGCAAGCTCGCGCTTCTGCTTCATTGTTTGGTCGCTGACGCAATGGCGCCAGTGAAAACATCCGTCGGGGACCGTTGAGGAGCGGCCTGATGAATGAGCCCGAGGGCACAGGGAGGAAAAATCATGACCATCAAGAAGATGCTTCTGGCATCGATCGCTATCGCATGCGTGACTGCACCCGTTTCTGCGTCGGCCGAGACCGCTGACAAGAAGATCGCGCTGTCCAACAATTATGCCGGCAATTCCTGGCGCCAAGCCATGCTGACGAGCTGGGACAAGATCACCAAGGATGCCGTCAGCCAGGGAATCGTCGCCGCTGCCGATCCATTCACGACGGCTGAAAACCAGGCGACCGAACAGGCCGCGCAGATCCAGAACCTGATCCTGCAGGGCTATGACGCCATCGTCATCAACGCGGCCTCGCCGACCGCGTTGAACGGTGCGGTCAAGGAAGCATGCGACGCCGGCATCATCGTCGTCTCCTTCGACGGGATCGTGACCGAGCCCTGCGCCTGGCGGATTGCCGTCGACTTCAAGGCGATGGGCGAGAGCCAGATTGCCTATCTCGCCGAGAAAATGCCGGACGGCGGCAACCTGCTCGAGATCCGTGGACTGGCGGGCGTTTCGGTCGACGACGAAATCCATGCCGGCATCCAGGCCGGTGTCGAGAAGAACACGCAGTTCAAGATTGCCGGCGCCGTCAACGGCGACTGGGCCCAGGACGTTGCGCAGCGTGCCGTCGCCGGTATCCTGCCGAGCCTGCCGGAAATCAAGGCGGTCGTCACCCAGGGTGGCGATGGCTATGGTGCCGCTCAGGCCTTTGCCGCAGCCGATCGTCCGATCCCGACGATCGTCATGGGCAATCGCGAGGACGAGCTGCGCTGGTGGAAGGAACAGAAGGATGCAAACGGCTACGAGACCATGTCGGTTTCCATTGCGCCGGGTGTCTCCACGCTTGCCTTCTGGGTCGCCCAGCAGATCCTCGACGGTCAGGACGTGAAGAAGGAGCTCGTCGTGCCCTTCCTGCGCATCGACCAGGACAATCTCGAGGCCAGCCTTGAGAACACGGAAGCGGGCGGCGTTGCCAACGTCGAGTACTCGCTGGAAGATGCGCAGAAGGTCATCGACGCTGCCATGTAACGGAGCAGTCCTTGCTCCACCTCTCAGCTGGATGCGGCGCGTGGCGTCGCATCCGGTGGAATCCCTCTTGTCCAGTTGATCCTTCCCATGAATGACAGAGTGCCGAAACAGGAAGTGGTGGCCGCACGCGACGTCAAGGTCGCCTTCGGTGCCGTCAAGGCGCTGGATGGGGCCACTCTCGTCATCCATTCCGGCGAATGCGTCGGCCTTGTCGGCCACAATGGCGCCGGCAAGTCGACGATCGTCAACGTCATCAATGGTGGCCTGACCCCGCAGGGGGGCGCGATCACCTATGGCGGTGCTGCCGTTGACCACGGTATCACCGCGGCACGCGCCAGCGGCGTGCGCTGCGTCTTCCAGGAACTGTCGCTCTGCCCGAACCTGACGATTGCCGAGAACGCCCGCGTCATGCTGAGCGATCTCAAGGGCGCAGGCTGGCGCAGGCGCGGCCTGGCGCTCGTGACGCGGCAGCTGGCGGAGATCTTTCCCGGCCACAGCATCGACTGCGAGAGTGTCGTCGAGGATCTCACCATCGCCGAGCGGCAGATGGTCGAGATCGCGATCAGCTTTGCGGCGGTGGACGCGCGTCCGAAGCTCGTCATCCTCGACGAGCCGACATCGTCGCTCGACGCGGGGCTGGCAGCGCAGCTGATGGCCTATGTGCGCCGCTTCGTGGAGACAGGCGGCTCGGTGCTGCTGATCTCTCACATCCTCGGGGAAATTCTCTCCACGTCCGACCGCATCGTCGTGATGAAGGATGGCAAGGTGGTGGCCGACCGGCCGGCAGTCGACTTCAACACCCGCCGCCTGGTGGAGACCATGGGCAGCGTGGTGCGCGAGCAGGGCTGGCAGCGCTCGGCACGGACAAAGACGGGCGTGCCGGTGCTTTCGGTGCCGCCGCTTCAGGGGGCGCCGATCCGCCTTGAAGCCTTCGCCGGCGAGATCATCGGACTTGCCGGGCTTGGCGGTCACGGGCAGACCGAGGCGCTTCTCGATCTCTATCTTGCCGCCAACGGCAACTGGTGGCCGGCCGCCGAGCCGAAGATGGCCTTCGTGGCCGGCGACCGCGGCCTGAATGGCACGTTCTCGCTCTGGAGCATCCTCAAGAACCTCAGCATCTCCTCGCTCAAGGGGCTGTCCAACCGCAGCGTCATCGACACCGAGCGGGAGAAGCAGGTGAGCGAGAGTTGGAAGAAGCGGATCGAAATCCGCACGCCGGACATGCACAACCCGATCCTGTCCCTGTCCGGCGGCAACCAGCAGAAGGTGCTGTTTGCGCGGGCACTGGCGACGACCGCAAAGATCGTGCTGATGGACGATCCGATGCGCGGCGTCGACGTCGGGACGAAGCAGGAGGTCTACGAGATCCTTCGCGCCGAGGCAGCATCGGGGAGAACATTCATCTGGTATTCGACGGAAATGGACGAAATCCGGCTCTGCGACCGCGTCTATGTCTTCCGTGACGGGGCCATCGCGGCCGAGCTGGTGGGCGATGACATCACGGAGGCCGGGGTGCTGGCGGCCTCATTTGCCGGAGGAGAAGCAGTATGAGACTTTCTTCCAGCGCCGTCCGACTGATCATCCCCGCCGCATCGCTGGCCGTCCTTCTGGCCGCGGTCTTCTACATGCAGCCGCGGGCGATGAGCTATACCGGCCTCAACCTCCTTTTCAATCTGGCCGTCCCCATCGCACTCGCCACGATCGCCCAGATGCTGATCATGTCGGTGAACGATCTCGACCTGTCGATGGGCGCCTTCGTCAGCTTCTGCGCCTGCGTCGCCGCGACCTTTCTGCAGACCTCGCCGGCGATCGGCGTTCTGATCTTTCTCGGCGCCATCGCCGTCTATGCGGGCATCGGCGTCGTCATCCACCTGCGGCAGCTGCCGTCGATCGTCGTGACGCTCGGGATGAGCTTCGTCTGGGGCGGTCTTGCCGTCCTGCTTTTGCCATCGCCGGGCGGGGCCGCGCCGGGCTGGGTCCGGTGGCTGATGACCGTCAAACCGCCGCTCGTGCCGATGGCGATCGTCGCCAGCGTCATCATCGCGGCCGTCACGCATTACGTGGTGATGCGGTCCTCCTTCGGCGTGCTGGTCCGCGGTGTCGGCGGCAACAACCGCTCCGTGGAGCGGGCCGGCTGGTCGGTGGTCGGCATCCGGGCGGCAGCCTATGCGCTGGCCGGGCTCTTTGCGGTGCTGGCCGGGATTGCCCTCGTCGGCCTGACGACGGCGGCGGACGCCAATATCGCGCTTCGCTACACGCTTCTTTCGATTGCCGGGGTCATTCTGGGCGGCGGTGAATTCGTCGGCGGCCGTGTCTCGCCGATCGGCGCGGTGATCGGAGCACTGACGCTGACGCTCGCCGGTTCGTTCCTGTCCTTCATGCGGATATCGCCGGACTGGCAGATCGGGGCGCAGGGCGCCATTCTGATCGTGGTCCTGGCGCTGCGCCTTTTCCTGAACCGGGTCGAAAAGCGGGAGAAGAACCGATGACTGCTCTCACCGCCAAGCCCTGGGTCTGGTCCTTTGCCGCGGCGATCCTCGTGTGGGTCATCACGGTGCTCTTCACCGGGGGATCGAGTTCCGTCAGTCTGTCCCAGGCAACACTCACCTTCGCGGCCTTCTCCGTGATCGTCGGCATCGGGCAGATGTTCGTGATCACGCTGGGGCCCGGCAACATCGATCTTTCCGTCCCCGCCACCATGACGCTGTCCGGAACGCTGGCGCTGAAGGTGATGGACGTTCAGGACAGCATGATCGCGCTGGGCCTTCTGATCGCCATCCTGGTCGGCGTTGCGATCGGCATCGGCAACTATGCGCTGATCAAGCTTCTGCGCATTCCGCCGATCATCGCGACGCTCTCGATGAGCTTCATCGTGCAGTCATGCGCCATCTGGACTAACCGCGGGCTGCGCATCAAGCCACCGGAAATGCTGTCGGACTTCACGACGTCCTATAGCTTCGGCGTTCCCAATGTTGCGCTGGTGGCGCTGTGCCTTTCGCTTGCAGCCTGGTTTCTGCTCGAAAAGACGACCTACGGCCGCTGGATCTCGGCGATCGGCCAGAGCAGCTTTGCAGCGCGCATGGCCGGCATACCCGTCGACGGCACGCGGTTCGTCACCTATGTCCTCTGCGCCGTTCTGGCCGCTTTAGCCGGCTACCTGCTGGCGAGCTTTTCCGGAGGTGCGGCGCTCAACATGGGTGCCGAATACCTGCTGATGTCGATTGCGGTGGTGGTCATCGGTGGTACGGCGGTTGCCGGTGGAAACTCCAATGTTCCCGGCATCTGGGGCGCCTCGCTCTTCATGTTCCTCGTCGTGTCCATGCTCAACACCTATGGCTTCGGCGCGGGCGTGCGCCTCATCCTGACAGGCCTCATCATCATCGCCGTCATTCTCGCTGCTGGCGGCAGGAGGATTTCACGATGACCGCAACAGACGCCTCCTCCCTCCATCACAGTTCCCGGATGCCAGACATGCCGCAGTCACCCTCGATCTACGAAATCCACGACGAGCGCTTCCGCCAGCTGACGGTGGCTAGTTCGGCACTCGAGGAACTTTACGCGGGCTGCCGGTGGGCGGAAGGGCCGGTGTGGATTGCCGACATGCAGTGCGTCATCTTCAGCGACATTCCGAACCAGCGGATGCTGCGCTGGGTGGACGGTGGCGGCGTGTCCGTCTTTCGGTCCGCCTCGAACTTCGCCAACGGCAATACCCGCGATCGCCAGGGGCGGCTGATTTCCTGCGAGCACGGCGGCCGCCGCGTGGTGCGCACCGAGCTTGACGGATCCCTGACGGTGCTGGCCGACCAGTATCATGGCAGGCGGCTCAATTCGCCGAATGATGTGGTGGTCCGGTCGGACGACAGCATCTGGTTCACCGATCCCACCTACGGCATTCTGTCCGATTACGAGGGCTACAAGGCCGAACCGGAGCAGGCGACGCGCAATGTCTATCGGCTCGATCCACAGACGGGTGAGCTGGCGCCGGTCGCGACCGATTTCGGTCAGCCGAACGGCCTGGCCTTCTCGCCCGACGAGAGCAAGCTCTATGTGGCCGACTCCGCCTCCAGCCACGACATCAACGCACCGCGGCATATCCGCGTTTTCGACGTGGCCGACGACCGACGGCTCGTCAACGGAAGTGTGTTCTGCACGATCGACAATGGCGTGCCCGATGGCTTCAGGGTCGATGTGGAGGGCAATATCTGGACGAGTGCCGGCGACGGGGTGCACTGCTTTTCGCCGGACGGCACACTGCTCGGCAAGATCAAGGTGCCGCAGGTGGTCGCCAATGTCGCCTTTGGCGGGGCACGCCGCAACTGCCTGTTCATCACGGCGACCAAGAGCCTTTATGCGGTCTATCTGGCGGTCAACGGCATCTAGTCCAGCATGTCCGCTTCGATGCAGGCCTGGAGAAAGGCTTCACGCGCGATGTCCGGTGACACCCGGAATTCGAGAGCCTCGGCACAGATCGTCTTGGCGCTGCGGCAGTGTTCGCCGTCGACAGCCGGCCAGCGAAAATTCAGATAGCTCAAGGCTTCGCGCGGGCCGCGAATGGTTTCGGGAAACCCGTAGCCGATCCGGACGCGGACGGGAGAAGGCCAGCGAAGGTCGCCGGTTCTGATCATCATGTTCATTGCGATACCCTAGCTTCGGGCACCTCAACGTATCCTGACGGCAAAAGTTGCATCACGTCAGAGGATGAAAACTCGCAAATACCGACGCCGGTGTTCAGTTGTCCCACCGGCGTCTGCGACGTTCTAGGGCAGCTTAAAGGCTGACTTTTTCGTTCTCGCCCATGTCCGGCTTCGAGCTGGAAACGGCAGCTGCTGCCATTTTGATATAGCTGATGACCGTGCCAGGGCTGTCCCAATATTCGGCAAACTCGGGATTGACCTTCAGGATGCGGATCGACGGATCGTCCGGGCCTTCCCACCAGGCCTTTGCCGGAAAGGCCCAGATTTCGCGGATCAGTTCGCGGTCGTTGAGCACTTCGGCGGTGCCGGAGACGGAAACATACTTCTGGCCCTTGGTATCGGCGAAGGCGAGGCAGACGTTTGGATGCCGCGCGACCTCTTCATCCTTGTGGCTGGCAACGTCGGTCAGGAAGTAGACAGAGCCGTCGTCCCTCTTGGTGTAGGCGGACATGGGGCGCGAACGGATATCGCTGCCATTGTGGGTGGCGAGCATGCAGAAACCGATCTTGTCGATGAGTTCCCAAACCTTCGTCGTGTCGTCGTGGTCAGACATTCCTGATCTCCTTTGTTCAGACCAGAAAAACCCGGTGGATCGCCGTCGGTTCCGTCTCCGACCCAGGCGAAATTATTTGCCTGCTCGATGCCTCCCGCCTAAACCGGTGGAACAGGCTGCAGCGGCACGGATGTTGACGCTGCCGCTTCCTCTTTCCGCCTGCGCAGATGGATCCCGTAGATGACGACGAAAGACACCGCCTATTTCTCCCGCCTGGGCGGTCTGCCCGGACAAACCGAGCTTCTCTCCAGCAAGGCGGTGTTCACGACATCCTACGCGGTCATCCCGCGCACCGTGATGACCGACATCGTCACCAGCGTCCTGCCGCATTGGGAGAAGACGCGGGCCTGGATCATCGCCCGGCCGCTGACCGGGTTTTCGGAGACGTTTGCGCAATATGTGATGGAAGTCGCGCCCGGTGGCGGCAGCCGGCGGCCGGAGCCGGACGTGCGCGCGCAGGCAGGCCTCTTCGTCACCGAGGGCGAGATGACGGTGGAGTTCGATGGCGCCGCGCATGTGCTGCGCACCGGGTCATTTGCCTATCTGCCGGCCGGTGCCACCTGGACGCTGCACAACCATTCACCCGAGCCCGCCCGCTTCCACTGGATCCGCAAGGCGTTCCAGCCGGTGGACGGGCTGGAGGCGCCGCCGGCCATCTTCACGAGCGAGGGTGAGCAGGAGATGTTTGCGATGCCGGATACGGACGGCACATGGGCAACGACACGCTTCATCGATCCTTCCGACGTGCGCTACGACATGCACATCAACATCGTCACCTTCGAGCCGGGCGGCACCATTCCGTTCATGGAAACCCATGTGATGGAGCACGGCCTTTACGTGCTGGAGGGCAAGGCGGTCTATCGTCTCAACCAGGACTGGGTCGAGGTCGAGGCCGGCGACTTCATGTGGCTGCGCGCCTTCTGCCCCCAGGCCTGCTATGCCGGTGGACCGGGACGTTTCCGGTATCTGCTCTACAAGGACGTCAACCGGCATGTGGCGCTCTGGTAGGTCGGAGTAGTTCGGTGCGTGATGCTCAGGACAGCGTCACATCCGCCGGGCTGCTGCGCATCCTGACCAGCCGGCCGTTTGGCAGATCGTTGTCCGCCACCTTGGCTCTTGCAGCGTCCGCGTCGAGGCCGAGGTCTAGCCAGCGGCGCATCAGCCGCTCCTCCAGGACCTCTTCCGGCGGCAGCAGCATGATCGTCCAGTCGAAGAGATGTGCCAGCTTCTCCCAGCCGGGTTCGTCGAGGAGAAGGTAATTTCCCTCGACGATGACGAAGCGGTCCTGTGGATCGATGGCACGGGCGCCGGCGATGGCCTGCTCACGGGTGCGGTCGAAGAGCGGCACGAGAACCTCGTCATCCGTTCGCCGCAGGGCGCGAACGACATCGACCAGACCTCGGACATCAAAGGTCAGTGGCGCGCCCTTGCGAGAGAGAAGGCCCTTTTCCCGCAGGACGGCATCATCCATGTGGAAGCCGTCCATCGGGACAATCGCTGCAAGCTCGCCGCGGCTGCGGAGGTCCGATGCCAACTCGTCCGCAAAGGTCGATTTTCCGGACCCGGGTGGGCCGGCGATCGCGACCAGAAACCGGGTGCTGCCCTCCGCCTGTCGCAGAATGCCGTCAGCAATCGAAGGCGCATCCGAGATCATGCGGCAACGGGCTCTTCCGGCGCCTTCGCACCCGTCATCAGAGCGACCGCATCCGACATGCTGTAGTCCTTCGGGTTGATCACCGTCAGCCGCTTGCCGAGGCGATGGATATGGATCCGGTCGGCGACTTCGAAGACATGGGGCATGTTGTGCGAGATCAGCACGATCGGGATGCCCCTGCGGCGCACGTCCAGGATGAGTTCCAGAACGCGGCGGCTTTCCTTGACGCCGAGTGCGGCTGTCGGTTCGTCGAGGATGATCACCTTGGAGCCGAAGGCCGCAGCACGGGCGACGGCGACGCCCTGCCGCTGGCCGCCGGACAGCGTCTCCACCGCCTGGTTGATGTTCTGGATCGTCATCAGGCCCAGCTCCGAGAGCTTGTCGCGCGCAAAGGTCTCCATGGCGGAGCGGTCGAGCTTGCGCAGCCACTTTCCCATGAAGCCGGGTTTGCGGATCTCCCGGCCGAGAAACATGTTGTCGGCGATGGAGAGGGCCGGCGACAGGGCGAGATTCTGGTAGACCGTCTCGATCCCCACCTTGCGGGCCTCGATTGGAGACCGGAAATTGACGACCTTGCCTTCCAGGCGGATCTCCCCTTCGTCGGGGGTAATGGCGCCGGATATTGCCTTGATCATCGAGGACTTGCCGGCACCATTGTCACCGATCACGGCGAGGATCTCGCCGGGATAGAGGTCGAAGTCGGCATGATCGAGGGCGGTGACGCGGCCGTAGCGCTTGACGAGACCGCGGGCGCTGAGAATGGGTTCCTGGGTCATCAGCCTGCTACCTTCCTGATCCATTGGTCGATGGCCACGGCGGCTATGATGAGGACGCCGATCAGCAGATATGTCCATTGCGGGTCGGTGCCGATCAGCCGCAGTCCGAGCGAGAAGACGCCGACGATCAGCGCGCCGAAGAGCATGCCGAGGATCGAGCCACGGCCGCCGAACAGGGACAGGCCGCCGATCACCACCGCGGTGATGGACTCGATGTTGGTGAACTGGCCGGCCGTGGGTGAGACGGAGCCGATGCGGCCGATCAGGACCCAGCCGGCGAAGGCGCAGATCAGTCCCGATAGGGTGTAGACGGAGATGAGCATGCGCCTGACGTTCACGCCGGCGAGTTCCGCCGCATCCGGGTCGTCGCCGACGGCGTAGACGTGGCGGCCCCAGGCGGTGTTGTTCAGAACGTACCAGAGGAAGGCAACGAGAAGCACCATGCCGATCACGCCATAGGTGAGGACGGCGCCGCCAAGGCGCAGGTTCTCGCCAAAGAACTGCAGGATCGGTGCATTCTGGGCGATGTCCTGCGAGCGGATGGTCTCGTTGGCCGAGTACAGGAAATTGGAGGCCAGCACGATCTGCCACATGCCAAGCGTGACGATGAAGGGCGGCAGCTTCATGCGTGCCACGAGCACGCCGTTGATCCAGCCGCAGAAGGCGCCCACCATGAAGCCACACAGAATGGCGATGGTCGGGGGCAAACCGTAGCGGAAGGTGAACTGGCCCATGATCACGGACGACAGAACCATGATGGCGCCGACAGAGAGGTCGATGCCGGCTGTCAGGATCACCAGCGTCTGAGCCGCGCCGACAATGCCGACGATGGCGACCTGCTGCAGGATCAGCGTCAGGGTGAAGGCGGAAAAGAATTTGCCGCCCAGCAGCAGGCCGAAGACGACGAGTGACATGATCAGCACGATCAGTGGCACCGCGGCAGGGCTGGAATGCAGAAAATGCTGCAGCTTCTGAAGGAAATTCCGGTCGTGCGTGTCGAAGGCGGCTACGGACGACGGGCCTCCGGAAGTCAGTGCACTCTCGTAGTCGTTGGTCGAGTTCTGTGCGGCGTGCGGTTCGCTCATTGGGGCTCTCCCGAGTAGGTCCCTCATGCTGGCTTGAGATCGCGGTAATCCACTGGGCCGTGCTGGCCGAGCGTTGATCTACCGGATGCCGCCAAGGTTGCGAGGGGCGCTGGCGCGCCCCTCGTCGATCTTGGCTTGTGGCAAGCTCAGCCCCAGCACTTCTCCATGCCTTCCTTGGTGTCGATCGAGTCGACGCCTTCGGCAGGTTTGTCGGTGACAAGCGCGACGCCTGTGTCGAAGAAGTTCTTGCCTTCCGTTGCCATCGGCTTCTCGCCGGTGTCGGCATAGGCCTTGATGGCTTCGATGCCCTTGGAGGCCATCAGCAGCGGATACTGCTGCGAGGTGGCGCCGATGATGCCTTCCGAGACGTTCTTGACGCCCGGGCAGCCGCCATCGACCGAAACGATCAGCACGTCGCTTTCGCGACCGACGGATTTCAGCGCTTCGTAGGCGCCGGCTGCTGCGGGTTCGTTGATGGTGTGGACGACGTTGATCGTCGGGTCCTGCTGCAGAAGGTTCTCCATGGCCGTGCGGCCGCCTTCCTCGTTGCCGTTGGTCACGTCGTGGCCGACGATCCTCGGGTCGCTTTCGTCGCCGATGCGGTTGATGTCAGCCACGTCGATGCCGAAGCCCTTCATGAAGCCCTGGTTGCGCAACACATCCACGGATGGCTGGGACGGCGTCAGGTTCAGGAAGCCGATCTTGGCGTCCTTGGCGGCGTCCCCGAGGGTTGCAGCGGCCCATTTGCCGATCAGTTCGCCGGCCAGAAGGTTGTCGGTCGCGAACGTCATGTCGGCCGCGTCCACCGGTTCGAGAGGCGTGTCGAGGGCGATGACGAGAATGCCGGCATCACGGGCCTTCTGCACGGCCGGAACAATGCCCTTGGTATCGGAGGCGGTGATCAGGATGCCTTTGGCGCCATCGGCGATGCAGGTCTCGATCGCAGCCACCTGGCTTTCGCTGTCGCCGTCGATCCGGCCGGCATAGGACTTGAGGTTGACGCCGATTTCCTGGGCCTTGGCCGTCGCGCCTTCCTTCATCTTGACGAAGAAGGGATTGGTGTCGGTCTTGGTGATCAGGCAGGCGGATACTTCCTGTGCCTGTGCGGGCAGCGACAATGCAGTGCCCAGAACAAGCGCGCCAAACGCGGTGGCGTAAATTGATGTCTTCATGGTCTCCTCCCAGAGCCTTTGATTCTAGATCAGGGACTATCGTCGTGCGGCGTCAGAAACCTCCTCCAAGGCCGTCCTCGATCCCTGCCTTCATTAAGAGGAAAGAGGTTTGGCTTGTCAATAAATAATTCCGATTGATTTATTTATCCGAGATGCCATTGTCTGCCGGTGCCATAGCGGCGAGGAGCACGCCATGTCCGCAGCAGACATTGGGATCAGGAGCAGTTCACCGGGTCAACACTCAGGCTTTTCCGGTGGTGCCAATCAGGTGCGTGTCCGAGCGTATAACGAGCGGCTCGTGCTTTCGCTCGTCCGCCTGCACGGCTCTCTGTCGAAGGCGGACATCACCCGGCGCAGCGGGCTATCGGCCCAGACAGTCTCGGTGATCATGCGTTCGCTGGAAAGCGAGGGGCTGCTGCTGCGCGGAGAGCCTGTGCGCGGAAAGGTTGGTCAGCCTTCGGTGCCGATGCGCCTCAATCCGGACGCCGTCTATTCCTTCGGCGTCAAGATCGGCCGTCGCAGCGCGGATGTGGTGCTGATGGATTTCGTGGGGCAGATCCGTCTGCAGCATCATCAGACCTATGCCTATCCGCAACCGGACCAGATCATGCAGATCATCACCTCCGGGATCGCACGCCTGGAGACGCAGCTGGATACCCGCCAGAAGGACAGGATCGCTGGCGTCGGCATTGCCGCACCGTTCGAACTGTGGAACTGGGCCGACGAGGTGGGTGCGCCTCCGGAAGCGATGGAGCTCTGGAGAGGCTTCGACCTGCAGGCCGAGGTGACGGCGCGAATCCGCCACCCCGTCTTCCTGCAGAACGACGCAACGAGTGCCTGCGGTGCGGAACTGGTGTTCGGCGTCGGCCCATCCTATCCGGATTTCATCTATTTCTTCATCGGCTCCTTCATCGGCGGCGGCATCGTGCTGAATTCGGCAGTGTTTTCAGGTCGCACCGGAACGGCCGGAGCCGTGGGGCCCTTGCCGGTGCGGGGCAGTGCCGGAGAGACCCGGCAGTTGCTCGACATCGCCTCCATCTTCGTGCTCGAAAATCTCCTGCGGGAGCGGGGCATCGATCCGCAGCCGCTCTGGTATTCGGCGGACGACTGGATCGATTTCGGCGCGCCGATGGAGCTGTGGATCCGCAACAGTGCGGCGGCGCTGGCGCAGGCGATCGTGGCTGCAGCCTCCGTCATCGACTTCGGGGCAGCCGTGATCGACGGCGGCTTCCCGCCCTGGGTGCGCCAGCGGCTCGTCGCCGCGACGATTGAGGCGGTCGGCAATCTCGACCTGCAGGGCGTCATCATGCCGGACATCATAGAAGGGCAGGTCGGCTCCCAGGCACGCGCCATCGGCGGGGCAAGCCTGCCGATCTTTGCGCGCTATCTGATCGACCAGAACGTGCTGTTCAAGAACCTGAGCGAGATCTGACCCGGAAAGCAACGGATGGGTAGCGCCGCCGAGGCGGATGCCAATGCCGCTTCACATCGTTTTTCCCGCCGTCAGCCGATCTGCTTTTCGCCCGGACCGCGCCCATCGGAACTGCGGGAGCGTTCGTCCACCCGATCGGCGCCCTTGGCAAGGTCCGACCCTTTGCTGTCCTCAACGCGCTCCTCTTCGGATCGGCTGCTGTCCTGCAATCCGCGGGCAGAATCCTTGCCCTTTTCCGTCGGTGCCTGCTCGATACCCATGTCTTCCTCCCATGTGGTGAGCAGGATCAACTCGACCGCGTGATGCTGGTTCCCTGACAGGTGGAACCCGATGGCTTTTGTTCCATTGTTAGGGGTTGGGCTAAAGGCCAAGGAGCAGGAGACGGGCATGGCAGGACGCATGGATGACCAGGATTTCGAACGGACGGAGCTGCTGCGGCGGCTGCGTCGTCTGAGCGGTGCGGCACGGCTGATGGACACCGCGCTGCGGATTCCCGGCACCAATATCCGCTTCGGCGCTGACTCGCTGATGGGGCTTGTTCCCGGCATCGGCGATGCAAGCGGTGCAATCGTCGGCTTTGCCATCATTTACGAAGCGCGGCGGCTCGGCGTGCCCACGCACAAGCTCGGTCGCATGGCGGGCAATGTCGCATTGGACGCGGTGGTGGGCAGCGTGCCCTTGCTCGGTGACCTCTTCGACGTCTACTTCAAGGCGCACAATCGAAATATCGGGATGATCCTCGACCATTTCGGAGTGGATCGGTCTGACCTCGACAGGCCGCAACGGCGTTGAGCCTGCGACCTGTCGCTTTTCGATTGCATCTCAGGCCAGGAAGTCTGCCCGGTGCGGCGTGAAGCTGTCGACGAGCCTGCCTGCCTCCAGGGCTTTTACCCCGTGGACGACGTTGGAGGGCACAATGAAGGATTCACCGGCCTCAAGGGTGTCGGTGTGCTCCCCGACGGTCACCTCGAAGCGCCCCTCGGCGACATAGCTCGCCTGGACATGCGGGTGGTTGTGAAGGGCGCCGATGCCGCCCTTCTCGAATGCAAATTCCACCATCATCAGTTCGTCCGTATGCAGCAGCACCCGTCGTCGGTTGCCGCCGCCAAGGTCGGTCCACTCGCCGTCGCCGGCATGGAAGAAGATCTTCTGGTCAGTCATGGGTGTACCCTCCAAAGGCTTTCGGATCAGCGAAGCGTTTCCATGGGCACGGCATCCACGTCGGTGTAATCGACGTTGTCGCCGGCCATCGCCCAGATGAAGGCATAGTTGGAGGTGCCGCAGCCGGAATGGATCGACCATGGTGGCGAGATGACGGCCTCCTCGTTCGCCATGACGATGTGGCGCGTTTCGTCCGGCTCGCCCATGAAGTGGAAGACACGCGCCGTCTCCGGCAGGTCGAAGTAGAGGTAGGCCTCCATGCGACGATCGTGCACGTGGCAGGGCATGGTGTTCCAGACCGAACCAGGGGCGAGCTGCGTCATGCCGACCACCAGCTGGCAGGTCTTGGCGCCGTCGGCGTGGATGAACTGGAAGATCGACCGCTCGTTGGAGGTTGCCTGGCTGCCGAGGTCGACGCGCTTGGCGTCGCCGATGCGGATCAGCGTGGTCGGGTATTTCTGATGGGCCGGCGCGCTGAGGAGGTAGAATTTAGCGGGCGTTGCCGCGTCGTCAGAGGCGAAGGTGACCTTACTGCCCATGCCGATGTAGAGCATGTCGCGGGTGTCGAGCGCGTGGCTTTCGCCGTCCACGGTGATCGAGCCCTTTGCGCCGACATTGACCGCGATCATCTCGCGACGATCGAGAAAGCCTGGCGTGCCCGTCGGCTTGATCGTTTCCAGTTCCAGGGCGGCGGTGGTGGGCACCGCTGCACCAACGATCATTCGGTCGTAGTGGGTGTAGATCAGATTGATACGGTCGGGATTGAACAGATCGCCGATATGGAAATTCTCGCGGAGCTCGCCGCTGCCCATCTGCGATCCCGTCGCCGGATCAAACGCCTGGCGAATCGAATAGTCCGTATGGTTTGCAGTCATGGCATCCTCGCTTTTACTGTCGGAATAGGGTCAGGGCGCAGCATTGGAACCGAACTGGTAATCTGCCTGCTGGCCCGTCAGACGATCGTGGTAACGCCGCTGGCTCTCCATCAGATGCGCGCGCATAGCCATGCGCGCCGCATCCGCATCGCCCGCGGAAATGGCTTTGAGTATGGCAAGATGCTCGCGCTGCAGCGTCGCCTGGTACTCTCGCGTCAAGACGCTGTCCGTCCCCCAGGGCGAGGTGATGTCGCAGGGGATGGCGCGCACCCCGAGGGCATCCAGGACCTCGACGTAGAAGGGGTTGTTGGTTGCGGCCGCAATCGATCGATGGAACATGAAGTCGCTGCGCCCCGTCGCCTCGCCGATGGAGAGCAGCCGGTCGAACTCGAAGAAGGCCTCCTGGATCATGGCTTCCTGGGCGGCATTGCGGCGACCGGCAGCGAGCCCGGCGCTTTCGATCTCCAGCCCCATGCGCACTTCGATGACGTTGAGCGCATGGGAGATCTTCAGCCCGAGGTCCTGCGTGATCGAGGCGAATGCCATTGCCGGCCGCTGGCACACGAAGATGCCGGCGCCCTGGCGCGGTTCCACCAGTCCGTCCGCCGCCAGGCTTGCCACGGCCTCCCGCACCACTGTGCGGCTGACGCCGAAGGCGTCCGTGAGCTGGCTCTCGGTCGGAAGTTTCGCTCCGGACAGGATTTCTCCGGAGAGAATCTGGGAGCGCAGCGACGCGGCCACATGCTCGGAGAGCTTCGGCTTGCGTTCAACCTTGGTGGTGGCGGTAAGATCAGCGGGCATGTCTCGTCCTACTTGAAGACGCCGGGCAACCACAGAGAGATTGCCGGTACGTATGTGACGAGGCCAAGGACTGCTATCCCTGCGAAATAGAAGGGCCAGATCGAGCGCATGGCCTGCCACACCGTAATCTTCCCGACGGCGCAAGCGACGAACTGAACGGCTCCCACAGGCGGCGTGTTGAGACCAAGGCCGAAGTTGAGGATCATGATGACGCCGAAATGTACCGGATCGACGCCATAGGCCTGTGCGACCGGCAGGAAGATCGGCGTACATATGATGATCGTCGGTCCCATATCCATGAAGGTGCCCAGGAACAGCATCATGACGTTGAGAAGCAGCAGGATGATCAGCGGGTTCTCGGAGATCGTGTTCATCCAGGCAATCAGTGCCGCCGGCACCCGGAGGAAGGCCATCAGCCAGGAGAAGGCGGCCGCCATGCCGATGATGAGCAAGACCATGGCCGTGGTGCGCACGGCACCCTTCGTCGCATGGACAAACCCTTCCCAGCTCATCTGCCGGTAGACAAAGACGGTTATGAGGAGCGCGTAGATGACGGCGATGCAGGAGCTTTCCGTTGCCGTGAAGATGCCCGAGCGAACGCCGCCGAAGATGATCGCGATCAGCAGGAGCCCCGGAATGGCGACGACTGCCAGGTGCAGCACCATTTGGAAGCCTGGGAAGGTCTCAACAGGGTAGCCGCGGCTGCGGGCGACGAAATAGGCCGTGATCATCAGGGCCAGGGCGAGAAGAATGCCGGGAATGACGCCAGCGGTGAAGAGGTCGGCAATGGAGATCTTGCCGCCGGCAGAGATGGAATAGATGATCATGTTGTGCGAAGGCGGCAGGAGCAGCGCGATCAGCGCGGCCATCGACGTGACGTTGACCGCATAGTCCGTGCCATAACCCCTCTGCTTCATCTGCGGGATCATCAGGCCACCGACGGCTGCTGCCTCGGCGACTGCGGAACCGGAGATGCCGCCAAACAGGGTTGCCGTGACGATATTGACCTGGCCCAGGCCGCCACGGATATGGCCGACAAGGGAGGCTGCGAAGGCAACGATCCGCTGGGCAATGCCGCCGCGTACCATCAGGTCACCGGCATAAATGAAGAACGGAATGGCGAGCATCGAGAAAACGCTCATGCCGGAATTCAGTCGCTGGAAGACGATGAGTGGCGGCAGGCCGATATAGGCGGCGGTGGCGAAGCTGGCGATGCCCAGGCAGAAGGCGATCGGCGTGCCGATCAGCATGAGAAGCGTGAAGACGCCAAACAGGATCCAGTATTCCATCAGCTTCAGGCCCTCCCGTTCGCGATGTCGAGCTCAGCCGCCACTTCTCCCGGCGGCATTTCATCCAGGATTTCGTCAATGGGCGCACCCGACGCCCTGAGGACGATGCGCTCGAGAGTGAACAGAACGATCAGGATGCCGCCGCCGACAAGCGGCACGTAATCCCAGGCACCAGAGATGCCGAGCGACGGCAGGACGGTGTTCCAGGTCAGCGCAACAAGCTGCCAGCCGTACCAGATCATCCCCACGCCGAAGGCGCATACGACGAAGTCGGTGATCATGCGCAGCCACTTCTTGCCGCTGTCGGGCAGGACGTAGAGCAGCACGTCGAAGCCGAGGTGGTAGTTCTCGCGGACGCCGACCGCAGAACCCAGGAAGATGAACCAGCTCATCAGCATGACGGCGCCAGGCTCGGTCCAGCTGGGTGAATCGTTGAGGATGTAGCGGCAGAAGACCTGCCAGGCCACGAAACCCGTCATCAGCACGAGGCCGATGCCGGCGCTCCAGAGCGCAAGCGTATTGATGCGGCCAAGAAAGCTGGCGGCAGCCTTGAGAGGTTCGGACATGGTGCACACTTGTTTGCGGGTTCTCCGAAGAACGGCTGGTTCGCAGGTTGATCCTGTCGAGAAGCAAAGGGGCGGCCGAAGATCGGCCGCCCCTTAGATCAAGCTACTGAACGGCCTTCACGTCTTCGACCATCTTGATGAGGACGGGGTCGGTAACATGCTTTGCGTAGACCGGCGCCATGGCGTCGATGAAGCCCTGCTTCTCCGGAGTGGTGATCTCCACGCCGGCAGCTTCCACGATCTTGCGGGACTCGCCCACTTTCGCAGCCCACAGCTCGCGCTGCTTGGCGACGCTCTCGGTGGCCGCTTCCTTGAAGATGGCCTGATCCTCTGGGGTCAGCTTATCGAAAGCCGCCTTGTTCATGACGAACACCTCCGGAAGAATGGTGTGCTCATCGAGCGACAGGTATTTTGCCACTTCGTAGTGCTTGGCGGTGTCGTAGCTCGGGAAATTGTTCTCGGCACCGTCGATGACGCCGGTTTCGATCGAGGAATAGACCTCGCCGTAAGGCATCGGCGTCGCGTTGGCACCGAGAGCTGCTACCATGTCGACGAAGATGTCCGACTGGATGACGCGGAACTTCAGGCCCTTCATGTCTTCGACGGAATTGATCGGCTTCTGTCTGTTGTAGAAGGAGCGCGAACCGGCGTCGTAGAAGGCGAGGACAACGAGCCCGGCGCCCTCGAATGCCGTCTTGATCTGGTCACCGATGGCGCCGTCCATGACCTTGTGCATGTGCTCTTCGGACCGGAAGATATAGGGGAGCGCCGGGACGATCGATTCCTTCACGGTACCGTTGAACGGCGCCATCGAAATCCGGTTCAGTTCCAGAACGCCTGAGCGGACCTGCTCGATGGTGTCCTTTTCCTCACCGAGCTGCGCCGAGTGATAGACCTCGACTTCGTAGCGGCCATCGGTGCGCTCCTTGAGCAGCTCGCCGAAGTATTTCACGCCTTCCACGGTCGGATAACCGTCCGGGTGGGTGTCGGACGACCGCAGCACGGTTTGTGCCATGGCTGTCCCAGCCATCAGTGACGCTGCTACCGAGAAGGCGGCAGCGAGTTTTCCGTAATGCAACATGATTTCTCCTCCCATTTGCACCGGCGCACGACGCGCCACTCAAAGCCGATACGCCTCCTTAGCCAACGTATAGGCAAGCTCCCTTGCCAGGCTGAAGGCTTCCTCCTCCTGCAGCCTGTGTTCGGCAACCAGACGCGCCAGGAAGGCGCAGTCCACTCGCCGGGATACGTCATGGCGCGCCGGGATCGACGGAAAGGCGCGCGTATCGTCGTTGAAGCCGACGGTGTTGTAGAAGCCGGCGGTTTCCGTCGTCATTTCCCGGAAGCGCCGCATGCCCTCGGGGCTGTCGTGGAACCACCAGGCGGGTCCGAGACGCAGCGCGGGATAGACGCCGGCCAGCGGTGCCAGCTCGCGGGCGTAGGACGTCTCGTCCAGCGTGAACAGCACGACCGTGAGGTTTGGCTCCAGCCCGACGGCATCGAGCAAGGGCTTCAGCGCCTTGACGTAGTCGGTGCGGGTCGGGATATCGAAGCCCATGTCGCGGCCATGGCGGGACATGATGGAAGGCGAATGGCTGCGCCAGGAGCCAGGATGAATTTGCATGACGAGCCCGTCGTCCAGGCTCATCTTCGCCATCTCGGTCAGCATCTGGGCCCGGAACAGGCGGCGTCCGTCGGCGTCCGCCTTGCCGCTCCTCACCTTGTCGAACAGCGCGGAAGCTTCCGACGGCGACAGGTTGGCCGTGTCCGCCGTGGCATGGCCATGATCGGAGGAGGTGGCGCCGAAGGACTTGAAATAGGCGCGGCGGTTTCGATGCGCTGCGAGATAGCCGGACCATGATCCCGTGTCTTCACCGGAGATATCGCCCAGTTGATCCAGATTGGCGGAAAACCCTTCAAAATCCGGATCGACGACGGCATCCGGCCGATAGGCCGTCACGACACGCCCGTCCCAGCCGCTGTCGCGGATCATCTTGTGCCAGCGCAGGTCGTCCAGCGCGCCTTCCGTCGTGGCGATGACTTCGATGTTGAAGCGCTTGAAGAGAGCGCGCGGCCGGTATTCGGGCTGGCGCAGCTTCTCGGCGATGCGGTCATAGCTGCTGTCGGCCGTGGCCGCCGTCAGCGGCTCGTCGATGTCGAACAGGTTGGACAGCACGTAGTCCATCCAGAGCCTGGTCGGCGTGCCGCGGAAGAGGTGATAGTTCTCGCCAAACCGTTTCCAGATGCGACGGCCATCGACTTCCACAGGCGAACCATCCAGCCGGCGCACGCCCAGGTCCTCGAGCGCAACGCCCTGGCTGAACAGCATGCGGAAGATGTAGTGGTCGGGGACGATCAGCAACTGTGCCGGGTCGGGAAACGGCTCATCCAGAGCGTACCAGCGAGGGTCCGTGTGGCCGTGCGGGCTTACGATCGGAAGGTCGGCGACCGTCTTGTAGAGGGCGCGGGCGATCGAGCGCACGCCGGGCTCGGGCGGAAACAGGACGTCTGGATGTACAAGTGATTTCATGCTGGTCGCCGCTCCTCCTTCGGCCCATAATCGCTAACACGTGGCGAATGTAAGTCAACATACAAAAAATACATGTTGTATGACAAATATTGTGAGGCGACTTTCTCTGCGCTATCAAGGGGCGGAGTGAGGAGAAGCAAATGCGCATTGCCATCATTGGTCTGGGCATGGCATCGGCGCCGCATGCGCAGAGCCTGATCGACCTGCAGGGACGCCTCGATGTAGCTGGTGCCTACAGTCCGACCGCGGCAAGACGCGAAGCATTCGCGGAGACATGGAAACTTCCGGTGACGGGTGATCTTGGCGGGCTTTTTGAAGACCCGACGATCGATGCCGTCCTCATCCTCACCCCGCCCAACAGCCACCTCGAACTCGTCGAGCGTGCGGCCGAGGCAGGCAAACATATCCTTCTCGAGAAGCCGCTCGATATTTCGATGGAGCGTGCGACAGCTCTCGTCGAGATTGCCGAGGCAAAAGGCGTCAAGCTTGGCATCGTGCTGCAACACCGGTTCCGACCTATCAGTCTCGCGCTGCTGCAACTGGTTTCGGATGGAAGGCTTGGAGAAGTTGTCGGTGCCTCCGCCAAGCTCTCCAACTGGCGGCCACAGAGCTATTACGACCAGCCGGGACGGGGAACCCGAGCGCGCGACGGCGGCGGCGTGCTCCTGACGCAAGGCATCCATACACTCGACCTGCTGATCTCGGTCGCTGGGTTGCCTGTGGAAGCCATGGCTTACGCAACAACGACGCCGGTTCACCGGATGGAAACCGAGGATCTGGTTGCCGGCGCTGTTCGATTTACCAACGGCGCGCTCGGCACCGTCAGTGCGACAACCTGCGCCTACCCCGGCATTCCCGATACGATCGAATTCATCGGGACCAAAGGTTCCGCCAGGATCGAGGGCGCCCGGTTGGTCGCAAACCTGCAGGACGGCTCCACGATCGAACTGGATGACGGGCAGCTGGGCGGCGGCGCCGGTGCGGACCCGATGGCCTTCTCGCATGCGCATCATCGCGCGGTGATCGAAGATTTCATCGATGCGGTGGAGCAGGATCGTCAGCCGAAGGTCAGCGGACGCGAGGCTCTCAAGGTTCACCGGCTTATCGAGGCCCTGCTGCGCTCTGCGGAGACAGGACGTCGGGAAGCCGTCTGAGGAGACCCTCAGGCCGGGCCGCTGAACGTTCGCAGGAAGCGCTCCCTGAACAGGTCCATCCGCATCGGCGCCAAGGACGATGCGGGCACCAGTCCTTCGGTCCATTCCCAGGACGAGAGCTGCTCGATCATCGCCGGACTGCCGATGATGTTGACGGGGACATCCCGCGAGGCTCCCTCGCCGGTAATGACGGAGGCCGGCTGGTGATCGCCGAGGATCACGAAGAGCGTGTTGTCACCGTAGCGCGAAACGTAGGAGCCGAGCGTCTCCAGTGCGTAGTCGATCGAGGCCAGATATTGCTCTCGGATCCGCGCCGGATCCGACCAGACCACCGACGGCGGATCGCCCGAGACGGCCTGTTCATCAAAGATCCGGCCATCGCCAATCTTGTCCCAGTCCACCAGCGTGGGGATCGGCGTCCAGGGCGCGTGGCTCGAGATCAAGGCGATCTCCGCCATCACCGGTTTCTCTGCATTTTCGCGATCCATCTTCTGGAAGGCGGACAGCGTGTATTGGTCGGGCATCGTGACCCAGTTGAACGGTTTGCCGCGGTAGCCGAGCCCGCTTGCGTCCCTCACCGTGTCGTAGCCGAAGTAGCCGCTTTCGGGCCAGTCCATGGTGATGGCCGGCATGATGGCCGTCGTGTGCCATCCGGCCTGCCGAAACAGTGCATTGAGGGTTGGACGCTCGCTGGCGATCATGCGGTCGTAGCGCGCCTGGCTGTCCGTCCAGAGGCCGGACAGCAGCGCCCCGTGCGCCAGCCAGCTGAGGCCGCCGACCGTCGGCGCTGTCAGCCAGCCGCTGCGGGCCTGTAAACCGGCGGCAGCGACCTCCTGCGCCATGCTGCTCAACCTCGTCGCAACGCGGGGCGCATACTGCGCATCCTCGATCGCACTTCGTCCGTAGGACTCGACGAAGATGAAGACCACGTCCGTGCCCGTCAGGCGAGAGAGCCGTTGGTCTGGCGGAATGGATGCGGCGGGATCGGACTTCAGCTCCGTCTCGAAGGCCGCGAGGTCTGCGACGGACTGCCGGATCATGGCGATGCGGTTGGTCAGATAGGGAGCAACGTCTGCGGAGACGGGAGGAGCCCGCGCCTCCAACGACATTGTCGCGAGACCTGCGAGAAGCGCTAGAGCAGCGGCTGCGGCAAGGCCGAGAGCGGTCGGTCTGCCCGGCGATCTGAAGCCGCCCAGGGACCAGAAGAAGACGGCAGAGAGGGCAAGCCACAGGAGGATCGCGCCGCTGACGAACGCCGCCGCTTCGGCGCGACCGATGGAGCCGCTCAGCAGGTTCCAGCCGTCGGTCATGATCTTCAGGTCGAGATAGGGATTGAATGGACGCTGGAAGGCGCTGCCGGTCCCCAGATCTGCAAGCTTCAGGAACAGGATGCCGGCAAACAGCGCCGTCGCGAGGGCGCGCAGCAACCGAAAAAATCGTGTCGGAAGCAGCAGGGCCGCCATGGCGAGGCCCAGTATTTCCAACGGCAGGTTCGGCGGGAAGACGTGGTTCAGAGCGGCCGGATTGGAGGGCAGTGCAAGAACGGCAAAACCCAGAAGAAGTGCCGTCGCCATGCGCAGCCAGCCGATTGCATTTGCCCGCGGTGCGGAGCTGTGGCTTAAGCTATCCCCATGAGCCCTTGCGAACAGCCCCATCATCCTGTCTCCTTTCACCGTCAATGCCACGCCAGGGAATGGGCCGCATGAGAGGCATCCGTTATCTCGGTCCACTGGCCGGCTTCGCGATCCTGGCTGGCGTTCTCTATGCGCTCGATGCGGGGCAGATCGGGCGAAGTCTCACATCCATACCGCCCGCCTATGCTATCGCCGGACTTCTTCTGGTCCAGCTGCAAATCGTGCTGTCGGCCTGGCGGTGGCAGTTTACCGCAGGCAGGCTGGGGATGGTCTTGCCGGTCAGTCATGCGATCCGAGACTATTACCTCAGCACGTTTCTCAATCAGGTCCTTCCCGGTGGCGTCGCAGGCGATGCGGTGCGCGCCGTGCGCCATCGCACCGATGAGACGGGGGGATGGAAGGCACCGGCGCTCGGGGTGTTCCTGGAACGCGTTGCGGGGCAGGGCGTGTTCTTTGTTCTCGCCGGACTTGGGCTCATTATCTGGCCCTTCGCCGACGCGGGCGAACTTCCTCCCACCCTGTCGCGGATCCTTCTGATCCTCGCCATCGTGGTGGTCTGCGGGCTTGTTGTCGGCTTCGTGATCCTGCGCTTTCCCCCTGCGTTTCTTGCCGAACGGCTGGAGGCTGGCAAAGCCGCGCTCTGCCGTGTTTTCATCGCGGACGGTGCCTGGAAAACCCAGTCCCTGCTGAGCCTGCTGATCGTCGCGAGCTATGCCGGGATGTTCATGCTCGCCTCGGCTGCGGTCGGGGCGCCTTTGCCATGGCTGGCTGCGGTCACGGCGGTGCCGCTCTGTCTGCTGATGATGCTCATTCCGCTCACCGTGGCCGGCTGGGGTGCGCGAGAGGCGGCGGCGGCATTGCTCTGGCCGCTGTTCGGCTATGCCGCATCCGATGGCGTGGCCGCCAGCATCTTCTACGGTGTCCTGTCCCTGGTCGGGGCCGCGCCCGGGCTTATCGTGGCGCTCATGGCGCTGGTTCGAAAGGATAAGGCAGGCTGAGGTGATCACTGATCGTCCAGCCGGGCGTAGATATCCCCGGATGGCGACGCGACATCGAGGCTCGACAGTTCCGCCAGCAAGGCGTCGTGCGAGATCCAGTCTTCATGCAGAAAGCGGTGCTGTTCACCGCTGACGCGGTTGAAGCGATAGCGGCCGAGGCGCTGCAACTCTGTCATCGCTTCGCGGGCGACACCCATGGCTGCGGGGATATACTCGAAAATGACCAGGGGAAGCGAGGTACTCAGGCCACGCAGGATGTCGGCTTCCGCCCCTTCGACATCGATCTTGCAGAGGGATGGGCGTCCATAGGCTGCCACCATCTGGTCCAGCGTCGTCATCTCAACCCGTTCGATGCGGTCCCAGGCGACCTTCTGGAAGCCTGAGCTTTCCTTGACGGTCGACATCCAGGATTCCGAAGTGCTTGTGACCGTCGGGTGCCTGCTGGAAATATGGAGGTCAATGGACCCCTGCTCCCGACCGATCGCCTTGCGCAGAAGCGTAAGCTTTGGGTGCCGCAGCGTCCGGGTTATGAAATCGGCGAAATCGGGCTGCGGCTCGACCGCCACCACCGTTGCGCCGAGGCCAAGCAGGGTTCTCGACCTGCTCCCGACATGGGCCCCTATGTCGAAGACGAGATCGCCCGGCTGCACGAGTTTTCCGTAGAACTGCCGCAGTGCCCGTCGCCGCCAGGGTTGGCCGTAGTAGATGAGCAGCGACCGGCCGAAACCCAGCGTGCGCGACAGGTCAAGCGACACGTCTGTCTCCATCCGCCTGCATCAGAAGATAGGCGATATCGACGGCAAAGGAGTAAACCAGCGACAACAGGGCAATTGCCAGAACCACTTGCGCCACCAGCGGATTGACGATCGGGGCCATTGCGATGCACAGCGCCACACCCTGCACGACGCAGACGACCTTGCGCCGCATGGATTCGGGAAGCTCGCCCGAGAGCCGTGAAGACGCCATCCTCGCCGCCAGGAAGCCGTAACGCATGAGCCCGATCAGCAGGACCCAGACACCCGCCTTCCCGAGAAGAAGAGCGGCGGTTGCCAGCAGCAGGATCAGCAGCGCATCGACCTCCATGTCGAAGCGGGCGCCAAACCGCGATGATGTGCCGCTTCGGCGTGCCAGGTAGCCATCCAACCCGTCGAGGGCCAGGGCTGCCGCGGCACTGCCGGTGACGAACCAGAGCATTGAGGCACCCGTCACCTGTTCGGCCGTCAGGATGATGCCGCCGATCATTGCTGTCGCTGCTGCGCGCAGTGTGGTGACGATATTGGCGGGCCCAAAGCGGCTGTGAGGATAGGTCGGCAGCTTCACGAGCGCCAGGATCGAGATGCCGACATAGATGACCAGGCTCACCGACAGCGCCTTGCTCCCGACGTCGAGGTCAGTGCCGAAGGTGCGCAGTACCAGAACGATCGCAGCTGCCCCCACCAGCATGGAGCCCAGAGCCTGAGCGTAGACCAACGGTGGTGTCCTGGGCTGGGGGATTGACCGCTCCGGAAGCGTCAGGCCCACCCATCCGGCATGATCAGCCATCGGAGAGCTCCGTGGCGGCCCGGGTGAGGAGGTCGATGTCTAGCGCGTGACCTGCCCGCAATGTCTTGGTGCGAAGATATTCCAGATTGTCCGGCGTAATGCGGCCGGTGACGGACGTGCGCCCGTTCACCGCTATGCCGGCAGCCAGCAGAGCAGCAACCTTGGTGGGATTATTGGTGAGCAGATTGACGGCGCCAATGCCAAGACCGCCGAGCATGGCGACCGCTGCATCGTATCGACGTTCGTCCAGTCCAAAGCCCAGCTCGGCATCGGCATCGATCGTGTCGAGACCTTCGTGCTGATAGCCATAGGCGCGCATCTTGGCGCCGATGCCGGTGCCGCGGCCTTCCTGGTCGAGATAGAGGAGAACGCCGCCGCCCTGTTCTTTCAGGCTCGACAAACCGTTGCGAAGCTGGTCGCCGCAGTCGCACTTCAGCGAGCCGCAGAGATCCCCGGTGAGGCATGACGAGTGGATCCGCACCGGAACAGGTCCGGAGGTATCCGGCTGACCGACAACGATGGCCACCTGGTCCTTCTGCGCGACACCGCCGCGGAACACGACGAATTCGCAATCGCCGAGGTCGCGGAGAGGAACGGGGGTCCGTACGACCACCTCGAAGCTCCGGGCCATCCGGCGGCTCTTGGGCAGATCCAGATGATCGACTTCGGCACAGGCCGCGAACGTCCGTGCGTGTCGAGGAACCTCCACACACATCATCGCCGGCAGCAGAAGTGCAAGTCCCGCAACCTCTCCCGCAGTCCGCATGAGCGAAGTTGCGGGTTTCCACTCGATCTGGGCAGCTGAATCTCGAGCGTAGGCGAGCGCTGACGCAGATGCGAAATCCATATCCCGTGCGGGAATGGCAATGTCGTCCGCATTGCTTAGACCCAGTCGTGCCGCCCGATGGCGGGACAGGTAGAGAGCATGTTGGCCGCCGGCTGCGCGCGCAAACCTCTCGAAGTCACTTGGAGATGCGGCGTCAAGCGCGAGAGCCGCAACGGAGCCTTCAGGCCCGCTCAAAACGATCGGGCGACCGTAACGGAACTCCGAGACTGCCCGCTCCAGGCGCATCGCCGAATCGTCAAACTGGTAGTCGGCACTTTTGTTGGGCGCCCATAGATGCGGTGATACATTCATGACAGTCTCCTCGACAGCTGTACATGGGGCACATAACGGGTCCGGTCAGGCGACGGATCTGTAAGGGCCGTCAATTAAACGTGATATTCCTGTAGCGGGCTAAAGAAAATCCATTCCCTTGCCACAACCGTAAATGCCCCTAAGTCCAGGATGCGCCTGAGCGAAAATGGGGTGATCGTGACATTGAAACAAGAGGTCCCCCCCATGCCGGGCAACGCTGCTCATGCGACATCGCTATGGTTTGCGGCAAAGGCTCGCTGTGTCCTGCGGAATGAGGTGCTGCCGCCGCGTCAGGACGCGGATATCACCATTCGCAGCCTGTTCAGCGGCATCAGCCGCGGAACCGAAGCGCTGGTATTCCACGGACAGGTGCCGGAAAGCGAATTCGAACGGATGCGCGCACCCTATCAGGATGGCGATATGCCATTCCCGGTCAAGTACGGTTATGCTGCCGTCGGTCTCGTAGAGGAGGGGCCGGCTGACCTGATGGGTCGAGCGGTCTTCGCCCTGCATCCTCACCAGGACAGGTTTCGGATCAGGGCTGACGACGCGCGTCTGCTGCCGGAGGGATTGCCTGCCGAGCGTGCCGTTCTTGCCGCCAACATGGAGACGGCGCTCAACATCGTCTGGGACGCCGGGATAATGCCGGGCGACCGCGTGGCAGTCTACGGAGCTGGCGTCGTCGGGCTGCTGACGGCTTACATCGCGTCACGCATCGCGGCGACGGACACGGTGGTCTGCGATACGTCACCTGCGCGTCGACCGGTGGCGGAGGCGCTGGGGATGACTTTCTGCTCGCCCGCCGATGTCCCGCAGAACTGCGACGTCCTGATCAATGCATCGGCCTCGCCCGCGGCTTTGGAAGGCGCCCTCGACCATGCGGGCTTTGAAGCGCGTATCGTCGAAGCAAGCTGGTATGGCGAAAAACGCGTTGAGATCCCGCTGGGGCGCGCGTTTCATGCGCGGCGCCTGTCGATCATCAGCTCGCAGGTGGGAGCCATCGCCGCCAATCGCCGCGCCCGGTGGGACTATTCGCGCCGCATGGGCAAGGCGCTCGAGCTTCTTGGCGATGCCCGGCTGGATGCGCTGATCTCGGGCGAAACCCCCTTTGCTTCCATCGCGGATGCCTATCCGGACATTCTCGCATCTCCCGACACCCTGTGTCACCGCATTCGATACTGAAAAGGAATTGCCATGTTTGCCGTTGAAGTCCGCGACCACATCATGATCGCCCACAGCCTCCCAAGGCCGGTGTTCGGGCCAGCCCAGGGAATGCATGGCGCGACCTTCGTCGTTGACGCCGCCTTTTTCACCGCCGATCTGGATGAAGATGGTCTTGCCGTCGACATCGGCCTGGCCATGCAGGTGCTGGGGGAGGTGTTGAAGCCGCTGAACTACCAGAACCTCGACGAGGTCGAGGAGTTTGCCGGCAAGGTCACCACCACCGAATTTCTGGCGAAGTTCATTTTCGACCAGCTGGCAAAGGCGATTGCAGGCGGACGACTCGGCGATGGCAGCGGTCGCATCCGCCGGCTGAAGGTGATGCTGCACGAGTCGCACACCGCGCGCGGCTGGTATGAGGCGGACCTTTGAGCCGTACGCTCCATTTTGCCTATCCAGGCGAGTTGCAGACCAGGACCGGCGGCTATGGCTACGACCGACGGGTGGTCGCAGCGCTGGGAGATCTTGGCTGGGATGTGAAGCTTGTGCCGCTTGGCGACGGGTTTCCAGCCCGTCCGGACCTTGCGCAGGCCGAGAGCACTCTCGCAGCCATTCCGGACGGCAGCATCCTGATGGTCGATGGCCTAGCCTTCGGGGTTCTCGACCGGGTGGCGAAGACGCTCGGCCAAAGGGTCCGTTTGTTTGCGCTGGTGCATCATCCGCTGGCGCTGGAGACGGGTCTTTCGGAGCATGCGAAGGCGGAGCTTGCGGCGCGCGAGCGGGCAGCCCTGGCCTGCACACGCGGCACGGTCGTCACGTCTGCCGCGACCGCCCGCGAACTGGTTGAAAACTATAGTATCGCAAACGAAGACGTCGTTACGGCTCTGCCTGGCACCGATCCCGGACCGCTTGCGACAGGACGTGGCGCTGTTCCTTGCATCCTCAGTGTCGGATCACTGACGCGGCGCAAGGGGCACGACGTGCTGATTGCAGCACTCGCGACCTTGCGCGATCTTTCGTGGACCTGCCGCATCGTCGGGAGCCGCGACCTGGATGCAGGCGTTGCCGACGAGCTGGAGCGGCTGATCTCCACGCTTCGGCTCGAGGACCGGGTGACGCTCTTGGGCGAGGTCGACGATGTGCAGGCGGAGTTTGCGGGTGCGGATATCTTTGCCCTGGCAAGCCGCTACGAAGGGTACGGAATGGTGTTTGCCGAAGCGCTGGCGCACGGACTGCCGATCGTTGGCTGTGCGGCCGGTGCCGTGCCGGAGGTCGTTCCGGCGACGGCTGGAATTCTGGTGGCGCCGGATGACCGGCAAGAACTCGCCGCCGCCCTTCGGCGGCTGCTGGACGAGCCGCAGACGCGCAGAGCGATGGCCGGAGAGGCCGCCCGCGCCGGAGCGGCACTGCCATCCTGGCGCGACACAGCGGCGATCATAGCCCAATTTCTGGAGAGCAGAGCATGAGCGGTTTCGACAAGGATTGGCTGGCACTGCGCGAGCCTGTCGACCGAAGGTCGCGGGATGCAGGGCTGCTGGAACACGCGGTGACCGCCGTCGGAGAAGGCGGTCGCATCCTGGACATCGGTTGCGGCACCGGATCGACCTACCGCACGCTGGCAGACAGGCTTTCGCCGGCAACCGCCTGGACGCTGTTCGACTACGACGCGCGGCTGCTGGCGGAGGCAAAACGGCGCCATCCGGATGCGGGTATCGCTTTTCTCGAGGGAGACCTCAACGACATCGCATCCCTGCCGCTCGAAGGAACGGCAATTGTGACCGCTTCGGCACTGTTCGATCTCTGCTCGTCGGCCTTCATCGATCGCTTCGTGGGCAGGATTGGGGAGACCGGCGTCGGGCTTTACGCCGCGCTGAACTACGACGGGGAGATGCTCTGGTCGGTCGCCCATCCGCTCGACGCGGCGGTGACGGAGGCCTTCAACGATCACCAGCGAACCGACAAGGGGTTTGGCACCTCCGCTGGACCAGAAGCCTGGCAGGTTCTGGCTGAGCGGCTAGAAGCCGGGGGATTCGCGGTCAGCACTGCCACAAGCCCCTGGATCATGGGTGCCGAAGACGCAGATCTCCAGCGCATGTTCCTGGATGGCGTAGCGCAGGCCGTGCGGGAGGCGGCGCGTCTTTCCGAGGATGAACTGACGGACTGGTACGAATTCAGGCTTGCCTCGATCGAAGCAACCGACAGCTCATGCCGTGTCGGTCACCAGGACGTGCTCGCTCTCCCGTGACACCGACTGCAGGGTTCGGCTGCGAAAATTGCAGTCGAAGACGATATCCGTGCCGATGTTGTAGACCGTGACATCGGGACGGCGCGCCTCCGCCAAGCGGTCGACCGGTGCGAGCGTGATGCCCATCGGGCCGGAGCCGATGATGATCGGCGACACGGACACATGCAGGCGATCGACGAGATCGGCATCGAGGAAGCGGGCAATGGTGTTGGCGCCGCCCTCGACGAGGACTGTCGTCAGGCCGCGTTCCGCCAGACAGTCGAGGATGTCCTGCGGATGCAGGCCTTCGCCGCGACGCGGCAGGCAGACAATCTCCTGGTCCAGATCCCGCAGCGGCGCATCGTCTGCCTGGATGATCAGCACGGGCGTGCCCCCGTCGGTCAGCATCTTGGCGCCGGCGGGAATGCGGCCATTGCAGTCGATCACGACGCGGACCGGGCTCCGGCCGGGAACGGACCGGACGGACAGGCTGGGGTTGTCGGCAACCACGGTTCCGACACCGACGATCACCGCATCCACCAGGGCACGGCAGCGGTGCAGGTGGGCAATGCCGTCGCAGCCGGAGACATCCTGCGCGTCGCCGGTCGGCGTGGCCACGCGGCCGTCGAGTGACTGCCCGACCTGCGCCAGCACGAATGGTCCCTTGCGTGCGGCAATTGTCTCATAGAGCGGAAGGCATGGGAGCGGGAGGTCTGACCGAGGCGGCTGAGGCGAGGAACCGTCTTCGCGGATAGATCGGAGATAGTCCCACGCTTCGTCCGTCATTTGCGTCACGTTCATGCCTCACCTCGGATCTGCAGCCAACTGCTCAAAATGCGCTCCTTGGCAGGATGTTCCCATGGCTTGCTGCCAGTTCCGCTGCTCAGCGTTCCGGAGCGCCTCGCAGAGCATCACGCCCGAGAGCGCACGGCAGATCAAACGGATTGAGGCTGACGTCAGCGCAGGTCGGCAAGATAGGTGTTTTCCGAGCGGGAGCTATGGAAGGTGGCAGGGTCGATCTCTGCAACGATCAGGGCTTCGCTCTCGGCCGGAGCCTCGGCAAGAAGTCCTCCGTCGGGTGCAGCAATACGTGACAGGCCGGCGTAGGCGAAGCGTTCGTCCGTGCCGCAATGGTTGACGTAGGCGACGAAGACCTGGTTCTCGAAGGCCCGGACGCGGATCATGTGCTCGGCGATGAAGGCGCCGGACCAGCCTGACGGCAGTGCCGTCGGCACAACCACCAGGTCGGCGCCTGCCTGGGCGAGGCGACGGACGTTTTCCGGAAACTCGACGTCGTAGCAGATCAGCATTCCCAGCCGAATGCCGTCGATGGTGGCGAGGACGGAAGAGGGTGCCTCCGGCCGAAACCATTGCCGCTCGTAGGGGCCATAGAGATGTGATTTGCGATAGGTCGCCGTCTGCCCTTTGCCGTCGGTCAGGAAGACACTGTTGTAGACGCTCTCCCCATCCTTCTCGGCAAAGCCCGCGACGATGGTCAGGCCATGGCGGCGGGCGATCTGCGAAAGCTGTTGCGTCAGGGGACCGTCGGCAGGCGAGGCGAGGGCGGGAAAGAGGTCGCCGGCACCATAGCCGGTCAAGGCAAGCTCGGGTGCGATCAGCAGCCGAACGCCCTGGGCGGCGGCCTTCCCGGCCGCCGCGTCGATCTTGGCGAGGTTTGCATCGACGTCGCCGAGGACCGCCTGCATCTGGAAGCCGGCGATCTTCATCGGTCGTCCGCCATGGCACCCAGCAGTTTCGGCAGGTCGCCGAAGCGGGCGATCAGCCCAAAGACCAGCGCGGCGATGGCCAGGAACAGTACGGTCACCGAGGCCATGGTCGGCGTATAGCCGTAGCGCAGCGCGTTGAAGATCTTGATCGGCAGGGTTTCCATCGTGAAGCCCACCGTCATGTAGGCGACGATGTACTCGTTGAGCGACAGCACGAAGGCGAAGGCATAGCCGGAGACGAGATAGGGCAGGATCAGCGGCAGCACGACGGTGCGGAAGATCACCCGGTCGCTCGCGCCCATGGTCGCGGCGGCTTCCACCAGCGATCGGTCGATAGCGGAAAAGCCGAGCGACAGGGTCACGAGCGGCAGCGTCACGAAGAAGATCGCGTGGCTGATGACGGCCGTCCAGGGCTGGCCGTAGAAACCGGTGGTGGCCCAGAAGGTGAGAAGGCCGAGCGCCGTGATCACCGGCGGCAGCGTGAAGGGTGCAACGCCCAGCAGCTGGAAGATATTGGCCCAGGGCGCCACCCTGCGCCACAGGAACCAGGCAAGCGGGAGGGCGACGAGAAGCGCCAGCGCTGCCGACAGGGCAGCGAGCGTCAGCGATGCAAAAAGGGCGTTGCGCCAGCCGTCGTCGGTAAAGATCTCGCCGTACCAGGAGAGCGAGAAGCCCTGCGGCGGAAAGGCGAGCGTCTGCTTCTCGTTGATCGACACGCCCACCATCACGATCAGCGGCAGTGCCATGAAGAGCGCGACGGCGAAGAAGAAGAGGCGGCTGAGGATCGTCGTCATGCGGCCTCCCTCCTGCGTCCGGCGTAGACGGCAAGCCCGACGAGCGCCAGCGACACCAGCACCAGGAAGACGGCCATGGCCGCGGCAAACGGCATGTTGGACTGATAGATCGCCTGGTCGGTGATCAGCACGGACAGCGTCCAATGCTGCGGACGGCCGAGAAGCTGCGGCAGCAGGTAGGAGCCGAGCGCGAAGATGAAGACCATGATCAGCGTTGCCAGAACGGTGTTGCGCAGGGCCGGGACGACGACCGTGAAGAAGGCGCGCATCGGTGAGGCGCCGAGCGTTCGGGCCGCCTCCGTCAGCGTCGGGTCGAGCCGCACCAGAGCGGGGTAGAGAACCAGAACCGTATAGGGCAGGGCCTGATAGGTCATCGCCGTCATCACCGCGCCGAAACTCGGTGTCAGCGCCTGCGGTCCCGCCATCAGTCCGAAGTAGGCGAAGAGATTGGTGATGCCGGCCGTGCGCGAGAACAGGGTCGACCACGCAAAGCCGATCATCACTTCGGAAAGAGAGAGGATCGAGAGAAGCACCACGAGCCAGAGGATCTGGACGTTCCGCGCCGACCGCGAGAGTAGGTAGGTGAAGGGAACGCCGATTGCCACGCAGGCGGCGGCGACGGCCATGGCGAGAAAGAGCGAGAAGCCCAGCACCTTGCCGAAGAAGAGGCTGATGAAACGGGCATAATTGTCCCAGACGAAAGCCGGTTGGTAAAAGCCGCCCTGTTCCCGCTCGAAGAATGAGACGGCGATCATTGTCGCGAAGGGGATGACGAAGAAGACGATCAGCATGCCGGCCGGGAAGACCAGCGGCCCGTAATCGGCAAGGCGCTGCGGCGGTTCGCGTCTCATGACGCCAGTACCACGCTGGTTTGCGGATCGAGTCGAATGCCGACGTCCTGTCCCACGGTGACCACGGGCCGGTCGCGAGGAGAAGAGACGGCAACGATCTGCTGACCGCCGGCCTCGACGAAAGTTTCCACCGTGCCGCCAAGGTCGCGGATGAAGGTTACCGTGCCGGTGATGGCCTCGCCGCCGGGAGCGGTCAATTGCACGTCTTCGGGACGCACGGAAACTGTACCCGTCTTGGCGGTGCCAAGCTGCAACCCGTCTACCGATGCGCCGAGGATGGTGGCGCGGCCGCTCGCTTCTGCGGCGAAGGGAATGAGATTGGTGGAGCCGATGAAGTCGGCGACGAAGGAATCGGCCGGGCGGCGGTAGATGTCGACCGGCGCTGCCGCCTGGCGGATCTGGCCACCGTTCATGACGACCACCGTATCGGCCATGGTCATGGCTTCGCGCTGGTCATGGGTGACGACGATGGTGGTGATGCCGAGGCGCTGCTGCAGCTGCCGCAGCTCCACCTGCATGGCTTCGCGCAGCTTGGCGTCCAGCGCCGAGAGCGGTTCGTCGAGCAGGAACAGTTTCGGGGAGATCGCCAAGGCGCGGGCGATCGCGACGCGCTGGCGCTGGCCGCCCGAAAGCTTGCTGACGGAGCGATCGGAAAAGCCCGTGAGGTGGATCATCGCCAGAAGCTCGTTGACGCGCTTCTTCTGGTCGGCCTTGTCGACGCCGCGGATGCGCAGCGCATATGCGATGTTTTCGCCGACCGTCAGATGCGGGAAGAGTGCGAGCGACTGGAAGACCATGCCGAGGTTGCGCTTGTGCGTCGGGACCTCGGTGATGTCGTCTCCGCCCAGCGTGATCGATCCCGTGCTGGGAAGGTCCAGTCCGGCGATCATCCGCATCAACGTGGTCTTGCCGCAACCGGAGGGACCGAGCAGGCACACGAAGGTGCCGTCGGGAACCGACAGGTTCACGTCGTCGACCGCGGTGAAGGTGCCGAACCGCTTCGTCACATTGCTGAGGATTAGTCCGGACATTCGCTCTCCGCTCGTTTTGTCGGGGGCGTTCGATTAGCGCATTTGCGATGGGACGACCACCCCCGCCAGAATGCGAGGGTGGTCGGTAAAAGGCCGGATCAGCCGGCGATCATTTCGGTCCACTTCTGGTTCAGGAAGTCGGACTTCTGCTGGTACATATCGTAGCGCGGAATGATCGGGTCGATGTCGGAGGACACGGCGGCGAACTCCTCGGCCGTCAGGTCGAGCAGGTCACGCTTGATGGTCGGAGAGGTGCCGACCTTGCGCGACAGGATCGCCTGGATCTCCGGCTGGCACATGTAGTTGATGAAGACATGGGCTTCTTCGAGCTTCTCGGATGCGCGCGAGACTGCCCAGCTGCCGGAATCGAGGATGCCGCCTTCCTTCGGGAAGGTCGAACGGACCGGATTGCCATCCGCAGCCGCCAGGCCGGTGACGTCGTGGTAGTACTGACCCATCGGGATTTCGCCGGACTTCAGTGCCTGCTCGAACTGCGCCTCGTCACGGTACCAGAGCCGGACGTTGGGCTTCACTTCGGCAAGCTTGTCGAAGACCTTCAGGATGCCCTCTTCCGTGTCCAGCACCTCGGTGCCGCCGAAGTGGGTCTTGGCGGTGACTTCGAGCAGGAAGGAGTTGGAAACCAGCGCCAGCAGGCCGAGCTTGTCGGCATTGGCCGGATCCCAGAGGGCGGCCCAGGAGGTCGGCGCTTCCGGATAGCTGTCGGTGTTGGTGACCAGCGTGATGTACCAGGAGACGGCGCCGATGCCGGCGACGCGACCGTCCGGATATTTGTTGATGAAGGTCTCGATCAGGCCGGAAGCATTCTCGATCTTGGCCATGTCGAGCGGTGCCCAGAGGTCCGTCGACTGGCCCTTCAGCAGGGCGACCTGCGACATCATGGAGACGTCGGCCGGAGCCTGGCCCGCGCGTGCGGCCTGCTCCAGCTGCACCAGCCAGGCTTCACCGGTCGGCTCGGCGACCGACTGGATGGCGATGCCGGTTGCCTTGGTGAATTCCGGGAAGATGTTGTTGTCGAAGGAATCCTTGAAGTAGCCGCCGTAGACGCCAACCGTCAGGGACTTGTCCTGCGCCCGCAGGATCGAGGGCATGGCCAGCATGGATGCTCCGGCGAGGCCGGCACCCAGCACCGCACGGCGGCTGGCTGTGGTTTTCATGATGTCGCGCATATTGTTCTCCTTTGTTTGCCGGCAGGTTCTCTTGCCTGCGCAGCGAGTTCCCACTCTTGTCGCTATCTTACGTCAGTCGTTGCCCTTCAAGGAAGGGCTGAAGACCATCAGGCTGAGGATTTCAAAGAGCATTTGTGCGCCCGCCTGGGCCGTATTGGTCGTCGTGTCGTACTGCGGAGCCACTTCCACCACGTCGCCGCCGACGAGGTTGATGCCCTTGAGACCGCGGATCAGTTCCAGCACCTCGCGCGTCGTCAGGCCGCCGATTTCCGGCGTGCCGGTGCCGGGGGCAAAGCTCGGATCGAGGCTGTCGATGTCGAAGGAGAGATAGGTGGGTCCGTCGCCGACGATGGCCTTCGCCTTCTCGATGATGGCGGGCATGCCCATTCCGGACACTTCCTCCGCGTGGATGACCGTCATCCCGGAGGCGTAGGAGAACTCCCAGATGTATTCCGCCGCGCCGCGGATGCCGATCTGGATCGTGCGGGTCGGATCGAGGACACCATCCAGTACGGCGTTGCGGAAAGGCCCGGCATGATGGAACTTGCTGTGGTCGAAGGGGCCGCTCGTGTCGCAATGGGCGTCGATATGGATCATGCCGACCGGCGCCTTTTTGCCGACGGCCTTCAGGATCGACTGGCTGATGGAATGGTCGCCGCCGACGGCGAGCGGCAGCACTCCGGCGTCCACGATCTGGTTGAAGCGCTTCTTGATGTCCTCGTGGCACATCTCGAGATTATAGCGGCTGCGCAGCGGCACATCACCGATATCGGCGACACGGATGTCGAAGACCGGTGCGGTCTTCAGCACATGGTTGTAGGGGCCGATCCGCTCGACCGTCCGCAGGGCCCTTGGCCCGAAGCGGGATCCCGGCCGGTTGGTGACGCCAAGGTCCATCGGCACGCCGGTGATCGCTACCTGCAGGTTGCCGAAGTCCGGATCTTCCGCATCGACTGGCATATGCGGCGCCGAGACGAAGGTGGGGACGCCGGCATAGGGGGCCAGACGGGTGCCACTCGCAGAGAAGATCTTGTCGGCGACCTTCCGGAACTCCGGATCGTAGAGATCGCCACCGTGGCCCGATCCGTATTTCTCGCGGAGTTCGCGGAGCTTTTCTTCGTCCAATGCCATGATGTCCGACCGTTTCCTCGCCCGTGCCTAAATTTAATTCCCGAGACTATGTCGCCTTCGTTTTGTGCATTATCGGCAAAGTCAGGCTGGAAATGCAATTGACAATGTTCTAGCAGTCGCCGTGAGAAAAATTCACATACGAGACGCTCCGTGACAACTCGTCTGCCGCCGCTCAATCCGCTTCGCGCCTTCGAGGCGGCGGCGCGTCATGCTTCCGTCTCCGCGGCGGCACGGGAACTGCGGGTGACGCATGGAGCCGTCAGCCACCAGATCCGCGCGCTGGAGGAATCGCTGGATATCGTGCTTTTCGAGCGCGGCGGACGGCGCCTGAAGCTGACGGCGGCGGGAGCCCTGCTGCTGCCGGCCGTCACGCAGGCGTTCAGTGGTATCGCTGCCGCGACGGCGCAGATGCGGCGGCCGGCGACGACCGGCAATCTCACCATCACCTGTGTGCCCGCGCTCCTGTCGTTCTGGATCGTGCCGCGGCTTGCCTCCTTCACGGAGCAGTATCCCGACGTGACGCTGAACCTTGCCGCCTCCAACGATCCAGCCCAGCTGCATTCCCAGGATGTGGACGTCTGCATTCTCTACGGCGACGGAAACTGGCCGGATGCCTGGACACGGCTCTGGAGCAACCTGCAGCTCTTTCCCGTCGCAAGCCCGACTTTGCTCAACAGCCGCCCGCTGCGCTCGATGCGCGATCTGGAGGACCACGTCCTGTTGCATGGGGACCGTGACGGGCGGGAGTGGAACACCTGGCTCGCGGCGGCCGAGGGGGCCGACTTCCCCCGCCGCAGACAGCATTTCATGGGGGATGCCCGGTTTTCGACCGAGGCTGCGCTGCATGGCCAGGGCGTCGCACTGGGGGACACGATCACGGCTGCCAAGCTGATCGCCGAGGGGGAGCTGCTTGTGCCCTTTGATCTCGGCGTCCCGGCCAATGACGCCTTCTACGTCGCCTGCCGGCATGAGATGCGATCCGCCCCGATCGTGCGCGTCTTCATCGACTGGCTCTTTGCCTCGCTGGAGGCCGATCGGTTGCCGGAGCCGACCAGTCTCGCCCGGACGGTTCTGCGCGGCCGCCAGGCGAAGTGAACAGACAGAAAGGGCGACATCGGTGCGGACGCCACCCCCTCTCTGTCATCGACTGTGAAGCGCGTTGGTCAGATCTTCGCCGTTTCACCGGCTTCGCGAAGGGATGCAAAGCGGAGGGTGACGGTTCGAAGGTTTTCATCGATCCACTGAGCCATCTGCTCCTCTTCCTTCAGGTTCGTCTGGAGGGCCGACGTGGCGAAGGAGAAACCTCCCAGTTCGGCCAGCGTCAGGAGCGACTTGTAGGAGGCGATCTCGAAATGCTCGAAGGCGTAGTTGGCAAAGGAGTCCTTGAGGATCTCGTCGCCGGCGACCGTGTGGCCCATGGCCGCCATGCCGCCGGTGAACGATAGCGCCATGTCCTTGATGGACGAATGGCTTTCATCCAGCTGCTGAAGCAGGTCGTCGATGCGGCTCATCTGGCCTTCCGTTTCGCGGACATGCTGTTCGAGGCGGGCAGCGACTTCGGGGTAGTTTTCGATCCGCGAAACCTGCGGCTTCATGATCGACAGAGCCTGGTTTTCCATCGCATGGGCATTCTTGAGGCCCGTCACGAAGATTTCGCGGATAGCGCTGGTATCAGCCATAGTGGTTCTCCATCCAAGGGTTGAGATCGCGGCTCAAACCGCAGGGCGTTGTAAATGTTCCAGAACTCGGACCGGGAACGGCGGGTCGGATGGCTTTTTGTACGCCTTCGTACTATCCAGAGACCACGGCGGAGGGATCGCGGCACCGGGCCGCAGCGATCGCGCCTCAGGGGATGGCATTGGACTGGCTGGCGCTGAGCGAGGAGGAATGGACTGCGGTCAGGCTCAGCCTGAAGGTGGCGAGCGTCGCCATGATCTGCAGTCTCCCGTTCGGCATCTTCATTGCCTATGTGCTTGCCCGCGGCCGATTCTGGGGCAAATCGCTCCTCAACGGCCTGGTACACCTGCCGCTGATCCTGCCGCCGGTGGTGACCGGCTTCCTGCTGCTCGTCAGCTTCGGCCGGCGCGGCCCGATCGGTGCCTTCCTCTACGATTGGTTCGGCATCAGCTTTTCGTTCCGCTGGACGGGAGCCGCACTCGCCTGCGCCATCATGGGCTTTCCGCTCATGGTCCGGTCGATCCGCCTGTCGATCGAGGCCATCGACAGAAAGCTGGAAGAGGCGGCCGGAACCCTCGGGGCAAGCCCCGCCTGGGTCTTCGTCTCCGTGACGCTGCCGCTCGCGCTCCCCGGCATCATCGCCGGCATGATCCTCTCCTTTGCCAAGGCGATGGGCGAGTTCGGCGCAACGATCACCTTCGTTTCCAACATCCCCGGTGAAACCCAAACCCTTTCGGCGGCCATCTACAGCTTTACCCAGGTCCCCGGCGGCGACGCAGGCGCGATGCGCCTGACGCTTGTCGCGGTGGCCATCTCGTTCGGCGCGCTGCTCGCGTCGGAGGCGCTTGCCCAGATGATCGGGCGACGGGGGCGGCAGCCATGACGTTTACCGTCGAAGCACGACACCGCCTCGGCGCCTTCCGGCTGGACGCCAGCTTCACAGCTGAGCACGGGGTGACGGCCCTGTTCGGGCGATCCGGATCAGGAAAGACCTCGCTGATGCGCATCATCGCCGGGCTGTCGCGGCCGGACGAGGGGCGGGTGGTGCTGGATGGCGACGTGCTTCTGGACACCGGGCAAAACATCTTCGTCCGTCCATATCGTCGCCGGTTCGGCTATGTCTTCCAGGAGGCGCGGCTCTTTCCGCATCTCAGCGTCCGGCGCAATCTCGCCTATGGCCAATGGTTTTCGCGCGACCGGTCGCGACGGGACGAATTTGACCGGGTCGTGGAGATGCTCGGAATCGCGCCGCTCCTGGACCGCCAGCCGGACGCGCTGTCGGGAGGAGAGCAGCAAAGGGTGGCAATCGGTCGGGCTCTTCTGAGCGCGCCGCGTCTGCTGCTGATGGACGAGCCCTTGGCGGCCCTCGACGATGAACGCAAGGCGGAGATCCTGCCGTATCTGGAACGGCTGCGGGATGAGGCGGGCATCCCGATCGTCTATGTCAGCCATTCGGTTGCCGAGGTCGCGCGGCTCGCCGATCAGGTGGTGCTGATGCAGGAGGGGCAGGTGGCAGCGGTCGGCGATCCGGGTCAGGTGCTTGCCGGCCGCCGCGCTTCGGCTCTCGACCGGCGCGAGGCGGGAAGCGTCCTCTCCGGTCGCGTCGAAAGCGTCGACGCGGTCAACGGGCTTGCGAGGGTGCGGCTGAAGGACCTGTGCCTCCTCGTGCCGGACGCCGGATTGGCAGAGGGCGCCGCGGTGCGCCTGCACATCCCGGAACGCGACGTTATCATAGCCATGACCGAGCCGGTGGGGCTGAGCGCCCTCAACATCCTGCCCGGAACCGTCGACGCGATCGAGACGGATGGTGACGGCGCCGTTCTCGTGAGCCTGGCGTGCGGCGGCAACATCATCGCGTCCCGCATCACGTCGTTTTCCGCGACAAGGCTGGAACTCCGGGTCGGGCAGCCCGCCTTTGCCGTCATCAAGTCCGTGGCGCTGGAACGGTAGCCTCCAAGAGGCTTCAACAGGCTGGCGCACGGCAATCGCCTGTGCAACATCTGGAAGCGCGGTCGATGAGGGATGGGAGGAGCATCGCTCTGCCTTCACTGCCGCGGCAAGAGTGATCAGTCCGGATGGAGCAGACGCCATGCCTCCGTCCGCAGTCGGGAGGAAGAACATGGCAATCAGCATCGCATTCATCGGTCTCGGCAACATGGGCGGCCCGATGGCGGCCAACCTCGTGAAGGCCGGCTATGGCGTCAAAGGGTTCGACCTGTCGCCGGACTCCCGCGAGGCCGCCGCGGCGACCGGCATAGCAATCGCTTCCAGTGCGGCGGAGGCCGTTGCGGAGGCTGATGCGGTCGTCACCATGCTGCCGGCCGGGCGGCATGTGCTGGCGGTCTGGCAGGAGCTGACTGCCGCGGTGAAGCCGGGGACGCTGCTGATCGACTGCTCGACGATCGACGTCGACAGCGCACGGCAGGCTCATGTCCTCGCGAAGGAGGCAGGCTGCCTGTCGCTCGATGCGCCGGTATCGGGCGGGACGGTCGGCGCCGCGGGCGCAACACTGACCTTCATGGTGGGCGGTGACAAGGATGCCTTTGCGCGCGGGGAGCCGATCCTTCAGGCCATGGGCAAGCGCATCGTCCACTGCGGCGATGCCGGGGCCGGCCAGGCCGCCAAGATCTGCAACAACATGATCCTCGGCATCACCATGGCCGGCGTCTGCGAGGCCTTCGTGCTCGGCGAAAAGCTCGGGCTCTCGCATCAGGCGCTGTTCGATGTTGCTTCCACCTCGTCCGGGCAGTGCTGGTCGCTGACCACCTACTGCCCGGTGCCGGGGCCTGTGCCGACGTCTCCCGCCAACAACGGCTACAAGCCCGGTTTTGCCGCCGCTCTGATGATGAAGGACCTGAAGCTTTCGCAGGAGGCGGCCGTTGCGGCGGGCGCGACGACGGAGATGGGCGCCCATGCCGCCAAACTCTACGAGAAGTTCAGCGACGGCGGCCACGGCGGCGAGGATTTCTCCGGCCTGATCAACTTCCTGCGCGAAAACGCCTGAGTCTCGGGATGCAGGTGGCGCCTCAATCCTCCGAATAGCGCTCCTCGGCCCAGGGGTCGCCGCGCATGTGGTAGCCGTTCTTTTCCCAGAAGCCGGCGCTGTCGGCGGACAGGAAGTCGATCCGCTTCAACCACTTGGCGCTCTTCCAGAAGTAGAGGTGCGGCACGACCAGGCGCACCGGACCGCCGTGTTCGGCCGTCAGCGGTTCGCCCTGCCAGCGATGCACCAGGACCGCGTCCTCGGCGGCGAAATCGGAGAGCAGGAGATTGGTGGTGTAGCCGTCGTAGCTCGTCAGCATCACCGCCGTCGCCTCGGGCTTGGGATCCACGGCATCGAGGAAATCGTGCGTCGAGACGCCGGTCCAGTCGTTGTCGTAGCGCGACCAGGTGGTGACGCAGTGGATGTCGGAGCGGCGTTCTGCCTGCGGCAGCGCGAGGAAGCCGTTCCAGTCGAGGGTCAGGGGATTGTTGACGAGGCCGCGCACGTCGAGCCGCCACTGCGCCGTCGAGACCTCCGGCTGCTGGCCGAGATCGAGCACCGGCCAGTTCTTCACCAGATGCTGGCCGGGTGGCAACCGGTCCTCCGGCCCAGGGCGGGAGATTTGCCCGGTGAGAAAACGCCCTTCCTCCGCCCATTTGCGCTTGGTGCGGGTGAGTTTCGTGTCTTCGGTCTGCATGGGCTCGTCGGCCATGTCCTGTCCTTCCGTTCCAATCCCATCCCTTGCCAGTTTCGATAATCTGGTAAATGAGTGGGCAAATCAATCGCTCCCCTGCCGTCTCCGGCCATCGATCCCTGGAATGCCCATGCCTGCCTTCAATCCGCTCGTCGAAAAACTTGCGCCGCCTCCGGTGCCCTCCGTCTTTGCCTGGGGACGCGCCTATGACGGGTCCCGCGGTCCGCTGATCGATCTGTCGCAGGCGGTGCCGGGTTATCCGCCCCACCCCGACATGCTGACGCTGCTCGGTGAAATGGCCGGCTCCACCGCCTATTGCGGCTATGGACCGATCGAAGGCGAGACGGTTCTTCGCCAGGCCTATGCGGAGCATGTGAGCAAGGTTTATGGCGCCGAGATCGGCAGCGGCAACATCCACGTGACGTCGGGATGCAACGAGGCCTTCGTCAGCGCCGCCATGGCGGTGGCGGGACCCGGCCAGACCGTGCTGATGACCAATCCGTTCTACTTCAACCACGAGACGACGCTGGCGATGATGGGCGTCAAGATCCGCACCGTCTCCTGCGCGGCGGAAGACGGTTTCGTGCCGCAGGTCGAGGCGCTTGCAGCTGCCATCACGCCGGACGTGCGGGCGCTGGCGCTGGTCTCGCCGAACAATCCGACGGGCGCGATCTATCTGGCCGATCTGCTGCGCGAGGTCTTCGAGCTCTGCCTTCGCAAGGACATCTGGCTGATCCTCGACGAGACCTACCGGGATTTCCTTCCGGAGGCAGGTCGTGCGCCGCATGATCTCTTTGCGCAGGACGGCTGGGAGGACCGGCTGATCGGTCTCTACAGCTTCTCGAAATCCTTCTGCATTCCCGGCCATCGGCTTGGCGCCATCACCGCCGGTGCCAAGGCCGTCGAGCAGATCGCCAAGATCATGGACAATCTGCAGATCTGCGCGCCGCGGGCGGCACAGGCGGCGGTCGCCAGGGCGCTCCCCATGCTGGCCGGCTGGCGGGAGGAAAACCGGCAGGAGATTGGCCGGCGGGCCGCGGCGCTGAAGGCGGCGCTGGCACAGGTGCCGGACTGGCGGATCGATGCGATCGGCGCCTATTTCGCCTTCGTGCGCCACCCGTTTCCGTCTCTCGATTCTGCAGCGGTCGCCGAGCGGCTGGCGAAGCAGGCGGGTATCGTCTGCATTCCCGGCATGTATTTCGGCGAGGGCCAGGAGCACTACCTGCGGTTCGCCTTCGCCAACGCCGATGTCCCCACCATCGCTCTTCTGGAAGAGCGGCTGAAGAATTTCGCCGCCGGCTGAGAGCGGGGCCGTGCCTTGTTGCGGGCAGGCTGCTATATGAGTCCGATCTGAAACATCGGCGGAAGACATGGCACAAAGAGCAGGCAGCGCAGATCTTCCGCTTCACGGCGGGCGCGTCCCCGCCTGGCTCGGGCAGCGGATGACGCGGCTCGGCGCCCTGATCACGGAGGCCATCGTCCAGCATTATGGGCGCGACGAGTTCCTGCGACGGCTGGCGCATCCCTTCTGGTTCCAGTCCTTCGGCTCCGTAATGGGCATGGACTGGCACTCCTCCGGCATCACCACCAGCGTCATTGGCGCCTTGAAGCGCGGCCTGACACCGCTGTCCGGTGAGCTCGGAATTCATGTCTGCGGCGGACGCGGCCAGCATTCCCGCAAGACGCCGGACGAGCTTCTGGCGATCGGTGACCGCGTCGGGCTCGATGGCATCCGCCTCGGGACCGCGAGCCGGCTCGTCGCCAAGGTCGACAGCGCGGCCCTGCAGGATGGCTTCGATCTCTACCTGCATGGGTTCATCGTCACCGACGACGGCAAATGGGTGGTGGTGCAGCAGGGCATGAACGGCGACCGCCGCCAGGCGCGGCGCTACCACTGGCTCTCGGAAGGGCTGGAGAGCTTCATGGATTCTCCGCATGCGGCCATAGAGGGCAGGGGGCAGGGAGAGATCCTCAATCTGGCCGACCGCAGGGCCGAAGCCTCGCGGCAGGGGCAGCTCGACCTTCTTGCTTCGTTTGGCCCTGACAAGGTCGTTGCGGAGGTGATCGCGCTGGAAGGACGGCGGCAGCCGGAGCCGGCGCAGCCCATGCTGCCGCATCTCATCATGCCGGGGCATCACGACGTCCGCGAAGGCGACGTCAACATGAAGCGCCTGCACGCCACGCTCGCGGCCGCGGCCGACAGAGGGCCTTCAGATTTTCCGCAGTTGCTGCTGACGCCCGGCGTCGGCGCCCGCACGGTCAAAGCGCTCGCAATGGTGGCGGAGGTGGTGCATGGCGCGCCGTGCCGTTTCTCCGATCCCGCCCGCTTCTCGCTGGCCCATGGCGGCAAGGATCGCCATCCCTTCCCCGTGCCCCTGAAGGTCTATGACGAGACGATCAAGGTCATGAAATCCGCTGTCAGCAAGGGGCGATTGGGGCGCGAGGAGGAGTTGCAGGCGCTGAAACGGCTCGACGACCAGGCGCGGCGGCTCGAGCACTACGCCACAGGCCCCGATCTCAAGGAGATCATCGCCGGGGAATATCGAGATTCGGCCCGGTTTGGCGGCCGCAGTGTCTTCGGGTGGGAGGAAGAGCTTTCCGCGGCGAAAGCCCGAGAAGGCTGACGCAGATCTCCCCCACAAGCACAGTTTGCGCTTGTGGTGGAAGCCGTTTTTTCTCTTCAAGCGGTGGCGCGCTGCGCAGAAGGCGAGACCAGGCGGGCGGCAAGGCTTGCGATCCGCTGCATCGCGGTGACCAGAACCTCATCCGGAACCGTCAGTGAGATCCGCAGGAAGCCGGCTGCCTCAGCGCCGAAGGAAGCGCCGGGCATGACCGCCACCTTTTCCTGGCGCAGCAGTTCCCAGGCAAAATCCGTTCCCGACAGCCCCGTTGCCGACACGTCGATCAGGATGAACATCCCGCCTTCCGGCAGCATCGGCTTGACGAGGTTGGTGCCGGCCAGCGCCTTCTCGGCGATCAGGGCGCGGCGGCTGAAGTTTTCCCGCATCGTCGGGGCCATCTGGAAATCCTGCGACAGGGCCATGGCGGTCATGTCGGCAATGAAGGGCTGCACGCCAAACAGCATGGTTTCCGACACCGGAAGCAGCCTAGCGCAGAACTCCGCAGGACCTGCAGCCCAGCCGCTGCGGAAACCCGGTGCGGCGTGGGACTTTGAGATGGAGGACACGACGATCGTCCGTTCTGCAAGCTCCGGCATGTCGAAGGGCGAGGCAAATTCGACGGTATCGAAGACGAGCTGTTCATAGACCTCGTCGCAGAGGATCCAGAGGTCGTGCTTGCGGCAGACCTCGCCGATCGCGCGGATTTCGTCCGCAGTCAGTACCGCGCCGGTCGGATTGTGCGGCGTGTTCAGCATGACGACACGGCATTCCGGCGTGATCGCCCGCTCCAGATCTTCCGCCTGCATATGGAAGCGGTTTTCCGGCCGCAGCGGCACGAAGACGGGATGCGCGCCGGTGGAGGCGATCACGCCTTCATAGGTGGCGTAGAGGGGATCGCCGACCAGCACGCCGTCACCGGTCTCCACAAGGCCTGCCATGACGGTGAAAAGCGCCGTCTGCGTGCCGGGGAAGCACAGGAAGTTCTCCGCTGTCACATCGGCGCGGCGCCTGGAATATTTGTCCACCAGCGTCTTCAGGACGGAGGGCTCGCCGCGGCCGTTGGAATAGCGGGTGCGCCCGGCATACATGGCGCGGGCGGCCTCATCGAGCAGAGCCTTGTCCGGCGCCACGTCCGGCTCGCCGATCGTCAGTTCGATGATCTCTTCGCCTGCCGACTTCATACGGCGAGCCTCGGAATGCACGGCCCAGCGGCCGGAGCCGAGATCGGCAAGACGGTCGGTGATGGAGGCGTAGCGCATGGTGTCTTCCTTTGTTTTTCAGGCCTTCACGACAGTTCGCCGGGGGCAAGCCTCAAAAGGGCCTCCACCGACATGATCGCCGTCTCGGCAATTTCCTGGTCTTTGAACAAGTTCGGCGCGAGCGTTCCCTCAAGCCAGAGACCGTCGATCAACCCGTTCAGGGCAATGGCATAGGTGCGAATTTCAGCGGCGCTGACGTTTCGGTTGCGTTCAGCGAAAAAAGCGATCAGCAGGGCCTCGAGTTCGGCGAGAAAGCTCATGTAGCTTTCCCGATGGATGGCTGCGAAGGCAGGATCCAGCGGGATGTGGCTGATGAAGGCCGCCCAGAGCGACAGGGTCCGGCTGTCTGTCACCGGTGGCGTGACGTTCGCCACGATGAAGCGTCTCAGTCGCGTGCAGGCGCTGTCGCCCTCGGCTGCCGTCTTCGTGGTTTCGGTTATGCCGCTCATCAACTGGCGGTAGGCCGCCTGCAGCATCTGGTCCTTGGTGGAAAAGTAATGGCGGATCAGGCCGCCGGTCACGCCTGCTCTCGCGGCGATCTGGCGGACGGTGGCACCCTGGATTCCGACTTCGGCGATACATTCGAGGGTGGCCGCAATCAGGTCTTCCCGCCTTTCGGCCTCGCTGGCCCGATGATAGGATCTGCGGGCGATCGTCACAGGACGCACCAAAAACGACTGCGGGTGGGCATGAGATCTCCTCGTCGACGATCGAGCGGCGCTGATCGCTCTGCATGTTGTTATACATGCGCATAATAACATGCAAGGCTGTGGTGGAGCTGGCACCCGATTTGCGCCAATAGGCTTCCACAAAATATGATTAGTTGTCGATATTCTCAGTTTCCAAGGGATGTTCTTAACCGTTCCTACACCGTGAGCTTTCAAACTCTCGAAGCACCAGAGTGGGAGATTTTTGGGCGAGATGGCGATGGACGAGAATCAGGCGCTGCAGAAGCGGCTCAAGTTTATCGGGCTCGATGAAGAGGCGAAGCAGGCGGTCCGCGCACTGTCGCCGGTTCTCCAGGCTGCACTCCCACAGGCACTCGATCAACTCTACGAGAAGGTGAAGAATGCGCCGGACTCGGCGCGTTCCTTCCCCGACGCCACTGATGTCGACGCTGCCAGGAAGAGCCAGCTCCAGCACTGGAAGATGATCACCGGCGCCAATCTCGACGAAGGCTACGTCGAGGGCGCGCAGGCCATCGGCTCCCGCTACGCCCAGGCGGGACTTGAACCGCAGTGGTATGTCGGCGGCTATGCCCTGGTCATCGAGAAGCTCATTCATGCGGTTGTCGAGAACCGCCCGCAATCGCGCTTCGGCAGGAACAACGCGGCAAGCCTCGCCAAAGACATCAGCTCGGTCGTCAAGGCGGCGATGCTGGACATGGATTTCTCCTTGTCCGCTTACCTCGAGGTGAAGGAGGCGGAGCGCCTTAAGGCCGAGGAGGCGCGCCTTGCCGGAGAGAGACAGCAGGAGGCAGCGCTCGAGGCGCTCGACCACGTCCTTAGCGGTCTCGCCAAGGGCGACCTCGAGACGAGGCTGCCTTCGGATATGCCGAAGACCTTCGCGCGGATGGCAAACGACTACAACGACAGCGTCGAGACGCTGCGGACGACACTCGCCACCGTCCGTCACGCCGGCGAGGAGATTCTAACCAGCTCGGGCGCGATCTCGCAGGCGACCAAGGATCTCGCCCGACGGACCGAAGAGCAGGCGACGGGGGTCGAAGCCAGCTCGACGACGCTTCACGAGCTGACAAACAGCGTGGCGGAAACCGCCGAGGGCGCCAGCAAGGCTTCTTCCGCCGTCGATGTGGCGCTGTCCGAGGCGCGGGCGTCCGGACCGGTGGTCAAGCAGGCCGTTTCCGCCATGGGTGCCATCGAGAAATCGTCTGCGGAGATCTCCAAGATCATCGGCGTCATCGACGAGATTGCTTTCCAGACCAACCTGCTTGCGCTCAATGCCGGCGTCGAGGCGGCCCGTGCGGGTGAGGCGGGGCGCGGTTTTGCGGTGGTGGCGCAGGAGGTGCGGGCGCTCTCTCAACGATGCGCGGACGCCGCAAGGGAGATCAAGGATCTGATTTCCGGGAGCAGCCGCCAGGTTCAGACGGGTGTCGACCTCGTCAACAGCGCTGGCGATGCGCTCAACCAGATCACGCTGCGCATCGACGACATCAACACAATCGTCAAATCCATCGCCGCCGCGGCCGGTACGCAGTCGCAGGGCCTTCGGGAGGTGAACGGCTCGCTCAGCCGGATGGACGCCATCACCCAGGAAAATTCGTCGATGGTGCGGGAGACGTCGACCCAGACATCCGACCTCAGGGATGCGGTCGAACGTCTCGTCACGGCTTTGCGTGGCTTCAAGACCCGGAGCGCCGAGCGTCTTGCCCGCGATCGTGTCGATCCCGTCGCGAAGGCTCCCGCCGTTTCCCGGAGCAGGGTCGCCTAGGCGCTACCGACGGCCGTTGGCAAGTCGTTCGGCTTCCGGACGGCGCCGCAGGACCAGCATGGCGGTGGCGCCTATGAAGGGGCCGACGGCGAGGATCGAGAAGGTCCACTGCCAGCCGCCCAGCCACGCGGCCAGATGCGGCATCAGCCAGATCATCAGGATGGTCAGCGCAAAGCCCATGCCCATCTGCAGCGACAGTGCGGTACCGATATAGCTCCGATCTGCGAGCTCCGTCACGGCCGCGGAGAACTGCGCTGAGTCGCCGATGATGGTGATCCCCCAGACGATCACGACAAGCACGAGAAGCCATTGCGGCCCGTCGAAGACGAAGCCGATCAGCAGCGCGCAGGTGCCCGAGGCGATCATCATGCCGGCCGTCGTCGCCGTCCGGCCGAAGCGATCGGACAGCACGCCGCCGGCAAAGCAGCCGATGACGCCTGCAGCGACTGCGGCAAAGGTCAGAAGGGAGGCGTCCGTGGCCGTTCCGACGGCGTTCTTCTCATAGGCTGCGCTGAGATAGGCCAGCAGCCAGGCCCACATGGCGTAGAGCTCCCACATGTGTCCGAGGTAGCCGAGATTGGCGAGGGCGACGTTGCGGTCGCGCAGAACCTTGCCGATCTGACGCGGGTCGAAGACGGCCTTCCCGAAGGGATAGGGCCCCTCGCTGGCAAACCGCAGGAAACCCAGCATGCTGACGAGAGCGGCGAGACTGGAAAGCACCACCACCGTCTGCCAGTGGATCCCCGAAATGGCACCGCGAAACAGGTGGGGGAGGGAGGAGCCGGCAGTGATGGCGCCGATCACGGCGGCGAAGGCGAGCCCCCGGCCGGTGATGAACCAGGTGGACACCAGTTTCAATGCCGGCGGATAGACGCCGGCCAGGGCAAAGCCGGTGGCAAGTCGGCAGAGCGTTGCCATGACCGGTCCCGGTTCCAGCAGGAGAGCCGCGTTCGAAACGGCCGCAAGTCCGGCCGACGCGGCCATCAGCCGGTTCATGCGCACCAGATCCGGCAGATTAAAGAGACTGGCGAGCAGCGCGCCGATGACGAAGCCGATCTGGACGCCATTGGTGAGCCAGCCGGCAGCCGCCGGCGAGAGCGCCCAGGCGCGGCTGACGTCGGGGGCGATCGCATTGGCCGAAAACCAGGTGGAAAACGAAAGCACCACCGCCCCGCAGAGGATGGCGAGCATTCGCCACCGTGCGGATGTCGCCGGATTTTCGCCAGCCGCCGTCACTCCGCGATTTCCGGCACGGCTGCGCCGACGCGATGGAAGGCACGGCCGAAGTAGACGAGCGCGTCATTCCCGGCAGAGGTGTGTGCCGCTGAGACTTCGCAGAAGAAAATCGAGTGGGTACCGACTTCCGTGATGTCGCTGATGCGGCATTCGATCGATGCGGCAGCATTTTGTAGCGCGGGGCTGCCATTCTCGCCCTTCAGCCAGTCCCCGCCAGAGAAGCGCTGGTCGCCGGAAAGGTTCGGATCGGAGAACCGGAGAGCGATTTCCTCCTGCCTTGCCGCCAGGACATTGACGCAGAGCGTGCCGTTGGCGCGAAAGGCCGCATTGTTGCGGCTCGCCCGGTTGAGGCAGAGCAAGAGCGTCGGCGGGTCGTCGGTGACACTGCAGACGGCGGTGGCGGTGCAACCGGTGCGGCCTGCCTCGCCGTCTGACGTGATGACGCAGACGGCAGCGCCGAGCTGGGCCATGGCATTGCGGAACTCTTGCTTGTCCATGCTTGCTTGCACCTTCATCATGCCATGCGTGCGAGCCGGTGTCGGCCGCCGATGTGGCGCTCCGGCAGCCTTGGCGCGCCAAACAGCTTCTGCCTCAACGGGCCCTCATCATAGCTCGTCTTGTAGAGCCCGCGCTCCTGCAGAATCGGGATCACCAGTTCGATAATATCGTCAAAGCACTCCGGCACCACCGTGCGGGAGAGATTGAAGCCGTCGACGCCCGCCTGTTGGCTCCAGGTTGCGAGTTCGTCGGCGATCTTGTCGGCGGCGCCGACCATGGGTGGCTGGCGGCTGCCCAGCACCATCTGCTCCAGCAGCTTGCGTCGCGTCCATTGCGGGCCGGCGCTGCGGTTCATCGCCTCGATGTTGGAAACGATGGCCGCGCTCTTGCCGGTCTCGATCGGTTCATCGAGATCGTATTTGGCAAAATCGATGCCCATGGAGCCCGCCGCATGCACCAGCGCCGCCTCGGAGCTCACATAGGCGCGGTAGTCCTCGAACTTCTCCTGGGCCTCCTTGTCCGTCCGGCCGGTGACGATCGTCGCACCCATGAAGACCTTGATGTCGTCCGGTAGACGACCGTAGTCCACGGCGCGGGCGCGGATGTCGTCGATGATCGATTTCACGCCTTCGATCTTCTGGCCGTTGACGAAAACGCATTCCGCATGGGTAGCGGCAAACTGTCGACCGCGCGTGGAGGAGCCGGCCTGATAGAGCACCGGGCTGCGTTGCGGCGAAGGCTCGCAGAGATGGATGGCGTCGATGTTGTACTGTGGCCCTTCATGGCGGATCTTGTGGACCTTGGCGGGGTCGGCATAGAGGTGGCGCGTCGCATCGTTGACGACGGCGTCGTCTTCCCAGCTCCCCTCCCACAGGCGGTAGACGACCTCCATGTATTCGTCGGCGAGATCGTAGCGGTCGTCGTGGGCTGCCTGGGCGTGAAGGCCGATCGCCTTGGCGGCGCTGTCGAGGTAGCCGGTCACGATGTTCCAGCCGATCCGGCCGCCGGTCAGATGGTCCAGCGTCGACATGCGGCGGGCAAAGAGAAAGGGCGTCTCGTAGGTCAGGTTGGCGGTGATGCCGAAGGCCAGATGTTTTGTCACCGCCGCCATGGCGGGTACCAGCAGCATCGGGTCGTTGACCGGCACCTGCACCGCGCCGCGCAGGGCCGCCGCATTGCTGGCGCCATAGACATCGTTGACGCCGACGACGTCCGCGAGGAATATGCCGTCGAACAGTCCGGCCTCGAGCCTGCGCGCATAATCTGTCCAGTAGGCGAGTTCGGCATAGCGGCGCGACTGGTCGCGCGGATGCGCCCACAGCCCCTGCTGGATATGGCCGACGCAGTTCATATCGAAGGCATTGAATAAGATCTTCTTTGTCACGTCAGTCCCCTTTGCCTCGTTGCCGACGAGGTCTGTCTCATATAGGATTTCGTCGTCCACTATAGAAGACGATTGACGGAAGGCAAGACGGTGCAGGAAATCCAGGCAGATCCGGTTCAGGCGATCGCCTCACGGCTGAAGGTCGAGCGGGAGGCGCGCGGTTGGTCGCTGGCTGAGCTTGCGGAGCGCTCCGGTGTCTCCAAGGCGATGATCAGCAAGATCGAGCGCTCGGAGGCAAGCCCAACGGCGACGGTGCTGGGACGATTGTCGGGCGCCTTCGGGCTTCCTCTCTCGGTCCTGCTGGCACTGGCTGAGCAAAAGCCTGAGCGGCTGAGCGCGCACGACCGGCAGCCGGTGTGGCGCGATCCGGAAACGGGCTATACCCGGCGCGCGATCTCGCCCGCCAACAGCATGGTGGAACTGATCGAAGTCGTGCTTCCGGCGGGCGTGCGGGTTCCTTATCCCGCGTCTGCCTTCGCCTTCCAGCAGCAGCAGATCTGGGTGCTCGAGGGCGAGCTTGAGTTTCGGGAGGGCGATGTCGTCCATCAGTTGCCGCAGGGAGATTGCCTGCTTCTGGGGCCGCCATCGGACTGCATCTTCTACAATCCTGGAATGGGTCCTGCACGCTACGCCATCGCGCTCGCCCGCCGGTAGCAGTCCTGAAATCCTGGAACAAGCCGCCGGACGGACCGTTGGAGCGCCACCACCAGAATTTCCGGTTCCAGGAGAAGACCATGGCCCTGACTGCCCTTGCCCTCAATGCCACGCTGAAATCAAGCGGCGGCGAACCCTCGTCGACCGACCGCATGCTTGGGCTGATCGACGCCGCCATGAAGCCGATGGGTGTGACGACGACCATTCTCAGGCTCGCCGACTACAACATCAAGCCGGGCGTCAGTTCCGATGAAGGCGAGGGCGATGACTGGCCGAAGATCCGCCAGATGATCCTCGACGCCGATATCCTGATCATGGGCACGCCGATCTGGATGGGGCAGCCGTCCAGCGTCTCCAAGCGAGCGCTGGAACGGATGGATGCCTTTCTCAGCGAGACGGACGACGAGGGGCGGATGGTGTCCTACGGGCGCGTCGCGGCCGTCGCCGTCGTCGGCAACGAGGACGGCGCGCACCACGTCTCGGCAGAATTCTACCAGGCCTTGAGCGACGTCGGCTTCACCATTCCCGCCAATGCGGTGGCCTATTGGGTCGGCGCAGCGATGCAGAGCACCAATTTCGCGGATCTGGAACAGATCCCCGAGAAGGTGACGAGCACGGTGGCGATGCTGGCGCGCAACACAGTCCACCTCGCCACGCTGCTGAAGGCCAACCAATATCCCGGCGAGGCGTGATCAGACGCCGAGCCAGAACTTGATCGCGAGGCCGACGATGGTGATGGTCACGACGCCGGCCAGCCACAGGCCGAGGAACCAGAGCAGGCGCTTGCCGGTGCCTGGCTCGGCCATCAGTGGTAGCCTTCTTCCGGATCGACCTTCCCGCGGAAGACCCAATAGGCGTAAGCGGTGTAGCCGAGGATCATCGGCACAAGGACGACGGCGCCCACCAGCAGGAAGGCAAGGCTCGAATCCGGCGCGGCCGCTTCCCAGATCGTCACCGAGGTGGGAACGATGTAGGGATAGAAACTGATGCCGATGCCGGCGAAGCCGAGGACGAAGAGGCCGAGCGCGGCGACGAAGGGGCGGGTGTCGTGGTGGGTGCGAAGCCCGTGGAGCATCATCAGGAAACAGCCACCGACCAGCAGTGGCACGATGAAGCTGAAGGCGGCGGTCGGCCAGCTGAACCAGCGCTCGAGGTAAAGCGGCTCGAGGAACGGCGTCCACAGGCTGACGATGCCCATCGATACGAGCGTCCCGACCGCGGCCAGATAGGCATAGCGGCGCGCCTGTTCGGCCAGTTCACCCGTAGTCTTCATCACCAGCCAGGTGGCGCCCAGCAGGGTGTAGCCGATCAGGACGGCCAGGCCGGTGGCGATCGAGAAAGGCGTCAGCCAGTCCCACCAGCCGCCGGCATAGGCCCGGTCGACCACCGGTATGCCCTGGACCAGAGCACCCAGCGCAACCCCTTGCGAGAAGGCCGCAACCACCGATCCGCCGGTGAAGGCCCAGTTCCACAGGTGCTCGGCCCGTTTGGTCCGCCAGCGGTATTCGAAGGCGACGCCGCGGAAGATCAGGCCCAGCAGCATGGCGATGATCGGCGCATAAAGGGCCGGCAGAATGGTGGCATAGGCGAGCGGGAAGACCGCCAGAAGTCCGCCGCCGCCGAGCACGAGCCAGGTCTCGTTGCCGTCCCAGACGGGGGCAACGCTGTTCATCATCACGTCCTTGTCGTGCTTTTTCTGAAAGAAGGGAAACAGGATCCCGACGCCCAGATCGAACCCGTCGAGGATCACGTAGGCCAGAACGGCAAAGGCGATGATGGCCGCCCAGATGAACGCAAGATCAATGTCCATGGTGATCGAACTCCTGCTTCCGGGCAAGGTGTGGCGCCGGCGTAATGCCGGCGGTGCGGATCGGGCCTTCGTCGAGATCGTCCATTGGATCCTTCGGCAGGCGCGACATCAGCCTCAGGATGTAGAAGGTACCGGCGCCGAAGACGAGGAAGTAGACGATGATGAAGGCAATCAGCGAACTGGCGACGGCCGGTGCCGAGATCGGCGAGATCGAATCTGCCGTCAGCAGGTGTCCGTAGACCGTGTATGGCTGCCGGCCAACCTCCGTCGTGATCCAGCCGGCCAGCACGGCGACGAAGCCTGCCGGACCCATCACCAGCGCCAGACGGTGGAGCCAGTCGTTCTGGTAGAGGGTACCCCGCCAGCGACAGTAGAGACTCCAGGCGCCAAGCCCGAGCATGGCGAAGCCGAGCATGATCATCACGCGGAACGACCAGAAGACGATCGCCACTGGCGGATGCAGCTCCTCGGGCACCGTGTCCAGGCCCGCCAGGGGCGCATTCAGGCTATGCTTCAGGATCAGGCTCGACAGTTTCGGAATCTCGACGGCGTAGTCGATCCGCTTTTCGTCGGGATTGGGGATGCCGAAGAGGATCAGCGGCGCACCATCCGGATGGCTTTCGTAATGACCTTCCATGGCCATGACCTTGGTCGGCTGATGCTCCAGCGTATTGAGGCCATGCATGTCGCCCACGAAGATCTGCAGCGGCGCGACGATCATCAACATCCACATGGCCATCGAGAACATCTTGCCGGCACGAAGCGGCGAGGTGCGCCGTATCAGGTGCAAGGCGCCAACCGCTCCCACCACGAGAGCGGTCGTCAGGTAGGCGGCGAGAACCATGTGGACCAACCGGTAGGGGAAGGACGGGTTGAAGATGATCGCCCACCAGTCGAGCGGGATGAACTGGCCGACGTCATTCATGCCAAAGCCCTGGGGTGTCTGCATCCAGGAGTTCACGGCCAGGATCCAGGTGGCCGACATCAAGGTGCCGAAAGCGACCATCAGCGTGGCGAAGAAGTGCAGCCCCGGTCCGACCCTGTTGCGTCCAAACAGCATGACGCCCAGGAAGCCCGCTTCCAGGAAGAAGGCGGAAAGCACCTCATAGCCCATCAGGGGGCCGATGACGGGGCCGGCCTTGTCGGAAAAGACGCTCCAGTTGGTGCCGAACTGGTAGGACATGACGATGCCGGAAACGACGCCCATGCCGAAGGCGAGGGCGAAGATGGTCTTCCAGAAGTCGAAGAGCTCGAGATAGACCTCCTGCTTCGTCCACAGCCAGAGCCCCTGCAGCACGGCGAGATAGCTGGCCAACCCGATCGAGAAGGCCGGGAATATGATGTGAAAGGAGACTGTGAAGGCGAATTGGAATCGAGCCAGCACTATGGCGTCGAAGTTCTCGAACATGAGCCTCAGACCTTTTCTAACCGGACCACAACGTGGGCTTCCGTTCCCCTAAGATGCGGCCACAGGGCCAAAGGTCAATACGGGCGGATCGCCGCAGCGAGGCGCTTTGCCACAGAGCAAGAAAAATGGCGCTTCCGGAGGAAGCGCCAGATGGGGAGGGTACTTAGACACTGTCGGGAGCCCATTGTGTCTCCGACCGCCTGTTAACACGCCATTCTGGGAGATGTTCCCTCTCGCCGAGTCCAAGTTTTCCCGGGGAACAATCATGTCCGCGGCCCGGTTTGACCATTGAACCACGCGAAGGAGGCAGACATGAGCAAATCCGTTCAGACGACAGATCACAAGGAAATCCAAAGCTGGATCGAAGAGCGCGGAGGCCATCCTGCGCGGGTGAAGGCCTCCGGGGAGGGCGGCATCCTGCGGGTCGATTTTGGCGAGCCGGAAGAGTCGCTCGAGCAGATCGGCTGGGACGACTTCTTTTCCATCTTTGACGAGAACGAGCTCTGCTTCCTCTATCAGGAAGAGACCTCGAGCGGCGGGACCAGCCGGTTCAACAAGTTCGTCTCCCGCACCAACGACTGAGATTTGCGCAACAGGACGGAGATCGTGATGGCAAGCTCCAAGCACCTCAAGACAGATCGGCCGAGTGATGCGGATCTCAAGGGCAATCCCGGAATCGGGACCTCCAGGGGGCGGCATGGCCATATCGTCGAAGGCGTCATCCAAGGCGAGAATACGGAGGAGGGCGATGTGATGAACGACACGCTGCCCTCCGGCGGCATCGACCCGGATCAGCGCGGCCGCAACAACAAATAGCGAAAGCGACAAACGAGCAGAGGGTGCGGCACGAGCCTACCTTCTGCTCCTTTGTCAGAGACGCACAGTCGCCATCAGCGGGAGATGGTCGGACGCGATGCGGGCACGTGGATCCGCGATCACCTGCGCATCGAGAACCTCTATGTCATCCGACACCAGGATGTGGTCGAGACGCATGAGGGGGAAGCGTGACGGAAATGTCGCGCGGGCTTTGGCGCCGGTTTGCAGCTGAACGTCCTTCATGCGTCGCGCGACCTGCCTGTATGCAGCCGACTGGCCGATCGAATTCAAGTCACCGATCAGGATCTGCGACTTTCCCTCGCTTTCGGGGTTGCCAATCCATGAGGGTCCCAGCAGCGTAGTCATCTGTTGAACCCGATCCCGCCTGGGGAGCCCAAGGTGCGTGTTGAACACCTGAACCTGTTTGTCGCCAACGGTGACTTCAACCCAAAGCGCACCTCTTTGCTCGCTGCGGGACGGCAGCATGCCGCCTTTCACGAATTGCATCGGCAGCGTCGTCAGGATGGCGTCGCCATAGCGCTCCTCGGCGACATGGAGGGCAGCGTGAAAATGGAACTTCATCTCCAGGAGGGAGGCTATGATCTCCGCCTGATCGGCTCCCCCCGTGCGCCGGCGACCGACGTCCAGTTCCTGAAGTCCGATGATGTCGGGAGAAAGCGCTGCGATCACGTCCGCGATGCGAGCGGGATCAAGCCGCCGGTCCGTTCCGATGCAACTGTGGACGTTGTAACTGAGGATCTTGAGGACGCGCCGGGAGGGGTCGATCTGCTGCTGCGTGGATGCCATGCGGTTGGGAACCCGTTTGCCGTGCTTTCGTTCCCTGATAGCGGACAGGGAGAGGGCAGGACATGATCACAAGACGGCATCTATTCAAGTTGCTGGTCGTCGTTGCCGTCGTCGTCGCTGCGGTCATCGTCTACCGGAGCCTCGGGCGCTACACCTGGGAAGAAGTCCGGATCTCCGTCGCGGCGATCCCGCTCAGTAACCTGCTCTCCGCATTCGGCTTTGTCATCGCTTCCTATGTCTGCCTGAGCGGCTTCGACTGGCTTGCCGTCCGCTATGCCGGCAAGCCACTACCCTTCCCCCGGACGCTGCTGGCATCCTTTACCGCCCTGTCCATCGGTCATAACGTCGGAATGGCGGCGCTGAGCAGCGGCGCCGTGCGTTATCGCTTCTACTCTCGCTGGGGATTGTCGCCGGAGCAGGTTGCCAAGGTCATCGTCTTCTGCGGGTTTACGGTCGCCATTGGCCTCGAGACGCTGGCCGGCATCGCTCTTCTCTCGTCACCGAACGGGCGAGGCGACATGCTCGGCCTATCGGGGACGGCATCCGTCGTTCTGGCGCTCGTGATCCTGTCGCTGCCGGGCTCCTATCTGATCATCTGCTGGCGCGTGCGGCGCTCGCTGGTCATCGGTCGCTGGAGCTTCGATCCGCCGCCGCTGCGGCTTGCCCTGGGGCAGGTCGTCGTCGGCACCCTCAACTTCGCCTGTGTAGCCGGGGCCATCCATCAGCTGCTGCTGGCGGTTTCCGAAGTGCGTTTTCTCGAGGTCGCGACCGCCTATGTCACCTCGAACATCGCCGCGCTGATCAGCCATGTGCCCGGCGGGCTTGGTGTACTCGAAGCGACCATGCTCGGCCTCCTGCCCGCCAGCGGCACGATCGGAGCGCTCGTGGCGTTCCGCGTCCTCTACTTCTTCGTGCCGCTATTGATCGGTGTGCCGACACTGATTGTCAGCGAGGCCTATTTTCGCCGCCGGCAGACGCCGCTAACCGAACAGACGGCGGCTTAGGCGGCCAAAGGAGCGGCGGACGAGGGTTGCCATCGGCCGGATCGGCCAGAACGGCTGCTTCGGGTCGAAGATGCCCGTCCCGACCAGCGAATCCGTATCTCCCTCCTCTGCGTCCACGTCAAAGGGCCTGAGTCCACGCGGATTGACGTTAAGGCGATCGATGACCGCAATCAGGGAGCCCGTCTCGGCAAAGACCTGTGCCACGTCAGACGGTGCGGCGCCGAGGTGTTCCGCCAGCAGATCGTTGCGGATCGTCTCGATGGCACCTCGACCTTCCGACGTGGCGGTTTCGACCGCGAGATCGCATTCGGTGTCGAGGCCTTCGGAACGATTGTTGAGGTTGGACGAGCCGACGCGGATGAAGCGATCGTCGACGACGATCACCTTGGAATGCACGATGACCTCCTTCTCGCCGCCCTTGCCGTCCGGCGTGACGGCATAGCAGACCCTCAGGCGGCCGTGGCGATCCACCCGCTTCAGGCGACGGATCAGGCGGTTTCGGTTCTGGCCCATCATCGCCTGCTCCAGGAAGCCGTGGGATTCCCGGGTGACGATGACGATGATCTCCGGCCCGCGGCGCGCCTTCAGGCGTCTTGCCAGAGTACGGGCGACCCCAAAGGAGGCGAGATATTGTGACTCGATATAGAGGTGATGCTCTGCTGCGCGCAGGGCCGCATGGGTCAGGCGAATGGCCTCCCGGTGGCCCCGACGACCCTTCCACCTCCACGCTTCCGTGAGCGCCAGAGCGGTGTTGCAATCGGTCAGGGCCGGCTGCAGGTCCTCTGGCCAGGGGGTGTCGCCGGAGGTGGCTTCAACCGGCTGCAGGTCCTGTTTCGTCAGCCGCTTCCAGCGACCGCGGGCGATATCGCCGGCAAGGCGCGCCGGCGGGCCCGCCACAACGGCCTGGACATCGTGCACCGCCCCATAGGGGGTGCCGTCGGGCGAGACACGAAGCGGATTGTCGGCAAGATGCCGGCGGTCGTCCCATCGCCGGGCGGTCAGATCCATGCCTCCGACAAAGGCGGTCCTGTCATCTATGACGACGATCTTCTGGTGATGGCTGGCGCGAAGCGGGTGATCGAAATCGAACTTGAGCGAGATCCGCGGATGATCGCTCCATTCCATCTTGCCGAACATCTTCAAGCTCTTGCCGGAATAGACCGGCCCCATGCCCCAGACGAGCAGACGGACCTCAAGCTCGGGTTTTGTCTCAACGAGATGGCGCAGCAGCTCGCCCAGCGTCGCGCAATGGGGATCGTCCGGGCGGAGCTTGATGTCGGGATTGAAGTCCCACCCAACGATGAACACCGACTTCTGGGCCTGGCGCAAAACCTGATCCAGCCGCCGGAAGTAATCGGCGCCATCAACGAGGATCGAAACCTTGTCCGCCCGCGCACGTCGCCAGGCCGTCCGGCCAAGCTTGATGATCGGGCCGGATTGCGGAGCCTGTTTCTGGGAAAATGCTGTTGCCGTCACGTCCACCTATACGCCCCCGTATGCAAATATTTCACGGAAACGTATTTTGTTCCAGCTTGTTCCATCGTGACGGCCGCGCAGGCCCGTCACCGGAAAACCTCAGTGTCTTCAGCACCGGTAGCTGCCGTCAGGCATAGGCCGGCGGATTGTTCTCGTCCGGGTTCGGATTCGGCGTCTCGTCCGGCAGCCGATCGGGATCCGGCTCTTCGATCGGTGGCTCGGGCCTTCCATCCGGCGTCGGGACCGGCGGCGTCTCATATGGTTCGCGAGGATCAGCCATTGTTGTCTCCTAGTGAGATAGTAGGGCAAACCCGGAGCGCTGCCGAATGTTCCGGCTTTATTGGCCGCCGGACGGCTGTTCTGTCATGCTAGGGGAGGGGAACCGTCTGGTAACCCCGGCCGTTCGGCCTCATGGGACGCAGAATTGGGATGTCAAAGGAGGATATGGTGGCACACACGCAGGACCACTTTGCAAACTGGCTCCGGGATGCTCATGGGCTCGAGGAGCAGGCGGTGACGATGCTGGCGGCGCAAGCCAAGCGCATCGAGAACTATCCCCTGCTCAAGGCGCGGATAGAGGAGCACCTTGCGGAAACGAAGGGACATGTCCAGGCACTCCAGTCCCTGCTGGACAAGCTGCCGAACGGGCGCACGTCGATCTTGAAGGATGTCACGGGCCGGTTGAGCGCGACCTTGCAAGGGCTGGGCGGTGCACTGACGCACGACGAGGTCGTGAAGGGGGCCATGGCCGCCTACGCTTTCGAGCACGTGGAGATCGCCACCTACCGCGTACTCATCGCGGCTGCCGACGAGCTTGGCGAGGTGGAAGCGAAGGCTGTCTTCGAAGACATACTGGCCGACGAGGTGGCCATGGCCTCATGGCTGGAAGAGAACCTCGACGATACGACGCGGCTCTTTCTCATGCGCGATGAACGGGAACTCCAGGCCAAACGCTGACCGGAACTTGACGCGGGCAGGCGCTCAGTGCGCCTGAGGCATCCGCCCAGACAGACGTGCACGAAGCTCTGTCTCGTCGCGTACGCCGTCGCGATAGAGCTGGAAGATCTGCGCCGCCAGCCGGTTCGCTTCGTCGGCGTCTCCGAGGAGCCGTCGCTGGATAGAGACTCCCGCGTAGCATCGCTGAAGGAGAGCGAGTTCCTGTGGCTCGAAAGTGGAATGCGAGGTCTGCGTCATGTCATGCCTCCGTAAATCCGGAACCGGGGTGTTCTGCATCATGCAGAACCCGACGCTCATCCCAAAGAATGGGTTCACCCTACGCCGAATGCCACTGGGTGCAAGCGTGCCGAAGAAGGGGACAGGATGTTCGGCACGAGTCTCACGGAGACGTTACTTCTCCGTCTGCAGATGCGTCCAACTCTCACATAGTCGTCAACGGCTGATGCAAATGGTCAGGCCTCGCAGGCTCGATTGCCTGTGGGCTCGCGAAGGACTGCAGCCAGAGCTGCGTCGACAATATGCCGACGAAGGCGGCGTTGTCCCTGAAGCCGCTGACGGTTGTGGTCCGGCACTTCCGGCTAAGTTTGGCGACTGCCCCGGGGGCGAAAACCCCGCCGGCTGCGATCGCCTGCGGACTGAGAAGATTGGCGACGTAGTCCGGCTCGGGCGAAAAGAACGAGCCGCTGTCCGGCGCCCGGTAGGGCTGCTTCGGCCGCCGCACGACGGTCTCCGGCAGGAGATTTTTGGCAACCCGCCGCAGGATATCCTTCTCGCTCAACCCCTTCAGCTTTGCATCCGGATGAAGCCGGTTGGCAAATTCCACCAGCCGGTGGTCGAGGAAGGGGAAGCGGCCTTCGACCCCATGCGCCATGGCCATGCGATCCCCCTGGCTGGACAGGATGTAGCCCGGCAGGAGGAAGCGCGCCTCCAGGTACTGTGCCTGGTGGAGCGGATGCCAGCGCGCAAATTCGGGAGGCAGGCGGGACGCGAGATCCTCTGCGGCATCGTATCCCTGGAGCGTCGACCGCAGATCGTCGGAGTAAAAGATCTTGGCTGCCGCGGTGCTGCGGAAGCGCGGCCGATGCGAGAACAGCGGATCATCCAGCGCATCCTTGTTGGCACTGAAAAAGGCCGCCAGATAGTCGGTCGACTGCTGCTTCAGGCCGGGCAGGTAGGGATAGAGCTTGCGGAACAGATGCGGACGGATGCGCGAGCCGGGCTGGCGGGCGCAGAAGCGCCGTACCCGCGCTTCCCGAAAGATGTCGTAGCCGGCAAAGACCTCGTCGGCGCCCTCTCCGGTCAACACCACCTTCATGCCGGATTGCCGCACGAGCGCGGCGAGCTGGAAGAGGGGTGCCGGCGCCGTGCGCAGCACCGGCCGCTCGGTGAAGCGGATGACCTCCGGAAAGCTGTTGGCGATGTCCTCGGGTCGGCAGGCAACTGACCGGTGATGGGTGCCGAGGCTTTCCGCGACCTGTCGCTGGAACGCGCTCTCGTCGTGCTCGGCACTCTCGAAGGTGACGGAAAACGTGTTCAGGCCATCGGGAGCCATAGGCGCCGCGAGCGCAGCGATCAGCGAGGAATCCAGCCCGCCCGAGAGATAGGAACCAACCGGGACATCGGCACGCATCCGCAGCCGCGTCGCATCCAGCAGCAGCGCCCGCAGCTCCTCCTCGGCTTCGCCCTCGTCTCGATCCGGTCTCAGGTCGGCGAGATCGGGATAGTCGAGGCGCCAGTAGGATGATGTCCTCGCGCTGCCGTTCTCAAGGATCAGGCAGGTGCCAGGTTCGAGTTCGGAGATGTTCTTGAAGGCTGTGCGCGGCGCGATCGGCGCCCATAGCGTGAAGATCTGGTCGAGGGCGAAAGGATCCAGTTCCGCCTCGATGCCGGGCACCGCGAGCAGCGCCTTCACCTCGGAGCCGAAGTAGATGACGCCGCGCTTTTCCGTATAGAACAGCGGCCGCACGCCCATGCGGTCACGGGCCAGCAGCATGCGGCCCCGCCGCCGATCCCAGATCGCAAAGGCGAAATCGCCGTTCAGCCGCGACAGGCAATCGTCGCCATAGTGCGCGTAGAGCTGGAGAAGAACCTCCGTGTCGCCGCCGGTGCGGAAGCGGCAGCCGCGGGCAATCAGGTCCTCGCGCAGCTCCACGTAGTTGAAGATTTCGCCGTTGAAGGCAATGACGAGGTCTCCGTCCTCGCTGGCCATCGGCTGGTGGCTGTCGCCGAGGCCGACGATCGACAGGCGGACATGGGCAAGGCCGATTCCGGGCGCCGAGAACGTCCCTCGGCCATCGGGACCGCGGTGGGCAATGGCCTGCGCCATGGATTGCAGCAGAGGCTCCGGCCCATCCGGAACGTCAACCTCTCCAACGAAGCCCGCAAATCCGCACATGCTCTTCCGATCCGACCTGTAATCCCTCAAGCTTAAACGCAGAAAGTGCAGCAGCGGTTAACCCGCCCCGCGCCGAAACGGCGGAGGCAAAGGCGGTAAACGGGCGGTCAAACCGGCTCCATCGCCTGGATGACGGTCGGCCATAGTTCCGAGACGGTCGGATGGATCGGCACGGCCCAGCGCAGTTGATCGGCGGTGGCGCCTGCGTTCATCATGTCGAGCACGCCGTGGATGGCTTCGTCGCCGCCGGTGCCGAGGATCGCGGCACCCAGGATCCGGCGGCTGTCGGCATCAGCGATGATCTTCATGAAGCCCTGGGTCTCGCCCTTTTCGACAGCGCGCCCGACGCGGCTCATCGGACGGGTGCCGACCAGGACCTTGTGCCCCGCCGTCTTCGCCTGAGCCTCCGTCATCCCCACCCGCCCGAGTGGTGGGTCGATGTAGAGGGCGTAGCCGAGCACGCGGTCGGAGACCTTGCGGTTCTCGCCGTCCAGCAGATTGGCGGCGACGATCTCGAAGTCGTTGTAGGCCGTGTGGGTGAAAGCGCCCTTGCCGTTGCAATCCCCGAGCGCCCAGATGCCGTCGACATTGGTGGAGAGCCCGTCGTCGACCTTGATATAACCCCGCTCGTCCAGCTCGACACCGGCCGTGTCCAGCCCGAGATCGTCGGTGTTCGGGCGCCTGCCGGTGGCCAGGAGAACGTCGGACCCGATGATCTCCGGATCGCCTTCGCCGCACTCCAGCGCGACGGCCACACCCTCGTCGTGGCGGCGGAAGCGGATGCATTCGGCGCCGGTGCGGACAGTGATGCCCTCGCTCTCCAGGATCTCGCGGATGGCCTGGGACACGTCCGGGTCTTCGCGGCGGATCAGCCGGTCGCCCTGCTCGACAATGGTGACCTCAGCCCCGAACCGGCTGTACATCTGGGCAAACTCAAGCCCGATATAGCTGCCGCCAATGATCACGAGATGGCGCGGCACGCGGTCGAGCATGACGATGCCGCTGTTGGTGAGGTAGTCGATGTCCTCGATCCCCGGAAGATCGGGCACCACCGCCCGTCCGCCGACATTGATGAAGATCTGCGGGGCCTGCAGCAGTTCGTCGCCGACCCTCACACTGTCTGGACCCTCGAAGCGCGCGTGGCCGCGGATCAGCGTGCAATTCTCCATGCCGCCCAGCCAGTTCTCGTTGTTGGTGCGGGCATTGAGCGTCACCTGATGGGAGCGCTGCATGACTTTCGCCATCTGGACCTGCAGAGGACCTTCAAAGGAGAGGCCGTAGTCCTCGACGCGGCGGGCCAGATGCGCTGCATAGGCGCTCGCCACCATAGCCTTCGTCGGCATGCAGCCGGTGTTGACGCAGGTGCCGCCGACATGGTGGCGCTCGATGATGGCAACGGTCTTTCCCGCAGCCGCCAGTCGCCCGGCGAGTGGAGGGCCTGCCTGGCCGGTCCCGATAATGATGGCGTCGAAGGTCTTCACGACACAGCCGCCACTGTGACGGCATTGAGGATGAGCCAGGCGCCGACGATCGCCACCGCGTCTTCGATCAAGGCAGCGGGTGTATCCCGCCCCACCGCCTTCGCAAGCGCGGAGCGAACGGCGGCGCCGCCGTAGGTGCCGGCAACCGCACCGATCGCACCGGCTGCCAAACCCCCGGCCCACATGCCGAAACCGACGCCAATGGCTGCACCGGAAAGAGCCCCCATGACCACGCGGGTCGCAAACTGCGGCGGAACCTTCCGGCTCGGTGTCGACGGCAGCTGGTCGGTGACCAGTTCGGCCACGGCGAGAATGGTGAGGATGACCGCGGCCCAGATGGAGCCCAGGAAGGACAGCCAGGTGCCGTCCAAAACCAGAATGCCGGAATAGGCTGCCCAGCTGACCGCCGCGGGGGCGGTCATGGCGCGAAGGCCTGCAACGACGCCTATCAGAAGTGCGAGGAGGTAGACCATGGCGAGCCCTTTCCGGCCGTGAGGTGAGCATGCTGTGCCTGATCCAATCACGCTGCAGACAGGAGTCAAGTGAAGCTTGTCCGGCTGTACCGGGCGGTCCTCAGATCGGCAACAATCTGTAGCAAATGGCGCAGGCTGCCCCTATGATCAGGGCATCTTGCTGGGAGGAGCCGGATCTACTTGCCACATCGTGTCCTGATCGCGTCGATCGTCTGCATTGCCGTCGTGCTGTCCGTCATCTTCGGCGGCGGACCCATCGCATCCCGCAGCTACCTTGAGGAAACCGCGGCCCAGGCGCAGACGACCTTGCGGCTCGCCGTCGCGGCCCTGGAGGGGCATCTCAAGCGTTACGAAGCCCTGCCGGCACTGATCGCCGACCAGGAGAACATCGAGGAGCTCGTGCAGCGGCCCGGCGACGAGCACCTGCGGACGGTGGCGAATGCCTATCTGAAGGACATCAACGGGCTGCTGACATCGTCGGACATCTACGTCATGACCATGGACGGCAATACGGTTGCTGCCAGCAATCACGACGGTCCCCTGAGTTTCGTTGGCGAGAACTTCAGCTATCGCCCGTATTTCCAGGACGCCGCGCAGGGCCGGCAGTCCCGTTTCTATGCGCTGGGGACGACGTCGCTGAAGCGAGGCTATTATTTCGGCTCGCCGATCGAGGTCCGGGGCGAGATCCTTGGGGTGATCGTCTTCAAGGTCGATATCGACGCCATAGAGCGCTCCTGGAGCGGCGGCGACAGCCGCATCTTCGTCTCCGATCCGGAAGGTATCATCTTCATGACGGGCTCGCCGGAATGGCTGTATTCCGCCATCGAGCCGCTGACGACGGAGCGCCTGGCGCGGACGGAGGCCTCCCGCCGCTATGCGGACGCCTGGCTGCGCGAACTGCCGGTGAGGCGCGGCACCTATGCCGGCCACGACAGCATGACGATCTCGGACGGCACGACGGATCGGGAGTACCTCGTCGCGTCGGCGCAGATGGCGGATGCCGGCTGGACCGTCAACGTGCTGATCGATACCGGCACCGTGCGCGCGCAAGCGAAGACGACGATCATCGCCATCCTGTTGTTTCTGTGCCTTGCCGGACTTTTCCTGGCGATCATCCTGCAGCGACGCGCCAGCCTCAACGAGCGGATGCAGATGCAGGCGGAGGCCAAGGAAGAGCTGGAACGGCGGGTGGAAGAGCGCACAGCCGATCTCGCCCGGGTCAACAGCCGGATCGAGAAGGAAATCGCCGAGCGCCGCCTGACCGAGAAACGCCTGCGACAGACGCAGGCGGATCTGATCCAGGCCGGCAAGCTTGCGGGCCTGGGGCAGATGTCGGCGGCGCTTTCGCACGAGTTCAACCAGCCGCTGGCGGCCGCCAAGACCTATGCGGAAAGTGCTGCAGTCCTGATCGCCCGCGGACGCATCGACGAGGCGAGCGACAACGTGCGGCGGATCTCGGCCCTGATCGACCGAATGGCGTCGATCAGCCGCCATCTGCGCAACTTTGCCCGCAAGCCGAAGGAGAAGCTCGGTGCCGTCTCTCTGGACGAGGTGGTGCGGGACACGCTGGAGATCGTGGACGCCCGGCTGAAGGCGGCGGATGCGGAACTGACGGTGACGCTTGGGACGGAGCTTCCGCAGGTCAGGGCAGGGGCAGTCCGGCTGCAGCAGGTGCTGGTCAACATCATCACCAATGCAGCAGATGCCGTGGAGGGGCTGGAGAACCGGCAGATCAGCCTCACGGCCATGGCGGAAGCCGGCAGGGTCGTTGTCCTGGTTCGCGACCACGGACCGGGCGTCGCCGCCGCGATACGGGAGAGGATCTTCGACCCGTTCTTCACCACGAAGGGCGTCGGTAAGGGGCTCGGCCTCGGACTTTCCATCTCCTACAACATCGTCAAGGATTTTGGCGGCAGCCTGACGGTCTGTGACGCCGCCGAGGGCGGGGCGGTGTTCCGGATCGAACTCGATGCCGCCAGCGAAAACGCGCTCGAGGCAGCGGAATGACAGACCAGAGGGTTCTGCTGGTCGATGACGAAGAGGAATTGCGCCGGTCGACGGCGCAGGCGCTCGAACTGTTCGGACTGTCGGTGCAGACATTTTCCACCGCCGACCCGGTGCTGGAACTGATCGGCTTCAGCTTCGACGGCGTCGTGGTCACCGACATCCGCATGCCGGGGATCGACGGCATGACGCTCCTGCATCGCATCCGCGAGCTGGATCCCGAGATCCCGGTCATCCTCGTGACCGGGCACGGAGATGTACAGCTGGCCGTCAAGGCAATGCGCGAAGGCGCCTATGATTTCCTGGAGAAGCCATTCACGCCGCAGCACCTGGCGGGGGTGATCCGCCGTGCCCTCGATCGCCGGGGACTGGTGCTCGAGAACCGCCGGCTGCGCGCCGTTGCCGGCAAGCGCGACGATCTGGAGGCGCGGCTGCCGGGCCGGACCCAGATCATGGTCGACCTGCGTTACCGGATCCGCGCCATCGGGGCGACGGATGCGGATACGCTGATCATCGGCGACACCGGGGCGGGCAAGGAGGTGGTGGCGCGGGCGCTCCACGACATCAGTCCGCGCGCCAGCCGCCCCTTCATCGCGATCAACTGCGCAGCACTGCCCGAAAACCTGATCGAAAGCGAGCTGTTCGGCCACGAGGCCGGTGCCTTCCCCGGAGCGATCCGGGCACGCTTCGGCAAGTTCGAGCATGGTCGCGGCGGCACGATCCTGCTCGACGAGATAGGCTCGCTGCCCTTCGACCTGCAGGCGAAATTCCTGCGGGTGCTGCAGGAGAGGGTAATCACCCGGCTCGGTTCCAACGAGCTGGTGCCGCTCGACGTGCGCTTCATCGCCACCAGCAAGGTGGACCTGGAGGCGGAGGTGGCGGCGGGCCGTTTCCGCGCCGACCTGCTCTATCGGCTCAACGTCGCGACCATCCATGTCCCGTCGCTCGAGCAGCGCCGGGCGGACATCCCGCTCCTTTTCCTCCACCTGGTGCGGGAGGCTGCCGCACGCTTCGGCCGCGACGATATGGAGGTACCGCCGGACGTGATCTCGTCCGTTGCACAGAGGGAGTGGCCGGGGAATGTCCGGGAAATGCGCAATGCCGCCGACCGGCTGGTTCTGGGGCTCGAGGCCGCAACGGTCGACGCGGGGGCTGGGCGCGACGTCAACGGTCGCCTGGCCGAAAAGGTCGCCGCATTCGAAAAGAACATCATCGCCAGTGCGATAGCGGCGCATGGCGGCGCGCTGCGACCGGTCTATGAAGCGCTCGGCATCTCGCGCAAGACGCTCTACGAGAAGATGCAGAAATACGGGCTGGATCGACGCATCCTCGGGCCGGATCAGATCCTGGACGAGGATCGCGACCTGTAGCTTCGGCCCGGTTATCAACAGCGATGGGTGGATTTCCACCCATCAATCGGCCCGGTTGTTTCCCTTTCCACCCATGTTGCAGCGCGACGGACGATAATAGCCGCTTCGGCAGCGGGTGGAAGATTGCGACTCTCGACCTTCGGACATCAATCTGCGGCAGGCTGGCGCTGGAGGAGCTTGCGCCGGCTCAAAGAGATTTTCATCCTGGAGGAGTTCCATGAAAACCCTGAACGCCATCATTGGCGCTACCGCGCTTGCGGCTGCCTCTCTCATGTCCGTCGCTGCCGGCGCGCAGACCTATCCGGACCGCACGATCACCATGGTCGTGCCGTTCGCTGCCGGCGGTCCGACCGACACCGTCGCCCGTCTGGTCGCGGAAGCCATGTCCAAGGACCTCGGCCAGCAGGTCATCATCGAGAACGTCGGCGGTGCCGGCGGTACTCTCGGCGCTGGACGCGTGGCCAATGCAGAGGCCGACGGCTATACCGTGCTCCTGCACCATATCGGCATGGCGACCAGCGCCACGCTCTACCGCAAGCTGCCCTACGACACGCTGAACGCCTTCGAATATGTCGGCCTCGTCACCGAAGTGCCGATGACCATCGTCGCGCGCAAGGATCTCGAGCCGACAGACCTGCAGGGCCTTATCGAATACGCCAAGGCCAACAAAGATACCGTCACCGTTGCCAACGCCGGCATCGGCGCTGCCTCGCATCTGTGCGGCATGCTGTTCATGAGCGCCCTCGAGACACCTCTCGTCACGGTCCCCTACAAGGGCACCGGTCCGGCCATGACCGATCTTCTCGGCGGCCAGGTCGACATCATGTGCGACCAGACGACGAACACCACCAAGCAGATCCAGGGCGGCACGATCAAGGCCTATGCCGTGACCTCGCCCGAGCGGCTGGATGTCCTCAAGGACGTGCCGACGGCTGCCGAAGGCGGCCTGTCGGACTTCCAGGTCGGCATCTGGCACGGCATCTATGCTCCGAAGGGCACGCCGGCAGAAGCCGTCAGCCGCCTGTCGGAATCGCTGAAGCTGGCGCTCGTCGATCCGAACGTAGCGGCCCGTTTTGCCGAACTCGGCACGGAGCCGTCGCCAGAGACTGACGCCACTCCGGAGGCCCTCAAGGCGAAGCTCGAAGGCGAGATCGCCCGCTGGAAGCCGGTGATCGAGGCTGCCGGCGAATACGCCGACTGAGCTAGCTGCGCTGTTGAAGATCCTCTCCCTGGCCTGCAGGGGGAGGATTTTTCCTTGGCGCGCCTGCTGCGCCCCTCCAAGTCCCGGAGCGACCATGAGATCCTCGAAATTCGACACCACAAATCTTCTTTGCGGCCTGCTGTTCATCGGCCTTGGCCTGTTTTTCGCCATACAATCCCTGACGCTCGACCTCGGCACGGCATTCCGGATGGGGCCTGGATATTTCCCCTTGATCCTTGCCTGCGCGCTCATCCTGTTCGGCGGCATCATTTTCGTGCAGTCGCTGCGCATCGAAGGGGACGCGATCGGCCACATCGCCTGGCGCGGCATGCTCTTCATCCTGCCGGCTCCGATCTTCTTCGGGCTCACCGTTCGCGGCCTGGGTTTCGTACCGGCGATATTCCTGGCGGCGCTCATCGCGTCGTTCGCGTCGTCGAAGATGAAGCCGCTCACCGCGCTGGTGCTCTCGTTCTGCCTGACGATCTTTTCAATCCTCGTGTTCAGCTACGGGCTCGGCCTGCCGTTCCGCCGCTTCGGACCCTGGCTCGGCTTCTAGGAGGGGCAGATGGATTTTTTCAGCAATCTCGCTTTGGGTTTCGCGACGGCCTCGTCGATCGAAAACCTGTTCTTCTGCCTGATCGGTGTGCTTCTCGGCACGCTGATCGGCGTTCTGCCCGGCATCGGCGCAACCGCCACGATCGCCATGCTGCTGCCGATCACCTTCCAGCTGGAGCCGGTCTCCTCCCTGATCATGCTGTCCGGAATCTATTACGGTGCCCAGTACGGCGGTTCGACTACGGCCATCCTCATCAACATGCCGGGTGAATCCTCGTCGGCAGTCACGGCCATCGACGGCTACCAGATGGCCCGTAAGGGCAGGGCAGGGGCGGCCCTTTCGATTGCGGCGCTCGGGTCCTTCTTCGCCGGCACGGTTGCGACCTTCCTGGTCGCCATCTTCGCACCACCGCTGACCGCCATCGCCCTGCAGTTCGGCGCAGCCGAATACTTCTCGCTGATGGTGGTCGGCCTCGTCTCGTCGATCGCGCTGGCGCATGGCTCGATCATCAAGGCGCTCGCGATGGTGTCGCTGGGGCTTCTGCTGGGGCTCGTCGGCACGGACATCTATACCGGCACGCCGCGCTTCACGCTGGGCATCCGTGAGTATTCCGATGGTCTGAACTTCGTCGCCGTGGCCGTCGGCGTCTTCGGGATCGCGGAGATCCTTCGCAACCTGGAAAGCGAGAAAACGCGGTCGCTGCTGATGGCGAAGGTCAGCGGTCTGTTGCCGACGAAGGACGACTTCAGGCAGATGATCGCCCCCGTGCTTCGCGGAACGGTCATCGGATCCGCGCTCGGCATCCTTCCCGGTGGCGGTGCGATCCTTGCCTCCTTCGCGTCCTACACCGTCGAAAAGCGGATGTCGAAGAACCCGGAAGAGTTCGGCCATGGTGCGATCGCCGGCGTGGCCGGTCCTGAGTCGGCCAACAATGCCGGTGCGCAGACTTCGTTCATCCCGCTCTTGACACTCGGCATCCCGGCAAACCCCGTGATGGCGCTGATGATCGGCGCGATGATCATCCAGGGTATCGTGCCGGGTCCGAACGTTGCGACCGAACAGCCGGCGCTGTTCTGGGGCATCATCGCCTCGATGTGGATCGGCAACCTGATGCTCGTCGTCCTGAACCTGCCGCTGATCGGCCTCTGGGTGAAGCTCCTGACGATCCCCTACTACGTGCTTTTCCCGATCATCATGGCCTTCTGCTCGATCGGGGTCTACAGCGTCAACTCCAACGTCTACGACCTCTTCGCGGTCGCCTTCTTCGGGTTCATCGGCTATGTCCTGGTAAAGCTCCGGTGCGAACCGGCGCCGCTGCTCCTCGGCTTCGTGCTGGGGCCGCTGCTCGAGGAAAACCTGAGGCGGGCGATGATCCTGGCCCGCGGAGACCCGAGCACCTTCCTGACCCGACCGATCAGCGCGACGCTGCTTCTGATTGCAGCGGCGGTTCTTCTGGTCGTGCTCCTGCCGAGCGTCCGGAAGAAGCGCGAAGCCGTCTTCCAGGAAGAAGACTGAGACAAGCCTGCAGGCGCTTCAGATCGTCTGGAGCGCCTGCAGTTCCGAAACCGGCGGCTGCTCGGAGATCCGCCTCAAGAGCAGCCGGGCCATCAGTGCCCCTGCCTCTGACAGATCCTCATAGATCGTCTCGGTGCGCGGTCTGATCTGGTCGAAAATCCCCGACGTCTGCTTTGCCACCAGCCTGACATCTCTGCCAAGCTCCAGGCCGCGGTCATACGATGCGGCCATGACGGCGAGCGCCGAGACTTCGCCGCCGCAGATGAAGCCATCCGGCCGGTCCGGTTGCGAAAGCCGATCGTCAATCACCCGACGGATGTCTTCCGACTTGCTGTCGAGGGTCACTTCCTTCGGAATCTCGAACGCGATGCCTTCCTCGCGCACCGCCGTCATGAAGCCATGACGCATGTGATGGGCGAAGGTGAAACGTTCCGGCGGCAGGATGATGGAGAGCTTTGTGGCGCCGGCGGCGATCAGCTTGCGGGCTGCCTGGTATGCGAAGGCGTGATTGTCGAAATCGACGTAGGGATGCTGCGTCGCAAGCTCCGTGCGCCCATGGCAGATGAAGGGGAAATCTCGTTCCAGCAGCAACCTCACCCGTTCGTCGGAGGGTTCGGTGCGGGTAAAGATGATGCCGTCCGCCATGCGGTTGCGCATGATGTGACGCACCGGATCGAGATGCGGCGTGTCGGAGAAATGCGGCGTGATGACGAGGTGATACGTCGTCCGGCGCAGCGCTTCGGTGATGCCATTGATCATCGACGTGGCGTAGCCGAGGATTTCCTCGTGCGGATCGAGGACGAGGCTGATCACATTCGTCCGTCCGGTGCGCAGCCGCTGCGCTGCCCGATCGGGGAAGTAGCCGATCTCCTCGGCAACCCGACGGACCCGCTGCCGGGTCTCCAGCGCAATCTGCGGGGCATCGGCGAGGGCCCGCGAAACGGTAGTCACGGCCAGACCCGTCAGTTCCGCCACCGTCCTCAGCGTCGGTTTGGCGTCATTGCCGATGTACGTACCTCTTTTCGGGACAGTGCGCTCCCCGACGTCTTTTCCATGCCGATCAGTCATCCGGCGTCCTCTCCTCCCAAGCCCCGATGTGCAGCTCCCGACTGCTAACTATATCGTTATAAATTTCGGGGGCAATCTTTTGCAATTATCGCATGACGCAAAACTTGCCTCACGAAAACAATGCCCTAACTGCTCCGTCGACCGCTCTTCCGGCAATGGCGCGGGGTTGACAGCCCCCGGTTTTATATCGTTATAAATTATTTATCCGGAGAGGAGCCCGGATCTAGAGGGAGATTCTCATGAATATCAGAACATTTACGAAGCTGGCTGCCGGTGCTGCCGTGATTGCACTCACAGCGGGGACTGCAAAGGCTCAGGAGAGCGTTGAAGTCCTGCACTGGTGGACCGCAGGCGGCGAAGCCGCAGCGCTCAACGTCCTCAAGGACAACCTCCAGAAGGAAGGTATCTCCTGGCAGGATATGCCCGTTGCCGGCGGCTCCGGCGTGCAGGCCATGACGGCGCTTCGTGCCCGCGTGACCTCCGGCGATCCGCCGACAGCCGTCCAGATGCTCGGTTTCGACATCAAGGACTGGGCCGAAATGGGCGTTCTCGGCAACCTGAACGATCTGGCGGCCGAACAGGGCTGGGACAAGGTCATTCCGGCGGCCCTCCAGGAATTCTCCAAGTTCGATGGCGACTGGATCGCTGCGCCGGTCAACGTCCACTCGACGAACTGGCTGTGGCTCAACAAGGCCGCCCTCGACAAGGCCGGTGGCGCCGAGCCGAAGAACATGGACGAGCTGTTTGCGCTGCTCGACAAGTTCAAGGAGCAGGGCATCACGCCGCTCGCCCATGGCGGTCAGCCCTGGCAGGACGGCACCCTCTGGGAGTCGGTCGTCCTTTCGGTCGGCGGCATGGACTTCTACAAGAAGGCCGTCATCGAAGCGGATGCGGAAGCGCTTTCGAGCGATACCATGCGTCAGGTCTTCGACGACATGACCAAGCTTCGCGGCTATTTCGACCCGAACTTCTCCGGTCGCGACTGGAACCTGTCGACGGCGCTCGTGATCGAGGGCAATGCCGGCGCCCAGCAGATGGGCGACTGGTCCAAGGGTGAATGGCTGCGCGCCGACAAGAAGCCGGGCACCGACTTCGTCTGCATGCGCTTCCCGGGCACCCAGGGTTCGGTCCTGTTCAACTCCGACCAGTTCGTCATGTTCGACGTCGGTGACGACCAGCGCGACGCCCAGCTGAAGATGGCTTCGGCCGTTGAAGATCCGGCTTTCCAGATTGCCTTCAATACCGTGAAGGGCTCCGTCCCGGCGCGTACCGACGTTCCGGACACCGAGTTCGACGACTGCGGCAAGAAGGGCATGAAGGATCTGGCGGAAGCTGCTGCGAGCGGCAATCTCGCCGGCTCGATGGCCCACGGCCATGCCCAGCCTTCGGCTGTCAAGGAAGCGATCTTCGACGTCGTGACCCAGCACCTGAACGGTCAGATCAACACCGATCAGGCTCTCGAGCGCCTGCCGCAGGCGATTGCCTCCGCGCAGTAAACCGAGAGCTTCTCGACACCATGAATGGCCGGGGTCTACCCGGCCATTTTCTCACTCCAGACTTCGAACTTGGATCCGGGCTTTCTGGCCGGAGGTGGCGCATGACGACGATCGAACCCGTTCCCTATGTGACAGAGCAGCGGTCGCGACGGTCCTACAAGGATCGCCTGGGCACCCTGTTGCCGAAGATCGTGCTTGCGCCGTCCTTCGCCATCACGCTCGTCTTCGTCTACGGGTTCATCCTGTGGACGGTCTATCTCTCGTTTACGCGGTCGCGGATCCTGCCGATCTACGAGATCGTCGGCTTCGATGCCTATTACAATCTGTGGTCGCAGCCGAGCTGGTACATGGCGATCAAGAACCTGGCGATCTTCGGCGTTCTCTACATCAGCTTCTGCATCGTCATCGGACTTACCATCGCCATCCTGATGGACCAGCGGATCCGCGCCGAAGGCGTGCTGCGGCCGATCTTCCTGTATCCGATGGCGCTCTCCTTCGTCGTCACCGGCACGGCCTGGAAGTGGTTCCTCAACCCGGGTCTCGGGCTTGAAAAGACCATGCACAACCTGGGCTGGGAGAGCTTCAAGTTCGACTGGCTGATCAATACGGACATGGCGATCTACACCATCGTGATCGCCGGCGTCTGGCAGGCCTCGGGCTTCATCATGGCGATGTTCCTGGCGGGCCTGCGGGGTATCGACGGCGAGATCATCAAGGCGGCGCAGATCGACGGCGCCCCGACGTTTGCGATCTACCGCCGCATCATCATCCCGATGCTGCGTCCGGTCTTCCTGTCGGCCATCATCGTGCTCGCGCACATGGCGATCAAGTCCTACGACCTCGTCATCGCGCTCACCGGCGGCGGGCCTGGCAATGCGACCGAACTGCCGTCGACCTTCATGTATTCCTACACCTTCACCCGCAGCCAGATGGCCGTCGGGTCGGCAAGCGCCGTGATGATGCTGATGGGCATCACGGCCATCATCGTTCCCTATCTTTATTCCGAGCTTCGGGAGAAGCGTTCATGAGTGCTCCCAGCGACACCGTCAGCGCCGGTTCGGCACGAACCACGCGCCTTGTCATCTACACGCTGCTGCTTGTGCTGGCGGCCATCTACCTGCTGCCGCTCTACGTGATGCTGACGACCTCGTTCAAGTCGCTGGCGGAAATCCGGGGTGGCGACATGCTGGCCCTGCCGCGCGATCCGTCGCTGGATTCCTGGTTCAAGGCCTGGGGTGAAGCCTGCATCGGCGTCACCTGCGAAGGCATCAAGGGTTACTTCTGGAACTCCATCAAGATGGTGGTTCCCGCCGTCCTAATTTCCACGGTGCTCGGCGCGCTGAACGGCTACGTGCTGACGAAATGGCGCTTCCCGGGCCACAAGCTCGTCTTCGGCCTGATGCTGTTTGCCTGCTTCATTCCGTTCCAGGCCGTCCTCATCCCGATGGCCCGGGTGCTCGGCATCTTCGGCATGGCCAACACGACATCCGGCCTCGTCTTCGTGCATGTGGTCTATGGCCTGGGCTTCACGACGCTGTTCTTCCGCAACTACTACGAGGCGTTTCCGGACGAGCTCATCAAGGCGGCGATGATGGATGGCGCCGGCTTCTTCAAGATCTTCTGGCGGATCCTGCTGCCCAGCTCGGGGCCGATCATCGTCGTCACCGTCATCTATCAGTTCACCAACATCTGGAACGACTTCCTGTTTGGTGTGTCCTTCTCGTCGGGCGCGGAATCGCCGATGACGGTCGCCCTCAACAACCTCGTTTCGTCCTCCACCGGCGTCAAGGAATACAACGTCGACATGGCTGCGGCCGTGTTCGCGGCATTGCCGACGCTGTTCGTCTACATCGTCGCCGGACGCTATTTCGTGCGCGGCCTGATGGCCGGCGCAGTCAAGGGATAACTTCAATGAGCTTTCTCGAGATCAAGAACCTCAGCAAGAAGATCGGCAACAACGAGGTTCTGAAGAACATCAACATCGAGCTGGAGAAGGGCGGCTTTCTCGTTCTGGTCGGCCCTTCCGGCTGCGGCAAGTCGACCCTGCTCAATGCCGTCGCCGGCCTGATGCCGCTGACCTCCGGCGAAATCATCGTCGACGGCCAGGTGATCAACGACCTGCATCCCTCCAAGCGCGATATCGCCATGGTGTTCCAGAGCTACGCGCTCTATCCGAACATGACCGTGGAAGAGAACATTGGCTTTGCGCTGGAAATGCGTGGCGTCGAAAAGGCGGAGCGGGCCGAGGCCATCCGCAATGTCGCCAAGGTGCTCCAGATCGAGCATCTGCTCGACCGCCGTCCAAGCCAGCTGTCCGGCGGACAGCGGCAGCGCGTCGCTATGGGACGGGCGCTGGTGCGCCAGCCGCGGGTCTTTCTCTTCGACGAGCCGCTCTCCAACCTCGACGCGAAGCTGCGTGTGGAGATGCGGGCCGAGATCAAGTCGCTGCACCACAACACCGATGCGACGATCATCTATGTCACGCACGACCAGATCGAGGCGATGACGCTCGCCACCAAGATCGTGGTGCTGAAAGAGGGCGCCATCCAGCAGGTCGGAACGCCGGCCGAGATCTACAACCGCCCCGCCAATCTCTTCGTCGCCGACTTCATGGGTTCGCCGGCGATGAACATGCTGAAGGGGAAGATCGTTTCCACCAGCGGCGTCCGGCAGATTTCCATCTTCGACGGCTCGGCCGTCGTTGCCATTCCCTCGTCGGTCACCACCGATCTTGTCGAGGGCAGGGAGGTCATCCTCGGACTTCGCCCCGAGGGGATCACGGACTCCGGCCTCGTCGATCCCACCGCGGACGCGATTGCACGGATCGATGCGGATGTCGTCCTCGTGGAGCCGACCGGTTCGGACACCTTCGTCACGGCCAGGCTGCAGGGCACGACGTTTACCGCGCGTGTCCGCGCGGATGTGACGATCGCTCCCAAGGAGCGGTTCACCTTCGTCTTCAATTTGGACAAGGCCGTCGTCTTCGATCCCACCTCCGGCGAGCGTCTGCTCTGATCACGCGAGATTCGAAACGCTTCCGCCCGGCGCAACGAATGTGCCGCGACACGCGTTGAGGGGGGTGACGGTGCGCGCAAGCCAAACCAATTTCGGTTGTTGCCGCGCGACTGGTTGAACCCGGGAGCGACAGATGACGACGCAGGACAAGAAAAGCAAAGCCGAGACGATTGAGCAGGATGCCAAGGGGCAGTTTGCCAACGTCAAGGCGGGCGGCAAGAGTTCGGGTGTCGCAAGCGCCAAGCCGACCGTCATCACCGGCTCGGAGGATGGTACGGCACACAAGGCACCTCCAGGCCAGAAGACGCCGAGCAACGAATGGGATTCCAATTTCGACGTCGGCGAGCATTCGACGGATCAGAAATAGCGTTGTCAAACGCTCGCTGCGAACGGTCAAACACAGGCAGTTGAATCGATTGGGGAACGTCGTGTCCCAAATCGAGCGGCTGAACGCACGCCTCCCAGAATTTTCATTGTAACCCATCAAACTATTGGCCGCTTTGGGAAAAGCGGCTAAAACGAGCTCGTGCTATATTAGCAAAGGGTGGGTTTATGAAGCTTTCTGCCACTGCGGTTGCGTCCAGCGCCGTCGGAGCGATGGGCTGTGCGTGAGGGTATGAGGCTTTCACGCCTGTTCCCGACGGCTTCGATTGGCGTGTACCTGGTGGCGCTCTCGACCGTTGTCGCAATTCCCCTGGTGGCTTTCGTCATCTTCCTAATGATGGAACTGGAGCAGAGAGAAAGCGAGCTTCTCGCTGTCAATACGGCCGACGATGCGCAGATGGTGGCGCGGTCGGTCGACCGCACGCTCCAGGATATGACGACAACGCTGCGAATCCTGTCGACATCGCCGGAGCTGGAAGAGGGCAATCTGCGGGCCTTTCATGAACGCACGCAGAGAAGCCTCCTGTCGAACGCGCTCTACGTTCTCGCCGTCGATGCAGAGGGAATGCAACTGCTGAACACGCGGGTACCCTTCGGCACCCCACTTCGCCGGATGTCGGACACGGCCGCCCTAGAGGCGGCTCTCGAGACGCGCGTAACGCATGTTTCGGACGTGTTTTTCGGCGCGACCAGCGGCCAGTTCGTGTTCAATGTGACGATGCCTCTGTCTGAAGAGATGACGCGCAGTTCCGGGGCTGCTGCTCTCGTGGTGACGCAGAATGCGTCCGAACTGCAGAAGCTGATTTCGCCGGATGCGCTTCCACCGCAATGGTCGGTCGCGATCACCGACGGAGCGGGCAAAATCATCACCTCCATCGGGGCAAGCAAGACTTCGCCGATCAGCGCCTTCCATGAAGATACGGTGCGGCTGATGACCGGCATCAATGGGACCATCGAGGATGTCGGGGAGGGGCCACGGCAGATCTACGGCTATGCGCAGGTCCTGGGCTCCAACTGGAAGGCGGTGGTCTGGGGGCCGATCGACACCGCGCAGTCGGCCATCATCCGGACCTCGCGCCAGCTGATCGTCGGCAGCCTGATCTTTCTCGGGATCGGAATGCTGTGCGGCTACCTGATAGCCCGCCAGCTGAGAATCCCGATCCGGCAGATTGCCGCGATGGCCGATAGCATCGGCAAGGGGCAGATCGTGCCGCCCGTCGAGACCCATATCCGCGAGGCCAGCCAAATCTCGATTGCGCTCTCCAATGCCTCGTTCGACCGGAGCCAGGCGGAGGACAGGATGCATCTGATCCTCCAGGAGCTGGTGCATCGCACAAAGAACATCCTGACACTCGTGCAGGCGATGATGCGGCAGCTGGCGCGTCAGGAAGGGACGATGGAGGACTTTCAGCGGGCGATTTCCGCCCGGCTTCAGGGGCTGGGCAAGTCGATCGAAGCCCTTGCAAGCGAGCAGTGGGTAGGCGTCCCGCTGAAGCGTCTGATCACGATCCAGATGGAGCCGTTCGCCGAAGCCGCCGACCGGGTCGAGCTCGAAGGAGACGACTTTCCGCTCAGGGCGGAGGCTGTCCAGAACCTCGGTCTCGTGCTGCATGAGCTGGCCACCAATTCGCTCAAGTACGGCGCGCTCTCCGTGCCACAGGGGAAAGTGCAGGTTCGCTGGCAGCAGGACGATCCGACAGATCCCGCCTCTCTCCTGAGACTGACCTGGGAAGAGTTCGGCGGACCTCCGGCGATAGAACCTTCCCGTACCGGTTTCGGCACGACGATCATCAAGCGGCATGCCGCAGCGGCATTCGGAGGGCAGGTTGACATCCAATACCGCGCGTCGGGTTTTCTCTGGACGCTGATCGCGCCGCGGGAAGCCTTTGAAAGGGGACCGGGAGAGGCCGTGCAAGAGTTGATGGGATGATGACGCCGCGCCTCGGAACGAAGCGAAGTGATCGTCGTTCTTAGGCCCATGGATGTCTCAGCTTTCTCTGCTCTCGACCATCAATCCCTGAAGGCTATAGGTCTTACCTATGTCTGCAATACTGAACCCGGCATCAAACGACTCCGGGCTGGTCGCGGGTTCTGCTACCGGCTGCCCAATGGCGAACTGCTGACCGATCCGGAGGAGAAGCGCCGGATTGCAGCGCTTGGCCTGCCGCCGGCCTACAGGGATGTCTGGATTTGCATCGATCCGCGGGGGCATCTCCAGGCGACCGGTTTTGATGCCCGCGGGCGCAAGCAGTATCGCTACCACCCGGACTGGCAGAGCCATCGCAGCGAACTGAAGTTCGACCAGCTCGTCCGCTTCGGCGAGGTGCTGCCGCGGATCCGTCGACGGGTCGAAAAAGATCTGGCGCTCGGCCTCGACAATCCGGAGGCCGTGCTTGCCGCGATCGTGGCGCTCATGGATGCCGCGCACCTGCGGGTGGGCAACCGGGCCTACGCGAAGGAAAACAAGACCTACGGCGCCACGACGCTGCTGAAGCGCCACATGAAGCTTTCCGGTGAAGCCGTCGTTCTACGCTTTACGGCGAAGGGTGGCAAGAAGGTCAGCCACACGCTCAAGCATCCGCGCCTTCAGCGGATCTTCGAGGAGATTGCGGACCTGCCGGGCCGCCAGCTTTTCTCCTGGCCCGACGAGCACGGCACGCCGCACCCCGTCGATTCCGGACGTCTGAATGCCTATCTGGCCGAAATCGCGGGCTTTCCAGTGTCGGCCAAGACCTTTCGAACCTGGGGCGGCAGCCTCGCCGGATTTTCGGCGGTCTTGCGGGCGGTGAAGGACGGACAGAAGCCGAAGATCAAGCTGATCTGCCATGCCGCCTCGGAGGCGCTGCACAACACGCCAGCGGTCTGCCGCTCAAGCTATGTCCATCCGGCGATCCTGTCGCTGGCAGAAGATGCTTCGGGGCTGGAGAAAATCTTCGCGGAGCAGTCAGACGGTGGGCCGTCCAGACGTCTTCGGGCAGATGAGAAACGGTTGCTGACCTTTCTCAAGTCTTCCGCGGAAGCGGTGGTGGCCGCACCACCGTCAAGCGGTGCGGCCACCACCAAGAAGATGTGATCAGGCGGCGCGGCGGTCGTGCCGGCCTTCCTTCACTTCCTCAATGATCTTGGCCACGAATGCCGGGAGATCCTTCGGCGAGCGCGATGTGATGATGCCGTTGTCGACCACCACTTCCTCGTCGACCCAGTTGGCGCCGGCATTGCGCACGTCCGTCTTGATCGACGGGTAGGAGGTTGCCTTGCGGCCGCGCAGCGCATCCGCCTCGACCAGGAGCCAGGGGGCATGGCAGATCGCCGCCACCGGCTTGCCGCTCTTTACGAAGTCGCGGACGACCCGCATGGCATCTTCGTCCGTGCGCAGGACGTCAGGGTTGATCTGGCCGCCAGGCAGGACGATGGCATCGAAATCCTCGACGTTGACGTCGGACGCGAGCAGATCGACGTCGACGCTGTCGCCCCAGTCGGTTTCGTCCCAGCTCTTGATCTGGCCGCTTTTGGGTGACGCGATTTTCACGTTCGCGCCCTGCTTGCGCAGGTCGTCGAGAGGCACGCGCAGTTCCGAACGTTCGTAGCCATCGGTGGCGAGGATGAGAATGGATGAAGACTTAATGTCAGCCATTGTTGAACTCCTAATATCTAATTGTATGCTTATTACGGACGCTAGAGGCGTCCGCTCGTCAGATCCCGCCCATTGATCGATGCAGGCACGCTGATCTCGTCCTGAGGCTTTCGGGGAAGGGGAAGTTCCACCGCTTCAGGAACCAGCACCTGCACGTCCTGCGGATGATCGGGTTTCCCAAGATCCCCACGAGACAGACCGAACCTGGCGAAAAACCGCCGAAGAATGCTCTGCATCGTCTCTTCCTTTCGCTTGAAAGGGCCGCCGCCCGTCTTGAAAGAACCCCTTCAGGCACCATTCGTTCCACCTGCCTGCTGTCCCCGCTCGAAGTTTTTATCCAGGGTGATGGAACAAAAATGCCGTCGCGGTGTTTTCACCGGTCGCGGCCCAGCCGCGGAGGGGAAGCAGCCTGCAGGCAAGAGGGGTCGATTGAAGGGCACATCACTGCCGCCGTTCCGGCTGGCCCACCAAGGAAAGACTTGTTCTGACTCTCCGCGTTCGCATGCGAGACCGCGGGCGGTTGCTCTCGTGTTCCTTTTGAGCGTGGCTCTCTCTTCCTGTTCCGGAATTCAATCCGCGCTTGATCCGGCCGGTCCTGAAGCCGAAGATGTCGCGACGCTCTTTTACGTCATGCTTGTCGGCGGCGCGGCGATCTGGGTCGGCGTGGTCGGCACGCTGTTCTACGCGACGCGCGTCAGAAGAGAGCCGCATTCGGAGCGAACGGCAGGCTGGGTGATCCTTCTCTGTGGGGCGGTCGGTCCGGTCTTCATCCTCGGAGCTCTGCTCACCTATGCGGTCTGGCTGTTGCCCAACATGCGGCCCTGGACGGCCCCCGGAGAAGAGGGCGGGCTTCGGCAGATCGAGGTGACCGGAGAACAGTTCTGGTGGCGGGTGAGATACCTGGACGCGTCCGGCGGCGTTCTTCTCGAGACGGCGAACGAGATCATCATGCCTGTGGGAGAGCGGGTGCTCTTCTCCCTCCACGCGCCGGACGTCATTCACTCCTTCTGGATCCCCTCGCTCGGCGGCAAGATGGACGTGATACCCGGACGCATCAACCGCATTGCGCTGGAGGCCTCGAAAGCCGGTGTCTATCGTGGTGTCTGCGCCGAATTCTGCGGCGCTTCGCACGCATTGATGGCCTTTACGGTGGAAGTGCTGGAGGCTGAGGTCTTCGACGCCTGGCTGCAGCAGCGGCTGGCGGCCGATGGGTCGTCCGGGGCGGACGGGCTCGGCCTCTTCCTTCGCCATGGGTGCGGCGCCTGCCATACGATCGCGGGAACGCAAGCGGACGGAAAGATCGGTCCCAATCTGACGGCATTGGGCGCGCGGGGTTCGATCGCAGCCGGTACGCTTCCAAATACGCAGGACAATATCGCACGCTTCATCCGCTCCCCGGAAGAGATCAAGCCGGGGGTGCACATGCCGTCCTTCGCGATGCTGCCGGAAGGCGAGGTCGAGACGATTGCTGCTTATCTGAAGGGGCTGGAATGACGAACGCACTCGGCGATTTCTCTCCGGAAGAACGTGTTGCGCAGGAGGAGCGCCTGCGCAAGGTGTGGAAGACGCCTGGCGGATGGCGCTACTGGACGTCCGTGAACAACAGCGAGATCGGCATGTGGTACGGCGTCACGGCCTTCACCTTCATGCTTTTCGCCGGCGTTCTGGCGCTGCTCGTGCGGCTGCAGCTTTCCGTGCCCAACAACGATTTCCTGAGCGCTGACTTCTTCAACCAGGCCTTCACCCTTCATGGCACGGTGATGATGTTCCTGTTTGCCGTGCCGATCTTCGAGGCGATCGCCATCTACCTGCTGCCGTCGATGCTCGGCGCACGGGAACTGCCGTTTCCGCGGCTTTCGGCCTTCGGCTTCTGGAGCTTCCTGATCGGCGGGGTCTTCGTCTGCGGCTCGATCTTCTTCAACTCGGCGCCGAACGCCGGCTGGTTCATGTATCCGCCGCTCGCGACCAAGGAGGAATATTCCGGCATCGGCGCCGACATCTGGCTGCTCGGCCTGTCCTTCATCGAGGTGGCGTCCATCGCCGCTGCGGTGGAGATCATCGTCGGTATCATGAAATGCCGGGCGCCGGGCATGCGCATCAACCTGATGCCGATGTTTGCCTGGTACCTGCTGATCGTTGCGGGCATGATCCTCTTCGCCTTCCCGCCGCTGATCGCCGGCGATCTGCTCTTCGAAATGGAGCGGATGTTCGACTGGCCGTTCTTCGATGCGTCAAGGGGCGGGGATCCGCTCCTCTGGCAGCATCTTTTCTGGATCTTCGGGCATCCCGAAGTCTACATCATCTTCCTGCCGGCCATCGCGCTGATGGCTATGATCGTTCCGACATTCGCGCAGCGGCCGATCGTCGGCTATTCCTGGATCGTGCTGGCGGCCGTGGGAACGGGCTTTCTCAGTTTCGGGCTCTGGGTCCACCACATGTTCGCGACCGGCCTGCCGCAGATCTCGCTCGCCTTCTTCTCGGCAGCCTCGGAGGCGGTGGTGATCCCGACCGGCGTGCAGATCTTCGTCTTCATCGCCACCATGCTGGCGGGTCGTGTGATCTTCTCGGTGCCCATGCTGTTTGGCGCCGGCGGGCTCGTCATCTTCGTGATCGGCGGGCTGACCGGCGTGATGGTGGCACTGGTGCCGTTCGACTGGCAGGCACACGACACCTATTTCATCGTCGCCCATCTGCATTACGTGCTGATCGGCGGCATGCTGTTTCCGGTCGCTGCGGGCATCTATTATTACTATCCGTTCGTGACCGGGCGGCGCTTGAGCGACGCCTGGGGCAAGGTCGCCTTCTGGCTGATGTTCACGGGCTTCAACATCGCCTTCTTCCCGATGCATTTTTCCGGGTTGCGCGGCATGCCGCGGCGGGTGTTCACCTATCCGGGCGACATCGGCTGGGACTGGTTCAACCTGATCTCGACGATCGGTGCCTTTATCTTCGCGACAGGCGTGCTGACCGTCGTCGCCGACATCTTCCGGCCCAAGACCAAGCTCGGTGACCTCAACCCCTGGAGGGCCGGCACGCTCGAGTGGACGAATGATCCCGAGGAAAACTGGGGGATGCGATCCGTCCCGATCATCACCAGCCGCTATCCGATCTGGGACCAGCCCAATCTGCAGAACGACATCGAGGCAGCACGTTTTTATCTGCCGGATGCCAAGTCGGGGCGCCGCGAGACGCTGGTGACCTCCGTTCTGGATGCCAAGCCGATCCAGTGTCTGCGGGTTGGAGGCACCTCGTATGTCACGATCATTGCAGCCGTTGCCCTCGGTGGGGTCTTCATCGCCCTGACGTTCCACTGGTGGGCGGTGACCATCGTCTGCGGCATTCTCACCCTCATGGCCATCCTCTACTGGCTCTGGACGGGGACGGCGGAGATTCCCGAGGCGCCAGATATGGATGTCGGGATGGGTGAGCGCCTGCCGATCTACGTGTCCGGTCCTGCCTCCGTCGGCTGGTGGGCGATGTTCATCACCATGGTCGGCGACGGCACCGCCTTTGCCAGCCTCATCTTCGGCTATTTCTTCTACTGGACCATCCACAGCGATTTCACCAATGGCCTCGAAGGGCCGGGGATGTTCTGGCCTCTGGTCGCCATCGGCCTCTTCCTGGTGTCCTGGGCTCTGATGCTGGCCGCGCGCTCCCTGAACCGGGCCGACAGGATCGGCGGGGCGCGGGCTGCGATTGTTGCCGCTTTCGTGGTGACGGTGGCCGCCTCCGTCGCGGGTCTCCTCGGTCCCTATGTCCACGGGATGCAGCCCACGGCTCACGTCTATCCGGCCACCGTCTGGATCATCGCCATCTGGACGGTCGTGCATGCGGGGGTCGGCTGCATCATGCAACTCTATTGCCTGGCCCGCAGCTTTGCCGGCATCATGACGGCGCGCTACGATCAGGACATCACCAATGTCATGCTCTATTGGCACTTCCTGACGATCACGGCGCTTGTCGCCTTTGGCGTCATCGGCCTGTTTCCGGTGGTGAGGTGAAGCCATGAAGCGTCTGTTGCCTGCGGAAGTCGAGACGCTGTGGACCTTGTTTACGGCCCCCGTGGTGTGGGCGGGGCACTTCGTCATCTGCTATGTCGCCGTCGCCATCTATTGCGAGAAGGCTCTCGTCTGGGACGTCGACTTCGACCACGTGCGGCTGGCGCTCGGCCTGTTCACGCTGCTGGCGCTGGCGATGATCGTGCTGTCGGCCTACCTTGCCTGGCGGCAGTGGGGCTTTGGATCGGGTGAGCCACCCCACTCCGGACCAACCGACCGCGACCGCCGCCGGTTCCAGGGTTTCGCCACACTGCTTCTCTCCGGCTTGAGCTTCGTCGCTGTGTTTTACACGGCGATCCCGCTGATCTTCATCGCGGGGTGCCACCTATGAAGAAGGCTGCCTTGGTCGCCGGACTGCTGCTGCTGGCGGTTCTCTGGCTGGGGATACTGGCGTTCGGGGAGCGGGATTCCTTCTCGATCCACATGATTGTCCATATGGGCGTGGTCGCCGGCGCGGCGCCGCTGATTGCGCTTGGCCTTTCCGGTTCGCGGTACGACCTGACGATCCGCTGGCCCTGGTTCACGCCGGTGCTGGCGTCCATGGTCGAGCTGGTCGCGGTCTGGGGCTGGCATCTCCCGGCGGCGCGCGCACTGGCGGAAGCATCCTGGCTGGTAACCGCGCTCGAGCAGGCGAGCTTTCTCGCCGCCGGCGTGCTGCTCTGGCTGTCGTGTCTCGGCGGAGCGCTCGACGGGCGGGAGGGGCGGCGGCTTGCCGGTACCTTTGGATTGCTGTTTACCTCCATGCACATGACCCTGCTCGGTGCGCTGCTGGCGCTCTCGCCCCGGCCGCTCTATGGCAGTGCCGATGTCTCCTGCTTCGGCGTGCCGCTGAGCGCCGCTGTTGACCAGCAGGCGGGCGGCGTGGTGATGTTGCTGGTCGGTGCCATCGTCTATCTTCTCGGCGGGGTTACCCTGCTCGCAACGACGCTGGAGCCATCCACCCCGTCTGGAGGTCGACCTTGATCATCCGCTGGAAATACCTGTTGGCGGCTCTCGTCGCGGCTCCCTTCCTGGCTCTTCTCATCGGCTGGTCCGGTATCATCGGTATCGGCGCCAGTTCCGGGCACTGGGCGGTGACCGACTGGTTCCTGCACTGGGTGATGCGCAATTCCGTCCGCACGGCTGCGCTCTCGGTCGAGGCTCCGCCGCTCGACGACCCCGCCCTGCTGCCGCCGGCGGCCGGGCACTACGAGATCGGTTGCGCCATGTGCCACGGATCTCCGGCACGCCCGCGCTCCGATGTTTCGCTGTCGATGCTGCCGTCGCCGCCCGACCTTCAGACGGTGGTGCCGTCCTGGACGGACGAGCAGCTGTTCCAGATCGTCCAGCACGGCGTGCGCTTTACCGGCATGCCGTCCTGGCCGACCCAGCAGCGGCCTGACGAGGTCTGGGCGATGGTCGCCTTCCTGCGCGAACTGCCAGAGATGGATGACGCCCGCTACTACCAGCTCTCGGGCCTTCATGAGCCTCCGATGGAAGGGGAAGTGGGAGGTCTGCCGCTCACCTGCGAGAGCTGTCACAGCCAGCAGAAGCTGACCTCCGGAAGCCTCATTCCCAACCTTGCCGGCCAGTCGGAAGCCTATCTGCTGGAAAGCCTGAAGGCCTACGTCAATTCCGAACGCGCAAGCGGAATCATGCAGGCGGCCATCGGCACGCTTGAGGAGGATTCCTTTGCGGAACTTGCCAGCTACTACGCGGGCCAGCAGCGCGCCGAGCGCCCGGCACCGTCAGTCGACCCGGCGCTGGTCGAACGGGGGAGGGTGCTGGCTGAACGGGGAAGACCGGAGGACAAGATCCCCGCGTGCCTGTCCTGCCACGAGAAGCCCGGTGCAAATCCGGTCTATCCGAAACTGTCGGGGCAGAGCGGTCCCTATCTCGAGCAACAGCTTCGCCTGTTTTCCGAAGGCGTGCGAGGCGGGACGTCGTACAGCCACCTGATGACCGAGGCGGCGAAAAATCTGCAAGAGGATGATATTGCGGCTGCGGCCGCATACTTCGCGCAGCGGCCCGATTGAGCCGCTGCCTTGTCGGCTTCAGATCGGCACGACCATCATGTAGCAAGCGGCGACAACCATCACCAGACCCGCTGCTTCGACCCATTCCCTGACCATGACTGCCTCCGTTGTTGGCCTGCTCCATGAACGGCCTCCGGGGGGATCATGTTCCACAGAATGGACATAAAGATGACACGTGCGCCTTAAATGTGAAGAAAGTTTAACCTTTGTCTGCGGCAGCCCTGGCCCGGGCCGCTTCCAGCACGGTCCGAAGCTCTCGCGCCGCGGCATTGGCAATGGCAAATCCGTCGCCCGGAATTACCCCCGGATCTTCCTCGTGATCCTTGTAGGTGGCGTCGTCGCGCAGTCGTGACAGGAACCGGTCCGTTGTGACCGCGCCGCCGATCATGGCGGCCAGCATGTCGATCATCAGCTCCCGGTGCGCGCTGAGGCGCCCTTCGAGCTCCTCTGTGGTCAGTGCGGTCATGGCTCTCTTCTCCCTCTGTACCCGTTTGGCAATAAATAGGCGCGTATCGGGAAAGGGAACAATGGCGGGGCGCCTAAGTTTACCGACCTGAAGAATGGAGTGATGTCCGTGAGTGACCCTGCGAAGTCCAGCGAACGACCGAGCGAGCGCGACGTCCGCGACAGGCTGATTCTCGCGCTTTACGCGCAGCTGAAGGCCGAGCGGCAGACGCGGGAAGCACTGGAATATGTGATCCGCAACGGCGCGCTTTCGCCGGAGGTGCTGGCGGCGGTGGCAGGCGACCCGGTACCCGTCACTTCTTCGGAGGATGTTGCGGCGGTGGAAAAGGTGGTTGCGCTGGACGCCAGGCGCCGGGCTTCCGCCGCATAGGATTAATGGAGACGATGAACATGATGCGCGTACTGCTTACGATTTCGATGGTCGCATTTCTGGCTGCCTGCAGCGAGGAGGGGAGCAGCACCAATGATCCGATCGACAACACGCCCATCGATACACAGGGCACAGCTCCCACGGATCGCGACCCGACACCGCAGACCGGAACCGGCGGCCAATCGCCCGTCGACGATTCCCCGACCGGCACCGAAAAACGATAAATCGCCTGCACCCGAAGGAACGAATGTTGCGCCGCCCCATTGTTAGTGGGTTCCGCACAGGGGTGACGCATGGATACCAAAAATAACAACTTCACGATCTCATCGGGTAGCTGGGAACAGCTCGGCGCGACCTATGATGGCGAGGGGACGAACTTCGCCCTGTTCTCGGCGCACGCCGAACGGGTGGAACTCTGCCTCTTCGACAGCAGCGGCAAGATCGAAATCGGTCGTCTCGAGCTTCCCGAGTACACCCACGAGGTCTGGCACGGCTATGTGCCCGGACTGAAGCCCGGCATGCTCTATGGCTACCGTGTCCATGGCCCGTTTGATCCGGAATCCGGCCACCGGTTCAACCCGAACAAGCTGCTGATCGATCCTTACGCAAAGGAACTGGTCGGCGAGGTCGAGTGGAACGAAGCCCATTTCGGATACGACCTCCAGCACGAAGACAAGGACCTGACGTTCGACGAACGTGACAGCGGACCGTTCACGCCGAAGGGCCGCGTCATAGATACCAATGGTCATGAGCAGAATACGGTTATCCGCCCCAACGTTCCTTGGCCGAAGACCATTGTCTATGAAACCCATGTGAAGGGGTTCACGCAGCTGAACCCGGCCATTCCCCTGGACCTCAGGGGAACGTTCGACGGCATGGGGCACAAGGCCAGCATCGACTACATCAAGAGCCTCGGCATCACCTCCGTCGAACTCATGCCGGTCCACTACTTCCCGGACGACCAGCACCTGCTCGAAAAGGGGCTGCATAATTTCTGGGGCTACAACACCCTCGGCTTCTTCGCGCCTGCGTCCCGCTACTACGGTCCGCGCGGCTACGACGGTTTCCGGGAGATGGTCCGGAACTACCATGATGCCGGCCTCGAGGTCATTCTGGATGTGGTCTATAACCACACGGCGGAAGGCAACGAGCTTGGTCCGACGCTCTCCTTCAAGGGCATCGACAACTTCTCCTATTACCGGACGCTGACCGACCAGCATCGCTACTACATCAATGACACGGGCACCGGGAATACCGTCAACACGTCGCATCCGCGCGTCCTGCAGATGGTTCTGGACTCGCTGCGCTACTGGGTCCAGCACATGGAGGTCGACGGTTTCCGCTTCGACCTCGGCACCATCCTCGGTCGGGAGCCGGAAGGCTTCGACGAGCGCGGCGGCTTCTTCGATGCGATCGCACAGGACCCGATCCTGTCGCGGGTCAAGCTGATCGGCGAGCCCTGGGACATCGGTCCGGGCGGTTACCAGGTCGGCGGTTTTCCGCCGGGCTGGGCCGAATGGAACGACAAGTATCGCGACACCATCCGCGACTACTGGAAGGGCGACAACGTCGCCAACGATTTTGCCGCGCGTCTGCTGGGCTCCGGCGACATCTATGACCTGCGCGGCCGGCGCCCGTGGGCGAGCGTCAACTTCGTTGCGGCCCATGACGGCTTCACGCTCAACGATCTCGTTTCCTACAACGAGAAGCACAACGACGCGAACGGCGAAGACAACAACGACGGCCACAACGACAACCGCAGCTACAACTACGGTGCAGAGGGCCCGACAGACGACGCGGAGATCAATGCCGTCCGCGAACGCCAGAAGCGCAATTTCCTGTCGACGCTCTTCCTGTCGCATGGCACGCCCATGCTGCTGGCCGGTGACGAGTTCGGCCGTAGCCAGATGGGCAACAACAACGGCTACTGTCAGGACAGCGAAATCTCCTGGGTTCAGTGGGAAGGCCTGCCGCCAAGCAACGAGGACCTTCGCGAGTTCACGCGGGCAATCATTGCGCTCAGGCAGTCTCAGCCGATCTTCCACCGTGACAGCTGGCGGGACGGCATGGAGGTGCACTGGTTCAACGCCGGCGGTGGCGAGCAGCTTCCGGAGCACTGGCAGGAAGGCGGCACCATCGGCCTGAACCTGACGCGTCCTGATCTCGATGAGCAGGAAGGCGTGTGGCACAACGTGCTCGTGCTGTTCAACCCGTTCGAGGGCTCAGTACCGTTCCATATCCCAAAGATCGGGGAAGGCAAATGGATACTGGAGCTGACGACAGCCGATCCCCTGCAGAGGGGTGACGAGGTCGAGCAGGATACGGACTTCGATCTGGAGGGGCGCACGCTCGTCATCCTGCGGCGAACCTGACACTCACTTGCTGCAAATCGAAAAAAAACCGGCCATGTGGCCGGTTTTTTTTGTGCGATGAACCAGGAAAAGGCGCCGCTACATGCCGTACTTGTTCAGAACGCCATCCGGCGTCCGCCATCGGCCGGCGCGTTTGCCGACTTCTTGGTGAGGCTGGCGTAGACCGCCGCATACTGCTGTGCGCTCCGCTCCCAGGAGAACTTCGCCTTCATTCCCTGGTTTTGCAATCTCGCCCATTGCTTCGGGTTTTCGTAGGCCTGAATCGCCCGCCGGAGCGCCATCCGCAGTCCGTCCGTGGTGACCGGGTGGAACTGGAACCCCGTCGCCACCCGTGCCGACATTGCCGCGTCGTTGGCGTCGATGATGGTTTCCGAGAGGCCGCCGGTGCGCGATACCACCGGGACGCAGCCGTAGCGGAGGGCATAGAGCTGAGTGAGGCCGCAGGGCTCAAAACGGGAAGGCTGGACGATCGCATCCGATCCCCCATGGATCAGGTGCGCCGTCGGCTCGTCGTAGCCGATGTGAACCGCCATCCGACCGGGGTGGCGACTTGCCACTTCCAGCAGTTGCCGCTCGATCGCGGGATCGCCGCGGCCGAAGACGATGACCTTGCCACCGCTCCAGATCACCTCGTCGGCAGTCTCCGCCAGCATGTCCATGCCCTTCTGCCAGGTGAGACGGCTCACCGCAGAAAAGATCGGGCCGTCGTCGTTGCCGTCGATGCCGAACCTTTCGGTCAGCACGGCGCGGTTCTCGCGCTTGCGACGGAGACTGGAGGAATTGTAGGTCGAGGGAAGATGAGGATCCGTGGCCGGATCCCAGATGTCGAGATCGATGCCGTTGACGATGCCGCGCAGCACGGAGACGCGCTCGTTGAGCACGCCGTCCATTCCCATCGCAAATCGGGGGGTGAGGATCTCGCGAGCATAGGTCGGGCTGACGGTGGTGATGGCGTCCGCCATCTGCAGCCCGCCCTTGAGGAAACTGATGTCGCCGAAATACTCCAGGCAATCGGTGGAATAGAGGTCGGTGCGCAGACCGAGCGCCGGCAGCAGGCCAGCCGAAAACTGTCCCTGAAAGGCGATGTTGTGGATCGTCAGGACGCTGGGGACGGAGAGGCCCATCTCGCGCATGTAGACCGAGGTCAGTGCTGACTGCCAATCATGCGTCTGGACCAGATCAGGCTGCCAGCCCGGCAAGGCGCCGGCCGCAATTTCCGCACCGGCGAGACTGAGCGCTGCAAACCGTTTCCAGTTGTCCGGATGGTCGTTACCCGCATCATCGACATAGGGGCCGCCGGGCCGATCGTAGAGTGTCGGCGCATCCAGGACCAGGAGATTGAGGCCATTCATCTGCACGTGCAAAAGGGTGGCGCGTTCTCCCAGCAGATCGTCGAAAACGAGAAGCGGCAAAGGGTTTGCCAGCTGTTTCATCACGGTGGGATAGCCAGGCAGAAGCGTGGTCGTCTCTACTCCCAGAGGCTCCAGGGCCTTCGGCAGGGACCCGGTGACGTCTGCGAGGCCGCCTGTCTTCACGAGCGGAAAAACTTCAGACGTTACGGAAAGCACCTTCATCGACAAAGCGCTCTGCCTCCTTCTCATGGTACGGACTGTGGTCTGTATGGCCCGGTCTTGGCGGGGAGAAACCCAGGGGACGGTGGCGTTCATCATGGCACCTTGCGTCATGTGGTCAATTCTTGGTTCAACCATCGACGTGGCGCCAACGTTCCAGCGCGAAGGCAGAATCGGCTCGTCGCTCACGTTTCAACATCCAGACAATGGGAAAATGCGTGAAGCCGCGGCAGATTGGCCACGGCTTTACGTTCAGGGGAAGTCGAAATCAGCTTCCGGCGGTCGGTTTGCCCGTGCGCTTGGCTGCGGACTTCTTTTCGCCGGAGCCTTTCGAGGAGGGCTTCTTGGCGGCCGCACCAGATGCAGGAGCCGCGTCGGCCGATGCCGACGGTTTCGTCTTGCCTGCTAGCTTGCCTGATTTTTCAGAAGGGGAAGTTGCTGTTTTCGAAGCGGCTGCGCCGTGTTCCTGCCTCGCCTGCTCCCAATGCTCGGCATCCCTGCCGGATGGGCGACCCTCTTGTTCCCAAAGGGCATACGCGCGCTGCCTGATCCATTCGTCTTCGTGTTCCGCCATACTCGTCTCCATTCGCCCGTTGGAAAACGGATAGAGGAAGGCGAAGTTCCAGCGGCTGACCAAATAATTCCGGGACACTCCAGACATTCGTCCGCCAGCCGGAACTTTCGCACAAAAGCCGCGTTCAGGGACCGAAGGGAGGACTAAAACCATGGACAAATATTGCGACATCGTACCCCATCCGGCGGGGTGGACGTATATCCTCAACGGGATCGAATCCGATTGCTCGTTTCATACCTATGAACTGGCCGTCGAGGCTGCGAAGATTCAGGTGATGCACGATGCCCGCAAGCGGGTGTTCCGTCTTCAGGGCCTGAACGGCGAGATGCTGCCGTTCGCGACCGCCATCACCAAAGAGGCTTCCCGGCTGGGATGACAAGAAGCCCGGCTCGAGCCGGGCTTCAAGGTGACAGGGCGGTGCAATGCACCGCCCTTATTGCATTCAGGCGGCCTTCTGGGCAGCCGAATTGACAGCGGTCTTCGCCAGGCCGGTCAGCTTCTCGTCGGTGGCGCTTTCTTCCGCAAGCGTCTCCTTCAGGAGCTTGGCGGCATCCTTCATCCCCAGCTGTTCGGCCCAGGCGCAAAGCGTGCCGTAGCGGCTGATCTCGTAGTGCTCCACAGCCTGGGCTGCAGCCAGGAGACCGGCGTCGAGAGCGGACGTGCCCTTGAACTCTTCCATGATCTCTTCGCCTTCGGAGATGATGCCTTCGATGGCGTCGCAGGTCTTGCCCTGGGCGCGCTTGCCGATGATTTCGAAGACCTGCTTGAGGCGATCGATCTGGCCCTCGGTTTCGTCCTTATGGGCCTTGAATGCTTCCTTCAGCTTCTCGTCCTGGGCGGCACGGGCCATTTTCGGCAGTGCCTTGAGGATCTGCCGCTCGGCGTAGTAGATGTCCTTGAGGGTCTCGTAGAACAGATCGTTGAGGGTCTTGTCAGCCATCATTACTCTCCTGATGTCACACTTTGGCGTGGGGTGTTTCCGGCGGGTCTAACGGGGCGGATGACAAAAAGTTCCGCCACCCGCGCCGCCTCAACGCTGATGAAATGTCGGCTCCCGACCACCTTCCGGCTTGTCGTAAAGCTGTTCCATCGCTTCCTTCTGTTCGACGACTTCCGTGGTGTTCAGACGCCGCCGGCGCATGAGCGCGTAGGCGATGATGCAGCCCAGCAGGACCGGACCCAAGGCCACCACGATGAACCATATTTTATCGGCCATTGGTTTTCCTTTCGTTGGGTTGGCAGCGTCAGCGCGCAGCCGAAACCGTCAGATTGTTGTTGCATCCGTTGACGCCATGAACGGTCCGGGCGCATTCTTCCGCCCGCTGCCGGTCGGCGTCGCTGGCAACCGTTCCAGCGAGCGTGACCTGGCCACGCTCCACCGAAACGACGATGCCGCTCGGATCAAGCATGGCATCCTGGGTCAACGCCTCGTTGACGGCCGTCTCAACCTGCCCGTCGGGTCGGTCGTCATAGTTGGCGGGAGCGGTTCCGCGGTGTTTCTGCTGGTCGGGTTCTTCCGCAAAGATGTTCGTCTCGCCCTGCATGTATCCGCTGGGGCGATTTTCGGCGGGCCCTTCCCAGCGTGGCCACTGAGAGGTTTCACCCGGGCGGCCCGTTTTCGGCTCTTCGTGTTTCATGGTGTTTCCTTTCTCGGATATGCCTTGTGAACAAAACAGTTCGCTGCCGGGAAAGGTTCCCCTAACGCCACCAGGCAAGCACTTCCTGGACCGTGGAAATGCGGATCTGGGTCGAGAAGCGGGTCCCGAAAACCGCAAGCGACGCGTCATGCGTCTGATCCGAGGTGCTGCACATGGCATCCCTCAGCAGAATGATCGAATATCCCAGATCCACCGCGCCCATGACGGCAGCCATGATACAGACGTCGGTTTCACCGCCGGAGATGACCAAAGTGCTGACCTCCTGTTTCTGCAGGAAAACGTGCAGCCGTCCGTCGAGCCAGGGGGAATAGATCGGCTTGTCGAAGACCATTGCAGGCGGCACCAGGGCACGCAGTTCCGGCAGGATGTCGACCATGTCGTCGCCCAGCGCCTGACGGGTCATCATCGGCCACTTCTCGTAGTAGGTCCGCCAGGTGCCCTGCACGTCGGCGCTGTCCACCGGCGGAACGAAACGGGTGAAAATCGTCTCCGCCGGATGTGTGGCGGCGAGGACCGCGACACCTTCGCGGACACGCTGCATCCACGGGACGTTCCACGGCGTATCCTCCGCGAACATGCGCTGCATGTCGACGCAAAGATGGCGGCAACGGGAGGGATCTTCCATCACGGGCTCCGATTGACTGTCGCCGTCCGAACCCGAAGTCGCCGGCAAAGTTCCGAGGGATGATGCACGGGAACTCCCTGCGCCGCCGGTGCGTTTGAGCGCTGAAGTATGGAGGTGAATGTGCAGGAAGAATTGCAGATCTACAGGCTGGTTCCCATCGCGTCGCCCGACGACCCGCATTGGGAAAACCGCCCCCCGCAGGGCGAGGTGATTGTCCGCGCCAGGAGCACCGGTGACGCGCGGCTTGTCGCAAACAGCGCAGAGCTTGATTTTACCGACGTGGATGCACTGCCGGCGGAGGGCACGTCCACCGACATGGCAAGTCCATTCCGGAGCGAAAAGCTCTATACGGTCATTCTTGACGACAGTGGAAAATATCCGAACGCCGGCGAGCGAGGCGTGGTCGAAGGGCTGGTCAGGGTGGACACGATCGTGTCGACGCAGCTCGACTGATCAGGAGTTCTGGGCCGGAAACTTGTCCGAGAGAGCCTTTTGCAGTTCCTGCGCCAGTTGCAGAAGTCTGTCCGGCACCGGTTCTTTTTCGATTTCGCTCAGCAGGACCGAGACTTCACGATTGACGCGCCGTCCGAAGCGAACGTCGACCTCTGCGTCATTCTCGATCTTCTTCGTCATCCTGACCTCTGACGACGTAGTATAGGCCATCGTCTACCCTCGTGCTGTCCGACTTTACATAGCCTCCATACAGCAAGACGGGGAACTTCGGAAATCCCGAAAAAGTCATGGGTGACAAAAAACGAAGGGTGGGCGCAAAATGCACCCACCCTTTTTCGTCAAAACGAGCGTATTCTCAGTCTTTCGGCGGCGGCTCGGTGCCTGTCGGAATGGAGGTGATGGTGGCGGCGACCGGGTCGCTGGCCGGGAAAGTGTCTTCCAGACCTTCGTCCAACTGCTCTTCCAGAGCCTCGGCATCCTGCTCCTTGCGGGCCGTCTGCTCGGTCTCATGCTTTTCGGCGGTCGGGTGAGGCGTCTGCTTTTGTTCTTCGGTCATGGCATTCTCCGTTCTTGGTTGGTTTGAAAACGCCGGCCCGACCTTGTTTGTTCCGGGTGCCTGCGGGAACCAATTTCTTCGTCTGCTCGTTGCCGCGACATTGATGGAGACTGATGCCGTGGCACCTCGTGCATTCTGGAAGGGCTATCTGAAGCTCTCGCTCGTGACCTGCCGGGTCACCATGACGCCTGCCGTCTCGGAAAGCGGCAAGGTCCGCTTCCATAACCTCAACCGGGAAACCCAGGCACGGGTGCTGAGCCAGTACGTGGATGCCGAGACGGGCGAAACGGTCGAGGACGAGGATCAGGTCAAGGGCTACGAGAAGGGCGAGGGCGACTACGTCCTCTTCGAGGATGAGGAGATAGAGGACGTCGGGCTCGAAAGCACGCGGACGATCGACATCGACACCTTCGTCCCCGTCGGTTCGATCGGCTGGGTCTGGTACGACCGTCCCCATTACCTAGCCCCCGACGACGAGGTGAGCGCCGAGGCATTCGCCGTCATCCGCGAGGCCATGGCCAAGTCGGAGACGGCGGGAATTGCACGGCTGGTGATGTACCGGCGCGAGCGGGCCGTTCTCCTGGTGCCGAAGGACAAGGGCATCGTCGTCTGGACGCTGCGTTACGGAGACGAGGTCCGGGACGCGAAGGATTATTTCGAAAATGTCGGCGAGGAAAAGCCGACGTCGCAGCATCTGACGATGATGAAGAAGCTGATCGACGAGCGGACCGAAGATTGGAAGCCGTCGATGGCGGACGATCCGGTCCAGGATCGGCTGCTCGACATCATCGCGCAACGCAAAAAGGGCAAGAAGATCAAGAAGCGTGCGGAGCCGAAACCCGACCAGCCCAGCAATGTGATCGACATCATGAGCGCCTTGAAGAAGAGCCTCGCGGCCGAGCGCAAGTCTTCGCCGAAGTAGGGCTTACCCCTTGCGCTTGCTGCGGGTCGCGACCTTCAGCTCGGCCTCCGCCTTGCGGAAATCTTCCCATGGGTCGCTCGCCTGCCGCTCCAGGCGGGCCGGCACATTGTTGACCGTGAAATAGGCGGGACCGATGGCGTCGGTCAGCTCCTCCCAGGCAATAGGCATGGAAACCGGTGCACCGGCGCGGGCGCGGGTGGAGTAGGGCGCAACCGCCGTGGCGCCGCGTCCATTGCGCAGGTAGTCGATCAAGATCTTGCCCTTGCGCTTCGACTTGGTGATGGTCGAGACGTAGCGATCGGGGCTGTCGCCCGCCATGCCGTCGGCCAGCGCCTTCATCGCCGCCTTCACGTCCGGCCACTCCGCCTTCGGCTTCACGGGCGCCACCACATGGACGCCCTTGCCGCCGGAGGTTTTCACGAAGCCGACGAGACCCAGCGCCTCGAAGCGTTCGCGCACCTCGCGGGCGGCGGCTATCACGTCCTGCCAGTTGGTCCCTTCACCCGGATCGAGGTCGATGTTGACCATGTCCGGCTTTTCCCAGTCGTCGACGGTGGAGCCCCAGGGATGGATTTCCAGCGTTCCGCCCTGCACGAGGCCGAGCAACCCATCCAGGTCGCGGATGATGACATCCGGTTCGTCCGGGCTTGCCGGATCCGTGGCGGTCAGGATCTTCTTGTTCATGCCTTTCCAGGCGTGCTTCTGGAAGAACAACTGCTTGCCCACACCATCGGGCCCGCGGACCAGCGAAAGGGGCCGGTTGACCACGAAAGGCGCCATCCGGCGCCAGACCTGGACATAGTAGTCGGCGAGTCCGGCCTTTGTCACGCCGGCATCCGGCCAGTAGACCCGATCAGGATGGGTCAGCGTGACAGTCCGCTTGGCCGGCTGTTCGGCATGCTCGTCCGCCGTCTTCATCGGGCCTCCCTCGCGCACGACATCCTTGGCCTGCTTGTCCTCCCGAAGCCCGCGGAATGCCGCGTGGCGGATATGGGAATCCGCCGTCCAGCCGCGAAACTCGACCTCCGCCACCCGTTCGGGCTTCAGAAATACCACGTCCTTCTTCTCGACCGCCGTCAGCTTTTCGTCGAAGGGGCTCTTGGCGACCTTCAGCGGATCGAGCTCGCGAAGGAGCGACTGCGCCACCTTGCTGCTGTAACCGGTGCCGACCCGACCGGCGTGCTGGAGCTTTCCGTCCTCGTAGTACCCCATGACCAGCGAGCCGATGGCCTTGTTCGAGACAGAGGAGGGGACATAGCCGGCGACCACGAACTCCTGTCGCGCCGAACACTTCGACTTGACCCAATCGCGCCCTCGGCCGCTGCGATAGGGCGCATCCGCGACCTTCGAGATGATGCCTTCCAGGCTGAGGCGGCACGCGTGCTTCAGCACAAGGCCGCCCTCGTCGGTGAAATGCTCGCTGTAGCGCAGCTGCTCGCCGCTTCCAGCCAGCAAGGCCTGCAGCGCCTCCTTGCGCTTCACCAGCGGAGCAGGGCTGAGGTCCGTGCCGTCGAGATAGAGGAGATCGAAGGCGAAGAAGACGAAGCGGTCGTTTCGCCCTTCGCTCAGGTCCTGCTGCAGCAGCGAGAAATCACTCGCCCCCGAGCCGCCGTTGACGACGATCTCGCCATCGATGAAAGCCTCCTTCGCCGACAGCTTTTCAATGGCCTGGACGATGTCCTTGCCGAACTTGTGGGTCCAGTCGAGGCCGGTGCGTGTCAGGAGGCTGACCTTGCCGTCCTGGAGACGAGCCTGCAGACGGTAGCCGTCGAGCTTGATCTCGTGCAGCCAGCGCTTGCCCGTCGGGGCCGCCTTGACCAGTGTCGCCAGCTGGGGAGGGATGAATTCCGGGAACGGCGCCTGCTTTGCGCCTTTCACGTCGGTAGGCTTGAGAGGCGCGGCGCCGTTCAGTTCCACGTCGGTCAGCGCTGCGCTGGACTTTGCGGCCGTCGGGCTCTTGCGTCGCCTGGGCTGCTTCTTGCCCTGAAGCTCCTCGATGACCCGGCCGCTCTTCACCGACTGCGGCATCTCCGTCAGGATATCCTCGTCGCTGTCCGCGCGTGCGAACGCGTCCTCGCTCTTGATCAGCAGCCAGTTCTCGCGCTTTTCGCCGCGACGGTTGGCCATCCGCACCAGATGCCAGCGGCCCTCCAGCTTCTCGCCCTTCAGCTCGAACTCCATATGGCCTTTTGCGTAGGCCTTGTGTGGATCTCCGATCGGCTCCCAGGTTCCTCTGTCCCAGAGAAGCACGGCGCCTGCGCCGTAGTTGCCGTCGGGAATGGTGCCCTCGAAGCCGCCGTAGTCCAGCGGGTGATCCTCCACATGAACCGCGAGGCGCTTTTCGCCCGGCACGAGGCTCGGGCCGCGGGTGACGGCCCAGCTCTTCAGCACACCGTCCATCTCGAGGCGGAAGTCGTAGTGCAGCCGGCGCGCCGCGTGCTTCTGGATGGCGAAGCTGTTGCCGCCCGCCTTCGCCTTTTTGCCTTTCGGCTCGGGCGAGGCCTCGAAGTTCCTTTTCTCGTTGTAGCTCTCCAGCGCCATGGGTCAGCCGGCCTTACGTTGCGGAGCAGGGGACTTCGCCTTTCGGACCGGCTTCTTGGCGGCGGTGGCCTTCTTGGTGGTTGCTGCCTTCTTGCCGCTCGACGCGCCGGAGCCGGCGCTTTCGCGCAGCGCATCCAGCAGGTTGGAAACCTTCTTTTCCGCCGGCTTCGGCTTCTTCGGCGGCTTGCGGCCTTCGATCTTCGCCTTGATCAGCTCTGCCAGTGCGTCCTCATAGCGGTCGTCGAATTCGGTCGGATCAAACTCGCCGCGCTTGGTCTTGATGATGTGTTCGGCCAGATCGAGCATTTCGCCTTCGATCTTGAACTCGGCAATGTCCGAAAAGATCTCCTTGGCCGGTCGAACCTCATGGTCATAGTTCAGCGTGCTGGCGATCAGCCCGTCTTCGCTCGGCCGGATCAGCAGGGTGCGCAGCCGCCGGAAGAGGACGGTTCTCGCCAGCGCCGCGACGCTCTTCTGTTCCAGTCCCTTGCGGATCAGGTTGAAGACTTCGGCGGACGCCTTGTCGACGGGCGCGAGGTAGTAGGGGCGGTCGAGGAAGATGGTGTCAACATCGCCACAGGAGATGAAGGTCTCCATCTCGAGCGTCTTGTCGCTCTGGGGAACGGCGGCCTTCACTTCATCCGGCTCCAGGATGACGTATTCGCCGCTTGCCACCTCGTAGCCCTTGACGATGTCGTCCTTCTCGACCTCGTGCCCGGTGTCGGCGTCGACCATCTGGCGATGGACGCGATTGCCGGTTTCGCGGTTGATGATGTGAAAGCTGACGCGATCCGACGTCGACGCCGCCGTGAAGAGCGCCACCTGACAGCTCAGTTCTCCAACCTTCAGATAGCCCTTCCAGTTTGCACGCGGTGCCACGGCTCATACTCCTCGAAAGCCCTATCAACAGGGGCTGGGGGAACTTTGTTCCGCAGCACCCGTTGCCGACTGACTTACGGTGAACAACTCTATTATCTTAGCGGAACCAAAGATGAGAAGCGTGCGTTTGCCACCGTCATTCCCGCCATCGACTTGGAGAGGTAGGCAACGGTGCCCGATTCCCAGCTGAACCGTGATCCTGCACGCGCAGACATAGTGAGGCTCATTCCCGCGCTTCGCGCGTTTGCCCGCACTTTCTGCAGGAACCCGACGGACGCCGACGATCTGGTGCAGGAAACCCTGATGAAGGGCCTCGCCAATCTCGACAAGTTTGAGCCTGGTACAAAGCTCAAGTCGTGGCTGTTCACGATCATGCGCAACACCTTCTATACGCGCTCCAAGGTGCTCGGACGAGAAGCGCCTGGGTCGGAGGAGGCCGTGTCGGGCGATACGCCGATGCCGGCAACGCAGGAAATGAGCGTGCGCGCCCAGGAAGTGGCGCGGGCGCTGCAGAAGCTGCCGCCGCATTATCGCGAGGTGCTGACGCTGGTCGCCATCCTCGGCGAAAGCTACGAGGCCGCGGCGGAGATCTGCGATTGCGCCGTCGGTACCATCAAGAGCCGTCTGAACAGGGCCCGTCACCAGATCCTGCAGGAGCTTGGTGAAGACGTTGCCTGAACCACCCCAGAGACCAAGGAGGAAACCCATGAAACTGCTAGCTTCAACGATGATTGCCTCGGCCCTTTTCGGCGGCATTGCCATGGCGCAGGACGCGACCACTGCAACGGCCAGTTTCGTGGGAGCCGATGGCTCTGAAAACGGCAACGCGACTTTGACGGAGGCTCCCGGGGGCGTGCTGATCGAAGTGGAAGTCAGCGGGCTGCCTGCCAGCCAATGGGTTGCCTTCCATGTCCATGAAACCGGGAGCTGCGACCATACGACCGGTCACGAGTCTGCAGGGGGACACTTCAACCCCGGCGACAAGGAGCATGGCTACAAATCAGCCAATGGTCCGCATGCCGGCGATATGCCGAACCAGTACGTTGGAACCGATGGTACGATGCGGGCGCAGGTGCTGCACACCTCCGTCACTCTGGATGATGCGGAGAACGGCATCCAGGGCAAGGCGCTGATGGTCCATGCCGGCGCCGATGATTACGAGAGCCAGCCTTCCGGGGATGCGGGCGAGAGACTGGCCTGCGGCGTCATCGAATAGCGATGCGTTCCGGAGCTGGCGTCAGTCCCGCTGATCCAGCTCCGGATAATGCCGGAATATTCCCATTTCATTGAACGGTATCCGCCGCTCCGACGCCAGGTAGTTACGGATTCCGGCGCGTTCGCCAATTCGGCCGTGGAGCGAGACGAGGAGCGGGATGTCCTCCTCGAAGTGCTTCATCGTGTTCGGGAAAGCATATCTCAGTCCCTCCATGACCTGGAACAGTGACAGGTCGACATAGCTCGCGCGGCTGCCGACGGCATGCTCCGTGCCGGCGGGATTGGCAGCCAGGACGGCTTCGAAGTAGCCCATGAACTTCGGCAGCCGCGACGACAGGAAACGGCTGCTGCGGGCCTTGGCCTCGTCCTTCTGGTCCTCGTAGTAGTCGTCGATGCCGAGCGGGTGATGGGTGTCGTGGATCTCGGTGACGAAATCGGTGATCGTCAGCTGCAGTCCGTGTGCAAAGAGGCGTTCGGCTTCTCCGGCAGGCACGAGATCCAGCCGGGGACCCAGGTAGGCCAGGATATTGGCAACATGGGATACGACAATATCGCCGTCCTTCAAAAACGGCGGCGCGAAGGGCATCTGATGGCCGTTCCGTCCCTCCAGGAATGCCGCTATCTTGCTGCTGCTGCCACTCATGCGCGCGACATCCTGATACTCGGCGCCAGCGTCTTCCAATGCCAGCCGCACGAATTCGCCACGGCCCTGAATGCCGTCCCAATAATAAAGTTCGTAGCTCACGTGTCACCTTTTCCAGCTAAATCATCTTAGGGACATCCGGCAGAGGTTGTCGGTCAATCGCCGTCTTCCTGACAAGGCTCGATACTGAAGACCGTCGCCCAAATTGCCAACTGCTGCACAACCTTCTCTTTCCGGCTTGGTTCCAGTTGTATGGCATTGCAGAAATTGATCGTCGACGTGGAACCTTTGTTTTGCTTCGGCGTTTCGGAATGGGGGAGCGTGGCCTTAAGCTGCGCCCTGTGACTGAAGCCGGAACAGGATTTTTATCAATGGCTATTATGATTACGGCGATATTGTTCGCTCTCATCGGCATTGCGCTGGGGGCGGGCGGTACGCAGCTGCTGATGCTTGGCGGCAGCGCCTACTATCTTTTGGCGGGGATCGGTTTTCTCGCAACGGCAGTGCTGCTGTACATGCGCCAGTCTGCCGCTCTCGTGGTTTACGCAATTGTTGTCATCGGCTCCCTCATCTGGGCCGTATGGGAAGTCGGTCTCGACTGGTGGCAGCTCGGCCCGCGCGGCGGCGTCGTCATCGTGCTCGGCCTCTGGATGCTGACGCCCTGGATCCGCAAGCCGCTCGGCTTCCAAAGCCCGACGGGCGCGCGCTACTCAGCCAGTGCAACTCCCCTGGCTGTCGTGCTTGGCATTTCCGTGCTGGTCGCCGTCATTTCCATGTTCACCAACAGCACCGATCTGGAAGGCCAACTGTCGGAGGAGCAGGTTGCTGCTGCGCCGAACCTTGGGGGCAATGTGCCGCCGGGTGAATGGCACCAGTATGGTCGCACGCCATTTGGCCAGCGCTATTCGCCGCTCGATCAGGTCAATGTCGAAAACGTCGACGAGCTCGAAGAAGTCTGGCGCTACCAGACGGGCGACGTGAAGCTTCCGGAGGACGTCGGCGAGACGACCTACCAGGTGACACCGCTCAAGGTCGGCAACAGCCTCTATCTCTGCACGCCGCACAACTGGGCCATCTCCGTCAACGCGACGACGGGCGAGGAGCAGTGGAAGTTCGATCCCAATGCCGGTCTGAACCCGGATCGCCAGCATCAGACCTGCCGTGGCGTAACATATTATGTGGATCCGGCTGCACAGCCAGGTGCCGCTTGCGCACAGCGTGTCTACCTGCCCACCTCCGACGCCCGTCTCATCGCTCTGGATGCGACGAACGGCGAGGTCTGCACCTCGTTTGCGGACCAGGGAACGCTGCAGCTCGAAGCCAAGATGCCGTACAACCCGGCTGGCTACTACTACTCCACCTCGCCACCGGTCATCGCTGCCGGCAAGATCATCATCGGCGGTGCGGTCAACGACAACTATTCGATCCGTTCGCCTTCGGGCGTGATCCGCGCCTTCGACGTGAACACCGGCGAGCTCGTCTGGAACTGGGATTCCGGCAATCCGACGCAGACCGAACCGCTTCCCGAGGGGGAAACCTATAGCGCCAACTCCCCCAACAGCTGGTCGATCTTCAGCGTCGACGAGGATCTGGGGCTCGTCTACATCCCGCTCGGCAACCAGGTCCCCGACCAGCTCGGGATGGGACGCAGCGAAGCCGTCGAGAAGTATTCCTCGTCGATCGTTGCCCTCGACATCAACACCGGGGTGGACCGCTGGGTCCAGCAGACGGTCCACCACGACCTCTGGGACATGGACGTTCCAGCCCAGCCGGTTCTTCTCGACCTGACGCAGGACGATGGAACCTCCGTGCCGGCGCTGGTGGGGCCGACGAAGCAGGGCGACATCTACGTGCTCGATCGCCGCAACGGCAATCCGCTTCTCCCGATCACGGAGCAGCCGGCCCCGGGCGGCGCCATTCCTGAAGACTTCACATCCCCGACCCAGCCGGTCACGGCGCTGACGTTCCGCCCCGAGCGGCTCGAGGGCCGCGACATGTGGGGCGTGACCATGTTCGACCAGATGGTCTGCCGCATCCGGTTGAAGCAGCTGAAGTACGACGGCATGTACACGCCGCCGTCGCTTGAAGGGACGCTGGTCTATCCGGGCAACTTCGGCACCTTCAACTGGGGTTCGGTTGCCGTCGATCCCGAGCGGATGGTGATGTTCGGCATGCCGACCTATCTCGCCTTCACCTCAAGACTCATCCCGCGTGCGGAAGTGCCGGCGCGTGAAGAGGGGCAGACGGGCTCGGAGCAGGGCGTCAACCAGAACGAAGGCGCACCCTATGCCGTAGAGATGGGGCCATTCCTCGGCCCGCTGCAGATCCCCTGCCAGGCCCCGCCTTGGGGTTATGTGGCCGGTGCAGATCTTCGTACTGGCGAGATTGCCTACAAGCAGAAGAACGGCACGGTCTACGACATGACCCCGCTGCCGCTGCCGTTCAAGCTCGGCGTGCCCGGGATCGGCGGTCCGATGATCACCAAGGGTGGCGTGGCCTTCCTCGGTGCGGCCGTCGACAACTACCTGCGCGCCTATAACCTCACCACCGGAGAGCAGCTTTGGGAAAGCCGTCTTCCGGCCGGGGGGCAGGCAACACCCATGACCTACGCCGTGGAAGATGGTCGCCAGTTCGTGGTGATGGTTGCCGGCGGACACGGTTCGGTCGGCACCAAGCCGGGCGATTATGTGATCGCCTACTCTCTGCCGCGGCAGTAAATCAGAAAGGGCCCGGATCGATCGATCCGGGCCCTTTCTCCATGGTCCTCGTGGCTAAGATCAGGCGACCTTGCCGGTCGTTACCTCGTTTCGCACATCCGTCACGCCGGCAATGCTGCGGGCCACTTCTTCCGCCCGCGCGACTTCACTCTCGTACATGACCGACCCCAGCAGCACGATCGTCGTGCCTTCTGCGACGACCCTGATGCCCGTTGCATCGACACCGCCGACGGAGCCGAGCGCGTCCGAAACGGCGCCCTCCAGCTGTGCCTCCGGTGGGAATTCCTTCTCCACGACCGGCGGTTCTTCGTGAAAGCTCTGGTGCTTGAATACCATGACACTCTTCTCCAACGTCAACTTCGGGTCTAACGCGCGGCTCAGAGGTTTTGTTCAAGCGAGTTGCGCGCGGCCAGGACGATCGCCGTCTCGAGTTGGTCCTGGGTAAACGGCTTCGACAGCATCGGCCATTTCCGACCATTTCCCGCGGGCAGTTCCGCGTAGCCCGTGGCGAGAACAATCGGAAGGCTTGGCCATGCCACCCGGATTTCCTCGGCAAGTTCCGCACCGGTCATGCGCGGCATGGAGTGATCGGTGATGACGAGATCGACCTCTCTGCCGCTGCGAAGGACATCCAGGGCATCCTTGCCGTTGTAAGCCTCGATCACCGTGTGACCGAGATCCTCCAGCATCAGACTGGTGTTCATCAAGACAAGGGCGTCGTCGTCGACGGCAAGCACCGTCAGCGGACCTTGCTGCAGATCGGGCTCGTTCTGGGCCACGGGCTCCGCTGCCGGTTCTGCCTGCAGCTCAGCTTCGGTCACGGGCAGGACCAGGGAAATCGTCGTCCCTTCGCCGGCGCGGCTCTCGATCATCAACCGTCCTCCCGATTGCTCGGCCAGGCCCTGGACCATCGACAGGCCGAGGCCCGTTCCCTTGCCGACGCCTTTCGTCGTGAAGAAGGGAGTGGTCGCCTGTTGGACCGTCTCCTCGTCCATGCCCTGTCCCGTATCGCTGACGGAGAGGCGGACGTAGCCGAGCCCTGTTCCGCCCTCCGCTGATTCATCCATGTGATCGGCATGCACCGTGATGCGACCGCCTTCCGGCATCGCGTCGCGGGCGTTCACGATGAGGTTGAGAAGCGCGGTTTCCAGTTGCAGCGGATCGGTCGATACGGGTGGAAGCCTGTCGGGGAAGCGGGTCTCGAGCAAGATTTCGGCCCCCACCGCGCGCTGGATGAATTCCATCATGCCGTCAACCACCTGAGCGACGTCGACGGCGCTCATGTTGAGGTTCTGCTTGCGAGAATAGGTGAGCATGCGTTGGACAAGGGAAACGCCCCGCTCGGCCCCCTGGATCGCATTGTCCAGGAGAGGTGCCATGGACGGATCGTCAGGCAGTTTCTTCTTGAGGATCTCCAGGCTCCCCAGGACAGCCATCAGCAGGTTGTTGAAATCATGGGCGATGCCGCCGGTCAGCTGGCCGATCGCTTCCATCTTCTGGGCCTGGAAGAGGTCCTCGCGCGCCTGGTTCAGCGCCTGCTGTGCCTCGACCTTCTCCGTGATGTCGCGCGTCACCTTTGCGAACCCGATCAGATTGCCCGATGTGTCGCGGATGGCGTCGATTATTACATGCGCCCAGAAGCGCGTTCCGTCCTTTCGCTGGCGGATGCCCTCCTTTTCGAAGCGCCCCTCCCGCCTTGCGATCTCAAGCCCTTTTTCGGGCTGACCTGCAGCCCGGTCTTCCTCGACGTAGAAGCGGGAGAAATGCGAACCGACGACCTCGCTGCTTTCATATCCCTTGATGCGGCGGGCGCCGGAATTCCAGCTGGTGATATAGCCGTCCGGGTCGAGCATGTAGATGGCGTAATCGCTGACGCCCTGCACGAGCAACTGGAACTGCTGCTCGCTGTCGCGCAGTTGCAGTTCAGCGGCCTTGCGCTCGGTGAGGTCGCGGGTGACTTTCGCGAAACCCAGTATCCCGCCTGACGGGCTCCGGATCGGATCGATGATGACGTGAGCCCAGAACCGGCTTCCGTCCTTACGGACCCGCCAACCCTCGTTCTCGAAGCGGCCTTCCGTCTGGGCAAGCCGCAGCGCTCTGGCGGGAAGACCCGTGGCGCGGTCTTCGTCGGTATAGAAGCGGGAAAAATGCTCGCCGATGATTTCCGCGGCCTGGTATCCCTTGAAGCGTTGGGCGCCGGGATTCCAGCTGCTGACCCTTCCATCAGGGTCGAGCATATAGATCGCGTAGTCGGTAATGGCATCGACGAGTAGCCTGTACCGTTCCTCTTCCGTCAAGGCGACCTCTGACAGACTTTCCATAAGCTAAATTCCCCCCTGCCGAAGCCGGCAGTCAACCATATAGAATTTAGGGGAGCCGATTTTGTTCCCAAAGCCTGCGCTGCTTTCCTGAATTATCGCGTGATTCCAACGGGAACTATGTGTTGTGGCTCAGTTGCCGCTCGGCTTTCGCAGGAAGGCCTCCTGGTTGTCGCGAACGGCGGCATAGATGAAATCCGCCACCAGCCGGACCCGTGGTACGTCGCTGAGGTCGCGGTGGCGGACGAGCCAGTAATTGCGCGTCAGCGTCACCTCCTCCGGCAGCAGGATCTGCAGATCCGGCTGCGCCCGGGCAATGAAATGCGGCAGAACACAGAGGCCGAGCCCGTTCTTGGTCGCCGTCAGCTGGGCGAAGATGCTCGAGCTCTGGAAGTGCGGCTTCAGGCCGGGATGCACGTCACCCAGGTAATCCAGGCCCGGTGCGAAGATCATGTCTTCGATGTAGCCGATGAACGGGTGATCCAGCAGGTCGCTGCGGCAGCGGATCGGCGGGGCCTTTGCCAGATAATCCTTCGACCCGTAGACGTTCAGGACGTAGTCGCTGATCTTCTCGGTGTTGTAGGGGCCGCCCTTGGGGGGATCGAGCGTCACGGCGATGTCCGCCTCCTTGCGCGACAGAGACATGATCTGCTGGATCGTCACCAGTTCGAGCGCGATATTGGGGTGCCGGGCCTGGAAGGCGCCGAGGCGGTGGCTGAAGAAGAAGTTGGCAAACCCTTCCGGTGCGCTCAGGCGGATGACGCCCCGTTGCGCCGTCGCGCCGGTGGCGATGTCGGCCTGCAGGCGGTCCGTCTCCGCCTCCATCTTTTCGGCCGTCTCGATGAAGCGCTGGCCGATGGCGGTCAGCACATAGCCGCGCGGATTGCGTTCGAAGAGCTTCACCTTCAGCGCGAACTCCAGACGGTCGATGCGGCGCGAGACCGTTGCATGGCTGGAGCGCAGGTGGCGCGCGGCGGTCGACAGCTGGCCCGTCCGTGCCACCGCGAGGAAGTACTGAAGGTCGTCCCAGGTGAAGTTCGGATTGGCTGTCATGCGATCTTTCTGTTCAAATATGCACAGAGGCTGTTTGCAATTAGTTGCCAGAATTGCCTTGCGTCAACCGCCGAATTCCGGAACCATGCGATGTGGAACGGTCGTCTTGAGGAGGGCGGCCTCCCAAAATTGAACAGACTCGCACTCTGACATTCTCTGGGAGGAGAAATCATGCGAACGAACCTTATTGCGTCGCTTGCAATTTTGCTGGCGGGGAGCACGGCTGCGCTGGCGCAAAGCGCGTCCGATGAAAAAGTGAAGATCGGCATCCTGAACGACCAGTCCGGCGTCTACGCCGACTTCGGGGGCAAGTCCTCCGTCGAGGCCGCCAAGATGGCCGTCGAGGATTTCGGGGGCAAGGTCCTCGACGTGCCGGTGGAGATCGTCGACGCCGATCACCAGAACAAGCCCGACATCGCCTCCAACATTGCCCGCCAGTGGTACGACACCGAGCAGGTGGACGCGATCATGGAGCTGACGACCTCGTCGGTGGCACTCGCCGTTCAGGCGCTGAGCAAGGAAAAACAGAAGATCAACATCGTCACCGGTGCTGCCACCACGGAGCTGACCGGCAAGCAGTGCAGCCCCTACGGCTTCCACTGGGCCTATGACACCCATGCTCTGGCTGTCGGAACCGGCGGTGCGCTGGTGAAGCAGGGCGGCGACAGCTGGTTCTTCCTGACCGCCGACTACGCCTTCGGCTATTCGCTGGAAGAGCAGACGAGCACCTACGTCAAGTCGGCCGGCGGCAACGTCCTGGGCTCGGTGCGCCATCCGCTGGCGTCCAACGACTTCTCGTCGTTCCTGCTGCAGGCGCAGTCGTCCGGGGCGAAGGTCATCGGGCTTGCCAATGCCGGTCTCGACACGGCAAACGCCATCAAGCAGGCGGCCGAGTTCGGCATCACCGCCGGTGGCCAGAACCTGGCGGCACTGCTCTTCACGCTGGCGGAAGTCCACGGTCTCGGGGTCGAGGCGGCACAGGGGCTGACGCTGACCGAAGGTTACTACTGGAACCTCGACGACCAGAGCCGCGAGTTCGGCAAGCGCTTCTTCGAACGTACCGGATCGATGCCGAACATGGTTCATGCCGGCACCTATTCGGCGGTGATGCAGTATCTGAAGGCGGTCGAGAAGGCAGGAACCGACGGAACGGAGGAGGTTGCCAAGGCGCTGCATGAAATGCCCGTGGATGACTTCTTTGCCCGCAACGGCACCGTCGGCGCGAACGGCCGGATGATTCACGACATGTATCTGCTGCAGGTCAAAAAGCCGGGCGAAAGCGACGAACCCTGGGACTACTTCAACGTGCTCTCCACGATCCCGGGCAGCGAAGCCTACATCGATCCCGCCAAGAGCGGTTGCGAGCTGGTGCAGTAAGCCCTCATGGCGCAGCCTGCAGTCCAGTCCCCTAACGAGTCGCGGGTGGTGCTTTCCGCCCGCGGCCTCACCAAGACCTTCGGCGCCTTCGCGGCCGTCAAGGATGTCGATCTCGATGTCCGCGATGCGCAGGTGCATGCGCTGATCGGCCCGAACGGTGCCGGCAAGACCACCGTCTTCAACCTTTTGACGAAGTTCCTGCAGCCCTCGGCCGGCAGCATCAACCTTCTCGGAACGGACATCACCCGTACGGCGCCCGACAAGGTCGCCCGCATGGGGCTCGTCCGCTCCTTCCAGATCTCCGCCGTCTTTCCGCACCTCTCGGTGCTCGACAACGTCCGCACCGCCCTGCAACGACCCAACAATCTCTCCACGCAGTTCTGGCTGCCGGTGTCGTCGCTCGACCGGTTGAACGGACGGGCGGAAGAACTCCTGACGGCCGTCGGGCTGATCAAGGAACGCAATACGATCGCCGCCGACCTTTCCTACGGGCGAAAGCGCGTGCTGGAGATTGCCACCACCCTGGCGCTCGATCCGAAGGTGCTTTTGCTCGACGAGCCGATGGCCGGCATGGGCCAGGAGGATATCGGCAATGTCTCCAACATCATCCGCGAGGTCGCCAAGGAACGCGCCGTGCTGATGGTGGAGCACAATCTCTCCGTCGTCTCCGACATCTGCCACCACGTCACGGTCCTGCAGCGCGGCGAAATCCTCGCCGAAGGCGATTACGCCACGGTGAGCCAGGACCCGCGGGTTCGAACCGCCTATATGGGCGAGGAAGAGGCCTGAGATGACACCATTGCTTCAGGTTTCCGGTCTCAACGCCTGGTACGGCGAAAGCCATGTGCTGCAGGGCGTCGACATGACCATCGAAGAAGGTGAGATGATCACCATTCTCGGCCGCAACGGCGTCGGCAAGACCACGACGCTGCGCACGATCATGGGCATCCTGCGTGAGCGCAAGGGCCAGATCACCTTCGACGGCAAGGACATGATGAACGTGCCGCTGCACCGGACCGCCCACGTCGGGATCGGTTTCGTGCCGGAGGAACGCGGCATATTCGCCACGCTGACGGTGGAGGAAAATCTCATGCTGCCGCCGGTGGTGGCCGGCAACGGCATGTCGCTCGACGAGATCTACGACCTTTTCCCCAATCTCCTGGAGCGGCGCAGCAGCCCCGGCACCAAGCTTTCCGGCGGCGAGCAGCAGATGCTGGCGATCGCGCGCATCCTGCGTACCGGCGTTCGGCTGCTGATCCTCGACGAACCGACTGAAGGGCTCGCTCCGGTCATCGTCCAGCGCATCGGCCAGGTGCTGAAGACGTTGAAGGAGCGGGGCATGACGGTGCTGCTCGTGGAGCAGAACTTCCGCTTCGCAAGCCGCGTCGCCGACCGTTTCTACCTGATGGATCATGGGCAGATGGTGGCCGATTTCCCGGTGGCGCAACTGCCGGAGCGCATGGATACGTTGCACAAAGTGTTGGGGGTCTGAACGATGACGATGATCTTCGGTATCCCGATCCAGGCGCTTCTCGGCCAGCTGCTGATCGGCCTGATCAATGGCTCCTTCTATGCGCTCCTGAGCCTTGGCCTTGCGGTCATCTTCGGCCTCTTGCGGGTCATCAACTTCGCCCATGGCGCGCAGTACATGCTCGGGGCCTTCGTGGCGCTGCTGCTGCTGCAATACTTCGGCATCAACTACTGGCTGGCGCTCTTCGTCGCGCCGGCGATTGTCGGGATCGTGGGCGCCGTGGTTGAGCGCACCATGCTGAGCCGCCTCTACAAGCTCGACGCGCTCTACGGCCTGCTCTTCACCTTCGGCCTGGCGCTGACGATCGAGGGCACCTTCCGCTATCTCTATGGTTCGGCCGGACAGCCCTATTCGGTCCCGTCGCTTCTCGCCGGCGGCACCAATCTCGGCTTCATGTTCCTGCCGATCTACCGCGGCTGGGTGGTGGTGATCTCGCTCATCGTCTGCATCGGTACCTGGCTGCTGATCGAGAAGACGAAGCTCGGCTCCTACCTTCGCGCCGCGACGGAAAACGCCGTCCTCGTGCAGGCCTTCGGCGTCAACGTGCCGCTGCTGCTGACGCTCACCTATGGCCTCGGAGCTGCCCTTGCCGCCTTCGCCGGCGTGCTCGCCGCGCCGATCTACCAGGTGTCGCCGCTGATGGGCACCAACCTCATCATCGTCGTCTTCGCGGTCGTCGTGGTGGGCGGCATGGGCTCCATCATGGGCGCCATCGTCACCGGCTACATGCTGGGCATCGCCGAGGGACTGACCAAGGTCTTCTACCCGGAGGCCTCCAACATCGTCATCTTCGTGATCATGGCGATCGTGCTGTTGATCCGGCCGGCGGGCCTCTTTGGACGGGATGCATGAGATGAGCGACGCTGTTCACACCACGAAACAGAAGGCGGAGATCGCGCAGTCGCGCAAGACGTCGACGAGCTACGCCGTCTTCCTTCTGGCCGGGCTTGCGCTGCTGATGATCGCGCCGATGTTCTTCTACCCGATCTTCCTGATGAAGCTCCTGTGCTTTGCGCTGTTTGCCTGCGCCTTCAACCTGCTGCTCGGCTATACGGGGCTTCTCTCCTTCGGCCATGCGACCTTCTTCGGCGGGGCGGCCTATTTCACGGCGCATGCGGTCAAGGTCTGGGGCTGGACGCCCGAGCTTGGGGTGCTGCTCGGCGTCGTCGGGGCGGCCTTTCTGGGGCTGGTGATGGGTGTGGTGGCGATCCGCCGCCAGGGCATCTATTTCGCGATGATCACGCTGGCCCTGTCGCAGATGTTCTTCTTCTTCTGCCTGCAGTCGGAGTTCACGCAGGGCGAGGACGGCATCCAGCAGGTGCCGCGCGGCCATCTGTTCGGCTTGATCGACCTCTCCGTCTCGACCAACATGTACTACTTCGTGCTGGCGGTCTTCGTGATCGGCATGGTGGTCATCTGGCGCTTCATCAACTCGCCGTTTGGAATGATCCTCAAGTCGATCCGGGAAAACGAGGCGCGCGCGACTTCGCTCGGCTATTCGGTGGCCCGCTACAAGCTCGGCGCCTTCGTGATGTCGGCAGCGCTTGCCGGTCTGGCCGGTGGGCTGAAGTCGCTGGTGTTCCAGTTCGCAACGCTCACGGATGTCGCATGGCAGATGTCGGGCGAGGTGATCCTGATGACGTTGCTCGGCGGCATCGGCACGCTGATCGGTCCGATCTTCGGCGCCGGACTGGTGGTGACGCTGCAGAACTATCTGGCGACCTCCGACTTCCCGGTCACCATCATCACCGGCGTCGTCTTCATGGTCTGCGTGCTCGTCTTCCGGCGCGGCATCATCGGCGAATTCTACGCCTCCCGCTTCGGCCGCATGCTCGGGTTCGAGCACCGGCACTAGCAGCCGGCGAATGCCGGAGCGGGTGCGCCTTGCACAATCGAGGCAGTCCGGATCGCAGACGGTCGTCTGCGGCGGCGGTCGGCCTTTGGAGACGGACATGGATCGATACGACTACATCGTGGTGGGGGCGGGCAGCGCCGGTTGCGTGCTGGCCAACCGCTTGTCGGCCGACGCCCGAAACCGCGTCCTGCTTCTGGAAGCGGGCGGTACCGACAACTATCACTGGGTGCATATCCCCGTCGGCTATCTCTACTGCATCAACAATCCGCGCACCGACTGGTGCTTTGTGACGGAGAAGGAGGATGGGCTGAACGGCCGAGCGCTTTCCTATCCGCGCGGCAAGCTTCTCGGCGGCTGTTCCTCGATCAACGGCATGATCTACATGCGCGGCCAGGCCCGCGACTACGACCTGTGGCGGCAGATGGGCTGCGAGGGCTGGGGCTGGGACGACGTGCTGCCCTATTTCATCAAGTCCCAGGATCACCACGGCGGCGGCGACGAAATGCATGGCAGCGGCGGCGAATGGCGGGTGGAGAAATCGCGCGTCCGCTGGGCCGTGCTCGACGCCTTCCAGAAGGCAGCCGAAGAAGCGGGCATTCCGATCACCGAAGATTTCAACCGCGGCTCCAACGAGGGGTCCAGTTATTTCGAGGTCAACCAGCGGTCCGGCATCCGCTGGAACACCACCAAGGCCTTCCTGCGTCCGGCGCGCAACCGGCCCAACCTCACCGTGCTGACGAAGGCGCAGGCGCGCCGGCTGATCGTCGAGGACGGCGAGGTTCGCGGCGTCGAGTTCCAGCACAAGGGCGTTGTCAAACAAGCCTATGCGGCGCGCGAAACCGTCCTCAGCGCCGGGTCGATCGGCTCGCCGCAGATCCTGGAGCTCTCCGGCATCGGTCGCGGCGACGTGCTGCAGCAGGCCGGCATCGAGGTTGTCCGGGAGGTGAAGGGGGTGGGCGAAAACCTGCAGGACCACCTGCAGCTTCGCATGGTCTACAAGGTGACGGGGGTGCCGACGCTGAACGAGAAGGCCTCGCGACTGCTGGGCAAGGCAGCGATCGGTCTCGAATATGCGTTGCGACGGTCCGGCCCGATGTCGATGGCGCCGAGCCAGCTCGGCATCTTCACCCGCTCGGGCCCGGACAAGGAGACGCCGGACCTGCAGTATCACATCCAGCCGGTGTCCTTGGAGAAGTTCGGCGATCCCGTCCACGGCTTTCCGGCGATGACGGCAAGTGTGTGCAACCTGCGGCCGGACAGCCGCGGATCGGTGCATGTGAAGAGCAGCGATTTTGCCGCCGCACCCGCCATCCGGCCGAACTATCTGTCGACACCCTCGGACCGGGACGTGGCCGTGCGGGCGATCCGGCTGACCCGCAGGATCGTCTCGGAGCCCTCCTTCGCGCGCTATCATCCGGAGGAATACAAGCCGGGGCCAAGCTATGAGACCGACGAGGATCTGGAGCGGGCGGCGGGCGAGATCGGCACCACCATCTTCCATCCTGTCGGGACGGTACGCATGGGCGCGGATCCCGACAGCGTCGTCGATCCGAGGCTGCGGCTGCGGGCGCTCGGGCGGCTCAGGGTCGCGGACGCCTCGATCATGCCGAATATCGTTTCCGGCAACACCAATTCGCCGACTATCATGATCGCCGAGAAGGCGGCGGAAATGATTCTGGCCGACAACCGGTGACAGGGGAGGCCCGCCATGCAGGGACCGACGATGAGCAGCGACGACGTCATCCTTGACCGCGTGGGCTCTGCGGCGGTCATCCGCCTCAACCGGCCGAAGGCGCTCAACAGCATCAACCTTTCCATGGTCCGCGCCATCCGCGCGGCGCTGGATGATGCCGCGGAGGATGTGTCCGTCTCCTGCGTCGTCCTGACCGGGGAGGGGGATCGTGGGCTCTGCGCCGGCGGCGATATCCGCGTGCTGTTCGAGATGGGCAAGGCGGACGACACGGAGGCGACGCGCTTCTGGCGCGAGGAGTTTCCGCTGAACTATGCCATCGCGCATTATCCCAAGCCCTATGTGGCGCTGATGGACGGCATCACCATGGGCGGCGGCGTCGGGCTTGCATCGCACGGCCGGCACCGGGTGGTGACGGAGCGGACGCGTCTGGCGATGCCGGAAACGGGGATAGGCTATTTCCCCGACGTCGGGACAAGCTGGCTTTTGCCGAAGGCGCCGGGCAAGGTCGGAACCTGGATGGGTCTGACGGGCCTGGAGGTGACGGCCGCGGATGCGATCTTCGCCGGGCTCGCCGATCTCTCCGTTCCCTCCGACGAACTGCCGAAGCTCGTCCAGGCACTGGGGGCGCTTGCCGCAGACGCCGACGATGCGGCGGTGGAAGCCGTCCTCCAGTCGTTTGCAGTCTCGCCGGGTGAGAGCGAGTTGCAGCGGAACCACGCCGTGATCGACCGCTGCTTCGCCCACGACAACGTCGAGGACATCCTCGCCGCGCTGGACGCGGAAGGGGGCGAATTCGCAGGCCGGACGCGCGAGGCCATCCTCAAGCGTTCGCCGACCAGCCTCAAGCTGACCCTGCGCCTGCTGCGGGCCGGTCGCGACAGTTCCGGGCTGGTGGAGTGCCTGGAGCGGGAATTCGCCGCCGGCGTCGAGATCCTGCGCCACCACGACTTCTACGAAGGGGTGCGTGCGGCGATCATCGACAAGGACCGCGATCCGAAATGGTCGCCGGCAAGCTTGCAGGAGGTCGGTCGCGAGGCCGTCGACCTCTACTTCGCCGGCCGTCACGGAACGCTGTTTCCCGACCATCGGCTCTAGGACAAATTTTCGCCCGGTCGGGTCCGTTTCCGGTGGCAGCGGGAGAAATGTCGCTGAAGCCACTGCAAATTGAACGGAATTTCTAAAGCGATCACACAAACGGGTCGCTGGTTTCTCGCGGGCGGAGGCATCTGCCGCTAGTTTCTGGGCATCAACGAATTCCGGAGACTTTCATGAACCGCCTCCTGCTCCTCGGCACCGCTGTTGCCGCTCTCTTCGCCGCGCCGGCCTTCGCGCAGTCGCCGACCACGCTTCTGAACGCGTCCTACGATATCGCGCGCGAAATCTTCGCGGCCGAAAACGAGGCCTTCATCAAGGCCCATCCGGGCGTCACCATCGACCAGTCGCATGCCGGCACGTCCAAGCAGGCGCGCGCCATCGTCGAGGGCCTTGAGGCGGATGTCGTGACCTTCAACCAGGTCACCGACATCGAATTCCTGGTGAAGCAGGGCTTTGTCTCGGACGACTGGCAGCAGGATTTCCCGAATGCCGCGTCGCCCTTCTATTCCTTCCCGTCGTTCCTGGTGCGCGAAGGCAATCCGAAGAACATCAAGGACTGGAACGATCTGGCCCGCGACGACGTCCAGGTGATCTTCCCCAACCCGAAGACATCCGGCAACGCCCGCTACACCTATCTCGCAGCGGTCGCCTACGCCAAGGAAGCCTTCAATGGCGACGAGGAGCAGGTCGAGGAATTCGTCGCCAAGATCTTCGACAACGTACCGGTCTTCGACACCGGAGGACGTGCCGCGACGACGACCTTCGTCGAGCGCGAGCTCGGCGACGTGATCGTCACCTTCGAGGCGGAAACCCGCGCGATCGCCAAGCAGTATGGCAAGGACAAGTTCGACACGCTGGTGCCGTCGGTCAGCCTGCTGGCGGAATTCCCGGTCGCGGTGGTCGACAAGGTGGTCGACAAGCGCGGCTCGCGTGACCTCGCCAAGACCTATCTCGACTTCCTCTACACGGAAGAAGGCCAGCGGATCGCGGCCGAATTCGGCCACCGCGTTCACAACGAAACGGTGTCGGCCGAGTTCAAGGACCAGTTCCCGGAGATCCGTCTGGTGAACGTCGATGACGTCTTCGGCGGCTGGGACAAGATCCAGGAAGAACACTTCGCTTCCGGCGGCACGCTCGACAAGCTTTACGGCAGCCGCTAAGTCTTCGTTATCACCACTGCGATCCCGACGGCTTCCTCGCCGTCGGGTTTTGTGTGCAAGGACAGGGGACCTCGCTTGAGACGCAATGTTCTGCCAGGGCTGTCGCTGTCGCTCGGTGTCACGCTTTTCTATGTCGGCCTGATCGTCGTGCTGCCGCTCGCGGCCCTGATCTTCAAGGCTGCCAGCCTCGGCCCGAGCGACTACTGGGCCATCATCTCCTCGCCGCGTGCCGTCGCAAGCTACCGGGTGACGGTGCTGTCGGCGCTGGGAGCGACCGCCTTCAACCTCGTCTTCGGCCTGGCGCTCGCCTGGGTGCTGACGCGCTACAAGTTTCCCGGCTGGCGGATCGTCGATGCGATCGTCGATCTGCCCTTTGCCCTGCCGACCGCTGTCGCCGGCATTTCGCTGACGGCGCTGTTTGCGACGAACGGCTGGTTCGGCTCGATCCTCTCCGACCTCGGCATCCGGGTCGCCTACACGCCGCTCGGCATCATGGTGGCGATGTGCTTCACCAGCCTGCCGTTCATCGTGCGGACCGTGCAGCCGGTGCTGGAGGATTTGGATCCGGCACTCGAGGAGGCCGCGCAATCGCTGGGGGGATCGGACTGGACGATCTTCCGCAAGGTGATCCTGCCGCTTCTGGCGCCAGCCCTGCTGGCGGGACTTTCCCTGTCGTTTGCCCGCTCGCTGGGTGAGTTCGGCGCCATCATCTTCATCGCCGGCAACCAGCCGATGTCGACGGAGATCACGGCGCTCCTCGTCTTCATCCGGCTGGAGGAATATGATTATCAGGCGGCCGCGGCGATCGCCTCCGTGCTGCTGATCACCGCCTTCCTGATGCTCGCCATCACCAATATCCTGCAGTCGCGTGCCCTGCGCTATACGATGAAGGGCTGACCCATGTCCGCTGTACAATCATCCCGTCGCAAGCCGCCGCGCGTCGGTGACAATCCGATTTTCCGGCGCCTGATGATCGGCATCGTGCTGGTCCTCGGTGCGCTGCTGGTTCTCGCGCCGCTCATCGTTATCGGCTTCGAGGCCTTCTCCGAAGGGTGGCGGGTCTATGCCTCGACGCTTGCCGATCCCGACACGCGCCACGCAATCTTCCTGACCGTCGTCACGGCCCTGATCGCCGTGCCGATCAACACCATCTTCGGGGTCGCTGCCGCCTGGGCGATCACCAAGTTCGATTTTCCCGGCCGCCGCCTGTTGCTGGTGGTGATCGAGATCCCGTTCTCGATCTCGCCGATCGTTGCCGGTGTCGCCTATCTCTTCGTCTATGGCCTGCAGGGCTTCTTCGGGCCGATGTTCGAGGCCTATGACATCAAGGTGCTCTTTGCCCTCCCGGGCATCGTTCTCGCCTCAATGTTCGTCACGGCACCCTTCGTGGCGCGCGAGCTCATCCCGCTGATGCAGGCGCAGGGGCGGGATCTCGAGGAAGCGGCAACCTCCCTCGGTGCCTCGGGCTGGCGGACCTTCTTCTCGGTGACGCTGCCCAACATCAAATGGGCGCTGCTCTACGGCGTCGTGCTCTGCAATGCCCGCGTCATGGGCGAGTTCGGCGCCGTCTCCGTCGTCTCCGGCAATATCCGCGGTCAGACGAACACGCTGCCGCTGCACATCGAGCTTCTCTATCACGACTACCAGGCGGCCGGCGCCTTCGCCTCGGCGTCGATCCTGGCCATCATCGCCGTCATCACCATCATCGCCAAGGTGGCGCTGGAGCGACAGGGAGCCGGCCGCGTCCGCCGTCCCGCGCTCTCCACCCCGGCCATTCCTGCTGCGGAGCCCAAGCCATGAAGATCCGCCTCGACCACGTGGTCAAGACCTTCGACACCTTCCGTGCCGTACGCGACGTCTCGCTGGAGATCGAGAGCGGCGAACTGGTGGCGCTGCTCGGTCCCTCCGGCTCCGGCAAGACCACCATCCTGCGGATGGTGGCCGGTCTCGAGTTTGCCGACGGCGGCCATATCTATTTCGGAGACCAGGACGCCACCGACATCCCGGTGCGCGATCGCGGCGTCGGCTTCGTCTTCCAGCACTATGCGCTCTTCCCGCACATGACGGTGCAGGAGAACATCGCCTTCGGCATGAAGGTCTCGAAGGTGAAGCGCGAGAAGTCTGCGATCGCGGCGCGGGTCGACGATCTGCTGCGGCTCGTCCAGCTGGAAGGGCTCGGGGACCGCTTTCCGGCACAGATTTCCGGAGGGCAGCGGCAGCGCGTCGCGCTTGCGCGGGCGCTGGCGGTCGATCCGAAGGTACTGCTGCTCGACGAACCCTTCGGCGCGCTGGATGCCGCGGTCCGGCGCGATCTGCGCCGCTGGCTGCGCGAGATCCACGACGAGCTCGGCATCACCACGCTGTTCGTCACCCACGACCAGGAGGAGGCGCTCGATCTCGCCGACCGGGTGGTGATCCTCAATCAGGGACAGGTCGTGCAGCAGGGGACGCCGGAGCAAGTCTGCCGCGAACCGGGTTCGGCCTTCGTGACGCGCTTTCTCGGGGATACCAACAGGATCTCGGCCGAGGTGCGCGGCGGTGTGGCCTATGCCGACGGTGCGGCGATTGCGGCCGACGGCGTCGCGAACGGCGCGGCGGAAGTCTACGCCCGTCCCGGCGATCTCGCCTGGTCGGAGACCGGACCCGGGATTGCCGCATCGGTCACCCGCGTGCTGGATCGCCCGGGCGGACGCCGGGTCATCGCCATCACCACCACCGGCGAGCACCTGGAGTTCGACGTCGAGCCGGAGCTTGCGGTGCGAGCCGGCCAGCAGGGCTATGTGACGCTGCGGCGCGCCCAGGTGTTTGCCGCCGGCTGACCCGCCCTTTGTGACCAAAAGAGAAGCCGGCGGAGAGGACCCCGCCGGCTTCTTGCGTCTCTGATTTCGGCTCTTTAGTTCATCTGGGTGACGAAACGGGTTTCGAGGTAGGCCTCGACCGCTTCCGAACCACCTTCCGTGCCGTAGCCGGAATCCTTGATGCCGCCGAAGGGCACTTCCGGGATCGCCAGGCCGTTGTGGTTGATCGTCAGCATGCCGGCTTCCATCTGGCGGCTCAGGGCATGGGCCGTCTTCACCGATCCGGTGAATGCGTAGGAGGCAAGGCCGAAGGGCAGGCGATTGGCTTCGCCGATCGCGTCATCGAGATCGGAGAAGCGGTTGATGATGGCGAGCGGGCCGAAGGGCTCCTCGTTCATCATCTTCGCCGAGGTCGGCACGTCGGTCATCACCGTCGGCTCAAAGAAATAGCCCTTGTTGCCGATGCGCTTGCCGCCGGTGCGCAGTTCAGCACCCTTGGAGACGGCATCGTGGATCATGTCTTCCATGGCCGGAATGCGGCGCTCGTTGGCGAGCGGCCCCATGGTGACGCCGTCTTCCAGGCCGTTGCCGACCTTGATCGCCTGCGACGCCTTGATGAAGCCTTCGACGAAGCGGTCGGCGATGCCATCCTGCACGAGGAAGCGCGTCGGCGCCACGCAGACCTGTCCGGCGTTGCGGAACTTCGCGCCGGCCGTCACTTCGATCGCCTTCTCCAGGTCGGCGTCGTTGAAGATGATCGCCGGGGCATGGCCGCCGAGCTCCATCGTCGCACGCTTCATGTGCTTGCCGGCGAGCGCTGCGAGATGCTTGCCGATCGGGGTCGAGCCGGTAAACGAGATCTTGCGGATCACCGGATGCGGGATCAGGTATTCGGAGATCTCGGCCGGGATGCCGTAGACGAGGTTGACGACGCCTGCCGGAACGCCGGCATCGGCGAAGGCGCGGATCAGCTCGGCCGGGGAAGCTGGGGTCTCCTCCGGTGCCTTGACGATGATCGAGCAGCCGGTGCAGAGCGCGGCCGACAGCTTGCGGACGATCTGGTTGATCGGGAAGTTCCAGGGCGTGAAGGCGGCGACCGGGCCGATCGGCAGTTTCACCGTCATCTGCGAGACGCCGCTGAAGCGCGAGGGAATGATCTGGCCGTAGGTGCGGCGGCCTTCTTCCGCAAACCAGTCGATGGTGTCGGCGGCACCGAGGATCTCGCCCTTGGACTGCGCCAGCGGCTTGCCCTGCTCGCGCGTCATCAAATAGGCGATGGTGTCGGCACGCTCGCGCAGGAGGTCGGCGGCCTTGCGCATGATCTTGGAGCGTTCCAGCGGCGAGGTTTCGCGCCAGACCTTGAAGCCCTTGTCGGCCGCTTCCAGTGCGAGATCGAGATCGGCGATGCGGGCATGGGCGATCTTGCCGATCACTTCTTCCGTTGCGGGATCGGAGACCGGCAGCGTCTCGCCGCCGATGGCATCGCGCCAGGTGCCGTTGATGAAGAGCTGGACGTCGGGATAGGAATGCATGGCATTGCACCTTCATATTTAGAAGCCGCCGCCGGAACCGGCGCGGACAGGATATCAGCGCTGGCCAGGTCCGGGAGGAGGACGGGACCGGCGCTCACGGGAGGCGGGACGGCTGATGCCGTCGATCCGGCTTCAGCCCGAGACGGAGATTCCGTCACCGCCTCTACATAGGGTTTCTTGGTTACCGATCCAAGACGGTGTGCCGCCAAGCGATAAACCGGCAGCCTTGGTGCTGCCGGCCCGCGGATAGTCTCAGAAGAAGGCCTGGATGCCGGTCTGGGCACGGCCGAGGATCAGGGCGTGGACGTCGTGCGTGCCCTCGTAGGTGTTGACCGTCTCCAGGTTCTGCGCGTGGCGCATGACGTGGTATTCGATCTGGATGCCGTTGCCGCCGTGCATGTCGCGGGCCTGGCGGGCAATGTCGAGCGCCTTGCCGCAATTGTTGCGCTTGACGATCGAGACCATCTCCGGCGCCATGCGGTGCTCATCCATCAGGCGGCCGACCCTGAGCGAGGCCTGCAGGCCCAGCGCAATCTCGGTCTGCATGTCGGCGAGCTTCTTCTGGTAGAGCTGCATGCCGGCCAAAGGCTTGCCGAACTGTTTGCGGTCGAGTCCGTATTGGCGTGCCCGGAACCAGCAGTCTTCCGCCGCTCCCATGACGCCCCAGGAGATGCCGTAGCGGGCGCGGTTGAGGCAGCCGAAGGGGCCTTTCAAACCGGAGACGTTCGGAAGCAGGGCTTCCTCGCCGACCTCGACGCCTTCCATGACGATCTCGCCGGTGACGGAGGCGCGCAGCGACAGCTTGCCGCCGATCTTCGGGGCCGACAGTCCCTTCATGCCCTTTTCGAGCACGAAGCCGCGGATCTCGTTGTTGTGCGCCTCGGATTTCGCCCAGACGACGAAGACGTCGGCGATCGGCGCGTTGGAAATCCAGGTCTTGTTGCCGCTGAGGCGATAGCCGCCTTCGGTCTTTTCGGCGCGCGTCTTCATGCCGCCCGGATCGGAGCCGGCATCCGGCTCGGTCAGCCCGAAGCAGCCAATCAGTTCGCCGGAGACGAGACCCGGCAGATATTTGTCCTTCTGCTCCTCGGAGCCATAGGCGAAGATCGGATAGATCACGAGCGAGGACTGCACGCTCATCATCGAACGATAGCCGGAGTCGATGCGCTCCACTTCGCGGGCGACGAGGCCATAGGCGACGTAGCCGGCGTCGGCTGCGCCATATTTCTCCGGCAGCGTGACGCCGAGCAGACCGGCCTGGCCCATCAGGCGGAAGAGTTCCGGCGAGGTGGTCTCGTTCAGGTAGGCTTCCTGCACCCGGGGCAGGAGTTCGGACTTGCCGAAGGCGGCCGCGGCGTCGCGGATCATCCGCTCCTCGTCCGTCAGTTGGTCTTCGAGAAGAAAGGGATCTTCCCAGGAAAATGCCGCGCGTGCGCTCACAATCGTACCTCCGGTTTCATCTCTGGATTATCCGCGAGCCGAGGCCCCGCATCAAGCCGCGTTTACTCATCCTGCCATGATTGATAGTAATAGGCCATGATCAGTCTCAGCCGCCGCCTGCTGCCCTCCACCGCTGCCCTTGCCGCCTTTGAATCGGTGGCGCGGCTGCGCAGTTTTTCGGCTGCCGCGGAGGAGCTGTCCCTGACGCAAGGGGCCATCAGCCGGCAGGTTTCCGGGCTCGAGGAGCAGATCGGCGTGCTGCTGTTCGAGCGCACCAGCCGTGGCGTGGTGCTGACTTCTGCCGGTGCAGACTACGCAAAGGCCGTTGGCGCGGCGCTGTCGCAGATTCGCTCCGCCTCGCTCCAGGCCATGACCAAACGGCATAGCGACACGCTCAACCTCGCCATCCTGCCGACCTTCGGGACACGCTGGCTGATGCCGCGGATCCCGGGTTTCGTCGCGCGGCATCCGGAAATCACGCTGAACTTCGCGACCCGCATCGGGATCTTCGACTTCGATCGCGACGGCATCGACATGGCGATCCACATCGGACAGGCCGACTGGCCGGGCGCCGATTGCACCTTCCTGATGGAGGAGATGGTGGCGCCGGTGTGCAGTCCCGGCTTTCTCACCGATCATCCGATCGAAAGGCCGGAGGACATGCTGGCGCTGCCGCTCCTGCACATGGCCTCGCGTCCTGGCGCCTGGAGCCACTGGTTCCAGAGCCTCGGCCTGTCCGGCGCCAGTTCGCAAGGGATGCGGTTCGAGCAGTTCTCCAGCGTCGGGCAGGCCTGCGCGGCGGGGCTGGGGGTGGCGCTGATGCCGCTCTTCCTTGTCGACTCGGAACTGGCAAGCGGGCAGATCGTGCAGGCCTATGCTCATCAGGTGCGGTCGCCCAGCGCCTATTATGCGGTGGCGCCGCTGACGAAGACGGATTTCCGGCCCGTGGTTGCCTTCCGGTCCTGGCTGCTGGAGGAGGTGGAGCGCTATCGGGGCGAGGTCATGGCCTGGTAGGAGGGCGTTGCCTTCGTTTTGCACGCTGAAGAAGGCTGCCTAGAAATGCCGCAGGAGGAGGTGATTTCCCTCTTGCGGTCGGCGAAGCGGGCGCTAGGATCGCGCCATCAATCACTTCAGGCGCTTCCCACCCACATTTAGGACCTGCCCATGGAACTGGTGTTCGACGGCCATAACGACGTGCTCCTGCGGCTCTGGCGGACAATGAAGGCGGGAGGCGATCCGGTCGCCGAATTCATGAACGGCACGACCGAGGGCCATATCGACGCGCCGCGTGCCAGGAAGGGCGGGCTGGCGGGCGGGTTCTGCGCCATCTACATCCCATCCGGCGAACTGATCCTCAAGGAGCCGGACGAGAGCGGCCACTATGTCACGCCGCTGTCCGACCCTCTGCCGCTTGGGCCGTCGCTGGAGGTCGCCCTGGAAAAGGCGGCGATCGCGCTTCGCCTGGAGCGGGCGGGCGGATGGCGCCTCTGCCGCTCGACGGCGGATGTCCGGGCCGCAATGGACGAAGGCGTCTTCGCCGCCGTCCTGCACATGGAGGGCTGCGAGGCGCTCGACGCGGACCTCGACAACCTCGAAGTCTTCTACGCGGCCGGCCTGCGGTCGCTCGGGCCGGTCTGGAGCCGCCACAACATCTTCGGCCACGGCGTGCCCTTTGCCTACCCAATGTCGCCGGATACGGGGCCGGGGCTGACGGACGCGGGCTTCGAGCTGGTGCGGGCCTGCAACCGCCTCGGCATCCTGATCGATCTCGCTCATATCACGGAAAAGGGCTTCTGGGACGTGGCGAACACCACCGACCAGCCGCTGGTCGCCAGCCATTCCAACGTCCATGCGCTGACGCCGGTGGCGCGCAATCTGACGGACAGGCAGCTCGATGCGATAAAGGAGAGCGGCGGCCTCGTCGGTCTCAACTACGCCGTGACGATGCTGCGTCCGGATGGTCGCGACAATGTCGAGACGCCGCTTTCCGACATGGTCCGGCACACGGATTATCTCGTGGAACGGCTCGGGATCGACCATGTCGCGCTCGGCTCGGACTTCGACGGAGCCTCGATCCCAGAGGAGATAAGTGACGCTGCGGGCAATCAAAATCTGGTTGCGGCGCTCCGGGACGCGGGATACGCTGACGAAGACTTGAGGAAGATCTGCCGGGAGAATTGGCTGAGGATCATGGCGTCTGCCTGGCACGAATAGCTGGCGGCTAAAACAACAAGCAAACCACCAACAGGGGAATAAAAAAATGATCAATCTGCTGAACAAACGCGCGCGTCTGCTGGCATCCGGTGCAGCCTTTTCGCTGATCCTGGCTGTCGCACCGCAGGCCTCTGCCGAGACCCCGCCCGATACGCTGGTGATCGCCTGGGCGATCGACGACATCATCTCGCTCGATCCGGGCGAGGCCTTCGAAATCTCGGCCGGCGAGATCATGGGCAATGCCTATGACAATCTGGTCAATCTCGACATCAACGACACGTCGAAGGTGACGCCCGGCATTGCCGCCAGCTGGACCGTGTCGGACGATGCGCTGACCTATACCTTCACGCTGAAGCCGGACCTGACCTTCGCCTCCGGCAATCCGATCACAGCCGAAGACGTCGCCTACAGCTTCGAGCGCGCCGTGAAGCTCGATCTGTCGCCGGCCTTCATCCTGACCCAGTTCGGCCTGACGGCGGAAAACGTCACCGAAAAGGCCAAGGCCACCGATGCCTCGACCTTCGTCCTGACAGTCGACAAGGCCTATGCGCCAAGCTTCGTGCTGAACTGCCTGACGGCCAACGTCGCGTCCATCGTTGACAAGACGCTGCTCATGGAGCACGTGGCAGAGAATGATTTCGGCAACGGCTGGCTGAAGACGAATTACGCCGGCTCCGGCCCGTTCAAGATGATGCAGTGGCGCGCCAACGAGATCCTCGTCCTGGAACGCAACGACAACTACTACGGCGAGAAGGCGAAGCTGAAGCGGGCCATCTACCGTCACATGAAGGAAAGCTCCGGCCAGCGGCTGGCGCTGGAAGCCGGCGACATCGACGTTGCGCGCAACCTCGAGCCCGGTGACTTGGAAGCCATCTCCGGCAATGCCGATATCGCGACGGATTCCGCTCCCAAGGGCACCGTCTATTACTTCAGCCTCAACCAGAAGAACGAGAATCTGGCGAAGCCCGAAGTGCGCGAAGCGCTGAAGTATCTCGTCGACTACGACGCAATCGGCGCGACCTTCATCAAGGGGATCGGCGAAATCCACCAGACCTTGCTGCCGAAGGGCATGCTCGGATCGCTCGACAGCAATCCCTACAACCTGAATGTCGAGAAGGCGAAGGAGCTGCTGGCCAAGGCCGGTCTGGCCGACGGCTTCTCGGTCACCATGGACGTGCGCAACACGCAGCCGGTCACCAGCATTGCCGAATCCGTGCAGCAGACCTTTGCGCAGGGGGGCGTCAAACTCGACATCATCCCCGGCGATGGTAAGCAGACGCTGACCAAATACCGCGCCCGCAACCATGACATCTACATCGGCCAGTGGGGCACGGACTACTGGGATCCCCATTCCAACGCCGACACATTCGCGGCCAATGCGGACAATGCCGATGACGCTGCCGCCAAGCCGCTGGCATGGCGCAACGCCTGGGATATCCCGGAGCTGACGCAGCAGACGGCGGCAGCCCTCCTGGAACGCGACGAGACCAAGCGTGCCGACATGTACAAGGACCTGCAGCAGCAGGTGCTCGAAACGGGTCCTTTCGTGATCGTCTTCCAGCAGACGGAAGTGGCGGCGCACCGTGCCAACGTCGAAGGCTACAACCTCGGCCCGACCTTCGACACCAATCTGCTCGCGCCGGTCTCCAAGGAATAGCCTGAGGGGACACGTCCTTGGCTCTTACTGATACATCCGCAGTCACCCGCCGCAACAAGCGGCGGGTGCATCCCGTTGCGTCTGCGCTCCTGCGCTTTCTGGTCATGGCGGTGACGACCCTTTTCGGTCTCCTCGCCGTCACCTTCTTCATCGGCCGGGTCATCCCCATCGATCCGGTGCTGGCCATCGTCGGCGACCGGGCGCCGCAGCACGTGGTGGAGCGCATCCGGCTCGACCTCGGCCTCGACCTGCCGCTCTACCAGCAGTTCTACATCTACCTGAAGCAGGTGCTGTCGGGTGATTTCGGGACCTCGGTGCTGACCACCAATCCGGTTCTGACGGATATCCTGCGGGTCTTTCCGGCGACCATCGAACTTGCCACGATCGGCACGATCATCGGGGCGGTTCTCGGCATCCCGCTCGGCGTCCTGGCCGCCGTCAAGCGCGGCAGCATCGCCGACCAGGTGGTGCGGGTGATCGGGCTTGTCGGCTATTCCGTGCCGATCTTCTGGCTCGGGCTGCTGGCACTGGTGCTGTTCTACGCCAAGCTCGGCTGGGTCGCCTATCCCGGCCGGATGGACATCGTCTACGAATATACCTTCACGCCAAACTCGGGCTTCTACCTGGTCGATGCCATCCTGCAGCGGGAATGGGCCGTCGTCTGGGACCTCTTCCGGCACATCATCCTGCCCGGATCGCTGCTCGGCTATTTCTCGCTCGCCTACATCAGCCGCATGACACGCTCCTTCATGCTGAACGAGCTTGCCCAAGAGTATATCGTTGCGGCGCGCGCCAAGGGCCTGTCGGAGACGCGCATCATCTGGTTCCATGCGCTGCGCAATGCCGCCGTGCCGCTGGTGACGGTGATTGCACTCTCCTACGCCGGCCTTCTGGAGGGCTCGGTGCTGACCGAGACCATCTTCTCGTGGCCGGGGCTCGGGCTCTACATCACCAATTCGCTGCAGAACGCCGACATGAACGCGGTGCTCGGCGGCACGGTGGTCATCGGCGCCGTCTTCGTCGCCATCAATCTCCTGTCCGATCTTCTCTACCGGACGCTCGATCCGAGGACGCGCAGCCGATGAGCATCACGGAACCCGCTCCCAAGCCCTACAGCCGGGACTGGCTCCTGTCGGACCGTCCGGCATCGCGCCGCCAGGCGAGCCTCGGCCGCGCCTATGTCGTTTGGCGCCGGTTTTCCGAAAACCGGCTGGCGCTGCTCGGTCTGGTCATCATCCTTGCCCTGATCCTGACGGCGGCCTTTGCCGACGTGCTGGCGCCGCACAATCCGCTGCAGGGCGACCTGCGCAATGCCCGCCTCCTGCCACCGGGCGCGGAGGGCTATATCCTCGGAACGGACGACCAGGGGCGGGACATCCTCTCGCGGCTGATCCACGGCTCACGGCTGACGCTTCTCGTCGTCGTGCTCGTCGCCATCATCGCCGCGCCCGTCGGACTGATCGTCGGCACCATCTCCGGTTATGCCGGCGGCTGGGTCGACGCCGTGCTGATGCGGATCACCGATATCTTCCTCGCGTTCCCGAAGCTGGTTCTGGCACTGGCGCTGGTGGCAGCGCTCGGTCCGGGCATCGAGAACGCCATCCTCGCCATCGCCGTCACCTCCTGGCCGCCCTATGCCCGCATCGCGCGGGCCGAGACCATGACCTTCCGGAATTCGGAGTTCATCTCCGCGGTGCAGCTGATGGGGGCCTCGCCGTTTCGCATCGTGCTCAGGCACGTCATGCCGCTCTGCCTGTCGTCGCTGATCGTGCGCGTGACGCTCGACATGGCGGGCATCATCCTGACGGCCGCCGGTCTCGGTTTCCTCGGACTTGGTGCTCAGCCGCCGCTGCCGGAGTGGGGCGCGATGATCGCTTCGGGTCGCCGCTTCATCCTCGATCAGTGGTGGGTCGCCGCCATGCCGGGGTTTGCCATCCTGATCGTCAGCCTCGGCTTCAACCTGCTCGGCGACGGCCTGCGCGATGCGCTCGATCCCAAGGAGGCCGGGCAATGACGGCTCCAGACAAGACGCTGCTGACGGTCGACGACCTGCGCGTCCGCTTCCCGACCCGAACCGGCATGGTGGAGGCCGTGCGCGGCGTTTCCTTCACGCTCGGCCGCGAACGGCTCGGCATCGTCGGCGAATCCGGTTCCGGCAAGTCGCAGACGGGCCGCGCCATCATGGGGCTGACGCCCTCGCAGGCCCAGGTGACGGCCAGGACGCTGCGCTTCGGCGACCGCGATCTCCTGACCATGCCAGCGAAGGACAGGCGCATGCTGCGCGGCAAGCGCCTGGCGATGATCCTGCAGGACCCGAAGTACTCGCTGAACCCGGTGATGACCATCGGCCGGCAGATCGTCGAGACGCTGAAGACCCATGAATCCATCGGCAGAAGCGAGGCGCGAACGCGGGTTCTCGCCATGCTGGAGGCCGTCCAGATCAGCGATCCGGAACGGGTCTTCGATCTCTATCCGCACGAGGTCTCCGGCGGCATGGGCCAGCGCGCGATGATCGCCATGATGCTGGTTTGCGGACCCGACCTCCTGATCGCCGACGAGCCGACATCGGCGCTCGACGTCACCGTGCAGCTGGAGGTGCTCGACATCCTCGACAGACTGGTCTCGGAGCGCGGCATGGGGCTGATCTTCATCTCCCACGATCTGCGCCTCGTCTCGACCTTCTGCGACCGTGTGCTGGTGATGTATGCAGGCAAGGTGGTGGAGGAGCTTTCCGCCGCCAACCTGCACGACGCGCAACATCCCTATACGCAGGGGCTCCTGAACTGCCTGCCGCAGATCGGCGGCAACCGCCATCCGCTGCCGGTCCTCGAACGCAAGCCGGAGTGGACGCTGTGACGACGGCTCTCTCGATCGACAACATGCTCGTGCTCTACGAGGACTTCGCGGCGCTGAACCACGTCAGCCTGGACGTGGCCCAGGGCGAATCCTTCGGCATCGTCGGAGAGTCCGGCTCGGGGAAATCGACGCTGTTGCGCGCCATCACCGGGCTTGCCGGCTTCCAGGAGGGCAGCCTCACCGTCAACGGCCGGTCCTACGGCGGGCGCCAGCGCGACAAGGAGTTCTACCGGACCGTCCAGATGGTCTTCCAGGATCCTTACGGTTCGCTGCACCCGCGGCAGACGGTGGACCGGCTGCTGCTGGAGCCGCTGATCATCCATGGCTTCGACAACGTCGATGCCCGCATCGCGAGGGCTCTCGACGAGGTCGGGCTCGGTTCCGGCTTCCGCTTCCGCTATTCGCACCAGCTTTCGGGCGGCCAACGCCAGCGAGTGGCGATCGCAAGGGCGCTGATCGTCGAGCCGACGATCATGTTGCTCGACGAGCCGACGTCGGCACTCGACGCCTCAATCCAGGCCGAGATCCTCAACCTTCTGGAGCAGGCCCGGCGCGACCGGGATCTGACCTTCGTCATGGTCAGCCATGATCTCGGCGTCATCAGCCACATGTGCGAGCGGCTGGCGGTGATGAAGACCGGCGAGGTGGTCGAGACGGTGCCCGTCGAGGCACTGGAAAAGCGGCAGTTCTCGGCTGAATACACGCGCCAGCTGCTGGTCGCCAGCGAAGGTTTTCGCCGCGACTAGCGCTCCGTGCGATGCAATAGATTTCCATTGTGCATCTGCAATATCGCCGTAAACTGACACGTCATCATCCGGTCACGCACATAACAAGGGGAACATCGGCTATGCGGAAAAAGGGTTTCTTGTGGGCGGCGTCGCGGCATGCCCTGATCGGTGCGGCGGTCGCCCTGGGTGCGGGTTTGTCAGCGGTCCATGCCATGGCCGCGCCGAAGACCGACGTCAGCATCGGCATGGCCATCGAGCCGGCCGGGCTGGATCCGACGGCTGCGGCCCCGGTCGCGATCGGCCAGGTGACCTGGCAGAACATCTTCGAGGGGCTGACCACAATCGACCGGAACGGCGAGGTGCAGCCACAGCTCGCCGAGAGCTGGGAGATCTCCGACGACGGCAAGACCTATACCTTCAAGCTCCGCCCGGACGTCACCTTCCACAATGGTGTCGCCTTCGACAGCGCGGTCGCCAAGTTTGCAATCGACCGGGCCCGCGGCAGCGATTCCGTCAATCCGCAGAAGCGCTACTTCGCATCGATCGAGGCCGTGGAGACACCGGATCCGTCGACGCTGGTGCTGAAGCTTAAGCAGCCGGCCGGCAGCCTGCTCTACTGGCTAGGGTGGCCTTCTTCCGTGATGGTCGAACCTCAATCGGCGGATGACAACAAGACGACGCCGGTCGGCACCGGGCCGTTCAAATTCGTCAACTGGGCGAAGGGCGCCAGCGTGCAGCTGGAAAGAAACCCGGACTACTGGAACGAGGAAGGGGCGGCCATGCTGGAGGCGGCAACCTTCCGCTTCATCAATGATCCGCAGGCGCAGGCGGCGGCGCTGCAGGCTGGCGATGTCGATGCCTTCCCGGAATTCGGCGCGCCGGAACTCATGTCCTCCTTCGAAAATCACGAAACCCTGGAAACCGTCATCGGCAATACGGAGCTGAAGGTCGTCGCCGGAATGAACAATGCGCGAGAGCCATTTTCCGACAAGCGGGTTCGGCAGGCGCTGATGATGGCCGTCGACCGGTCGATGATCGTCGACGGGGCATGGTCGGGCTTTGGGACGCCGATCGGCAGCCACTATACCCCGAACGACCGCGGCTACCAGGACATGACCGGCGTCTATCCCTATGATCCCGAGAAGGCCAAGGCGCTTTTGGCGGAAGCTGGCTACCCTGACGGCTTCTCCTTCACCATCAAGGCGCCGCAGATGGCCTATGCGCAGCGCACCTCGCAGATCCTGCAGGCCCTGTTTGCGCAAATTGGTGTGACGATGGAGATCGAGACGACCGAATTTCCGGCCAAATGGGTGGCGGATGTGCTCAAGGCGTCCGACTATGACATGACGATCGTCGCCCATGCCGAGCCCATGGACATCGACATCTATGCGCGCGATCCCTACTACTTCAACTACAAGAACCCGGCCTTCAACGATGTCCTGCAGCGGATCGAGGCGACATCCGATCCCGCCGAGCAGGAAGCGCTCTACGGCGAGGCGCAGAAAATTCTGGCCGAAGACGTTCCGGCGCTCTTCCTGTTCGTCATGCCGAAGCTCGGCGTCTGGAACAAGAAGCTGAACGGTCTCTGGGAAAACGAGCCGATCCCGTCCAATGTGCTGAGCGAGGTGCATTGGGAAGAGTAGGGGCCGCGTCGTCTTGATCGCCATCCTCACCCGCCAGGTTGCAAGCCTGCTCGTCACGCTGCTGGTGGTTTCGCTGCTGATCTTCACGGTCATGGATCTCCTGCCGGGCGATCCGGCGGCAATCATGCTGGGCACGTCTGCAACGCCCGAGACACTGGCTGCCCTGCGGATGCAGATGGGCCTCGACCAACCGCTTCCGGTCCGCTACCTCGCCTGGCTGGCGGGGGTGTTCCAGGGCGATCTCGGCCAGTCCTACACCTATGGCGTACCGGTCGCGGGACTGATGGCGGAGCGGCTCTGGGTGACGCTGCCGCTGGCGCTCATGGCCGTCACGCTGTCCATCGCCATCGCGGTTCCGCTCGGCGTGCAGGCGGCATACAGGCACAACGGGCCGTTCGACCTGCTCGCCGGTGCCATCTCCTATGTCAGTATCGCGGTGCCGGCGTTCTGGGTCGGGCTCCTCCTGATCATCCTGTTCTCGACGACGCTCGGCTGGATGCCCGCCGGCGGGTTTCCGGGCTGGGACGCGGGCCTCCTCGCTGGGTTTCAGGCCCTGCTCCTGCCGGCGGTGGCGCTCGCCCTGCCGCAGGCCGGCGTCCTCACACGCGTCTCGCGGGCCGCGGTGCTGGAGGTGATGAACGAGGATTTCGTCCGCACCGCGCGGGCAAAGGGCTTGGGCGAGCGCGGTGCGGTGTGGCGGCATGCGCTGCCCAACGCACTGATCCCGGTCGTCACCATGATCGGGCTGCAGTTCACCTTCCTGATCGCCGGGGCGGTGCTTGTCGAGAACGTCTTCAACCTGCCGGGGCTGGGTCGGCTCGCCTACCAGTCGCTCGCGCAGCGCGACATCATCGTCATGCAGGACGTCGTGCTGTTCTTTTCGGCCCTGGTGATCGTGATGAACTTTGTCGTCGACCTCGCCTATCTCGCCCTCGATCCGAGACTGAGGGTTCCCGCGTGAACGCAAGGGTCCTCCGCCGCCCGGTGTTGCTGATCGGCGCCGTGATCACGCTGGCGTTGCTCGCGGTGGCCCTGACGTCCCTGCTATGGACGCCGTTGCCGCCATCGCAGATGAACATCGTCCAGCGACTGAAGCCGCCGCTCGACGCAGGCCTCCTCGGCACGGATCAGTTCGGCCGCGACATCGCGTCGATGCTGATGGCAGGCGCCTGGAATTCCCTGTCGATCTCTTTCGCGGCCGTCGCGATCGGAGCTTTCGCCGGCACGGTCGTCGGCACCACCGCCGCCATGTGGCGCGGCCTGTTCGAACTCTGCGTCATGCGGCTCTGCGACATCGTCTTTGCCGTCCCGCCGATCCTTTCGGCGATGGTGCTCGGCGCCTTCATCGGCGCTGGCCGCTTCACGGTGGTCATCGCCATCGCGGTGTTCATGGTGCCGGTTTTTGCTCGGCTGACGCTGGCAGCTTCGCGGCAGATCTGGGCGCGCGACTATGTGGCTGCGGCGATCGGCATTGGTCGTTCCAAAACCAAGATCACGCTCTTCCACATCCTGCCCAACATCGCCAACCAGATCGTCGTCCAGGTGGCGATCCAGCTCGGCCTTGCCATCCTGACGGAGGCGGGCCTGTCCTTCCTGGGCCTGGGGCTGTCACCGCCCGCGCCAAGCTGGGGCCGGATGCTCGCAGACAGCCAGACTTTCTTCGGCCAGGCGCCCTGGCTGGCGATCCTGCCGGGGCTGGCGATCGCCCTTGCGGTGCTGGGCCTCAACATGCTGGGCGACGGCCTTCGCGATATGCTCGACCCTAGAAACGACACCTGATTTTTTTGAAAAAGACCTTTGCCATGAACGATCTCCTGAAACTGACCATCCGCGAAATTCTCGGGCTTTATCGAGAGAGAGGCCTCTCACCGGCGGAATACTGGCAGGCGGTGGAGGCCCGTATTGCGGCTGCCGAGCCCCGGGTGCAGGCGCTCTACCTCTATGACCCGGAGGGCGCGCGGTCGCAGGCGGAGGCGTCGACGCGGCGCTGGGCGAGGGGCGAGCCACTGGGGCCGCTCGACGGGATCCCGGTGACCGTCAAGGAACTGATCGCCACAAGGGGCGATCCGGTACCGATGGGGACAAGAGCCGTGGATCTGGTGCCTGCCGCGGAGGACGCACCGGCCGCCGCCCGGCTGCGGGAAGACGGGGCGATCATCTTTGCCAAGACCACCTGTCCGGACTACGGCATGCTGTCCTCCGGCCTGTCGAGCTTCCATCCCCTGACCCGCAATCCCTGGGACCTCAGCCAGAACCCCGGCGGTTCCAGCGCCGGTGCGTCGGCTGCTGCCGCGGCCTGTTTCGGGCCGCTTCACATCGGCACCGACATCGGCGGCTCGGTTCGCCTCCCGGCCGGCTGGACCGGCATCTTCGGCTTCAAGCCGAGCCATGGGCGCATTCCGGTCGATCCCTACTATCTGGGCCGCTGTGCAGGCCCGATGACGCGCACAGTCGAGGATGCAGCCGTTTCCATGCCGACGCTCTCGCGTCCGGACTGGCGCGACGGAACGGCGCTGGAGCCAAATGATTTCGAGTGGCTGGACCTCGATCTCGACATGAAGGGCATGAAGGTCGGCCTGATGATGGATGCCGGAACCGGGCTTTCCGTGGATGCGGATGTCGAACGGGCGGTTCTGTCCGCTGCCAGACGCTTCGAGGACGCCGGCGCCGTGGTGGTGCCGGTTGCGCCGGTGCTGACACGGGAAATGCTCGACGGGCTGGACGTGTTCTGGCGCGCGCGCTTCTGGGGCCAGATCGAAAAGCTGCCCGACGCGCGCAAGGCGATGATCCTTCCCTACATCTTCCAGTGGGCGGAGGGTGGCAGGAGCGTGTCCGGCGTCGAGGCGGTGCGAGGGTTCGACCGAACGATCGAGATGCGCCGAGCCTGCAGCAAACTGTTTTCGGAGGTTGATGCAGTCCTGTCGCCGACCAATCCGATCGTCTCCTATCCGGCGGAATGGGCGTCGCCGACGAATGATCCTTCGCTACCGTTCGAACATATCGCCTTCACGGTGCCCTGGAACATGTCGGAACAGCCGGCTGCATCGATCAATTGCGGCTTTTCCACCTCCGGCATGCCCATCGGGCTGCAGATCGTCGGACCACGCTTTGGCGACCTTCTGGTCCTGAAGCTCGCACATGCCTTCGAGGAGTGGAGCGGCGGAGTGACGGCATGGCCGGAGCTTGCAAACGAGTGAGATCAAGATGAACCGAACTGGGGTCGGAGCCTTGGAACAAAATCGCGGCGGAAGTGTTAACTGCTTGCAGCGGGCAGGCTGCGGCCATTGCCATGTCGAAAACGGAGATTGCATCATGCACGATATCCTGCCTCGGCTCGTCGGCACCCTATCCCCGTGATTGCCCTGCTCTCGTGGTTCAACTTCCTTTGACCTAGCTCAAGATTTGCCCAGATCCGATCAATACTCTGATCGCGACCAAAACAGGAGAACGATATGGCACCGGTAAACGCCCCAAACGAACCCGCCCGCGCGGCAGCTTCCTCGACGAAGGACGTCGAGATCCAGATCCAGCAGTTGCGTGAAGACATCGCGGCCCTGGCCCGCAGCGTTGCCGCTGTCGGTTCGGAGAAGGCTGACGACTACCGTCTTCGCGTCCGCAAGGCCACGAACGACGCAACCGACGCGTCCATGCAGATGGTCGAGGCCGCCCGCGAACATGCGCTGTCGATGGAGAAGGATCTGGAGCGCAAGATCCGGACGAACCCGCTGCAGTCGGTTGCCATGGCTGCCGGCGTCGGCTTCCTGATCGCGATGCTGGCTCGTCGCTGATGCTGATGCTGACCAGACTGGCGCCGCTTCTGGCCTCGTTCGCCTCCGTGGACGTGGGGCTGTTCATCAACCGCCTGCGTCGCAACCTGGTGATCTATGCTCTGGTGCTGCTGTTCAGCCTGACGGCCTATTTCGCATTGGTCGCAGCCGGTGCAGTGGTGCTCGCTGAAGAACTCGGCGCGGCCGGTGCTCTGCTTGCGGTTGCCGGCGGTGCACTGTTCCTGGCGCTGGTACTTCTCCTGGCTGCGCGTCTCGGCGCCCGGGCCGAGGAGAAACGGCGGCGGGAAACGGCGGCCAGCAGCGGCAGCAAAGCCTTGCTGGCGACGGCTGCTGTTTCGTTCCTGCCGATCGTTCTGAAGTCGCGCCCGCTTGCAGTCCTGGCGGTCGCTGGTGGGCTCGGCTTTCTCGCCATGCGCAACATGGACGGGATTGTCGCGATGCTTCAGCAGCGCCCCCGCCAGGGTCCGCCTCCGGGTCCTGGCATCGACAATCGACTATAGTTGATCAGATGAACGGCCGTTCGCTTTCCGCGGGCGGCCGCCATCCCGCGACCCGATAAAGCCCTTCCTGATCGATGACCTGGGTGCCCCGGTCACGCCAGCGGATCAATCCGCCGTCGATGAGTTTTCGCAGTGTCTTGTTGGTGTGGACGAGAGACAGCCCCAGCGTATCGGCGACATGTTGTTGGGTGAGCGGCAACTGGTGGTCGCCGGTGTTTCCCTCCATCGCCGCCCGGCTGCGGGTATCCAGAAAAGCCAGAAGATAGGCCGCCCGTTCGCGGGCACTTCGCCGCCCGACGCTCAACAGGTGTTCGTCGAGCATCGATTCCTCGCGCGAGGCGATCCAGGTGATGTCGAATGCCAGTGAGGGGTGGTCGCGGAAGAGGGTGTGGAACTTCTCCCGCTCGAAGGTACAGAGTGTCACGCGCGTCAGCGCCTCGACCGAGTGCTGCATTTCCGCCATCACATTGCCCTGCAGCCCGATCATGTCGCCTGGGAGAACATAGTTCAGGATCTGGCGCCGGCCGTCTTCCAGGATCTTGTACCGGAACCCCCAGCCGCTGAGCACCGTGTAGAGAGACGGATTCTGCTCTCCCTCGACGATGATCGACATCCCGGGCTCCGCGAGCATCTCCGCGATCTTGAAGCGCGATACGAACGCCAGTTCCTCGGAGTTGAAGTCGCGGAAGGTCTGCCGCCGTCGTAGCGGGCAGTGCTGACAGGGTATGCGTGGCGGCGCGATCGGTTTCGGATGGGCCATGAGACTCACAAACTGTGGGGCGCGTGCGTTTAGCGCAATTGCCCTACCGTTACTGTGTCTTTTTTAAATGACCAGTTCTGATGGCCCTGTACTAGAGAGTTTTACGAAAGGAATTTCCGATTTCCACGCGCCTTCAAATTCTCGTCGTTGATCGAGAATATCTCATCGCCATGGAAGCAGAGCGGATTCTCACAGATACCTTGCCCTGCACCGTTCATCTTGCCATGCCGCACGACTATGTCGCAACGATCGAAGCGGGGCACTTCGATGTGGTGGTGGTTGATGCGGGTGTGGTGGAAAACGGCGGGACAGATATCATCAGGCGCCTGCGGCAATCGGAAACAGCCGTGATCTTCACGACGCTGACCAATGATTCCATGGACAGGGTTCCCGAGTTCAAGGGTTTCGCCAGTGTGGCGAAACCGTTTGTCGATGAGGAACTGCTTTCAGCCGTCACGATGGCGGTGAAGCTCCCGGAGCTGGATATCTAGCTTCCGAACGCCCGCGATGTGATGGCGGCATGGCCGGCATCCGGGCCGAAGTCGCCTTCTCCCGAAACTCCGAGAAGCTCCTGAAGGCGCGTGCGCGCGCGGCTGACGCGGCTCTTGATGGTGCCGACTGCGCAGCCGCAGATCGTCGCCGCTTCCTCGTAGGCAAATCCGGCTGCGCCGACGAGGATAATCGCCTCGCGCTGGTCGTCGGGGAGCTTGTCGAGGGCCTTGCGGAAGTCCTGCAGGTCGAGCCGCCCATACTGTTCGGGATGGACCGAGAAGCGCTCGCTGAACAGTCCGTCCGTGTCCTGAACCTCGCGACCGCGTTTGCGCATCTGGCTGTAGAACTCGTTGCGAAGGATCGTGAACAGCCATGCCCGCATGTTGGTGCCGGCCGTGAAGCTTGTCTGATTGGCCCAGGCCTTCATGATGGTGTCCTGCACGAGGTCGTCAGCCTTGTCGTGGCGCCCCGTCAAGGACACTGCGAAGGCTCGAAGATTGGGCAAGGATGCGAGAAGGTCGCGCTTGAAGCCGCGATCGTCGTTCTCGGTCATCGTCATTTTGATTTCACCGAATTGCTGCTGCGTTCGGCTTCATCGAGCTTCTCGAGAAGGTCCATGAAGCGGTCAGGAATCCCTTCTTCTTGCACCGCGTCATAAAATTCGCGGAGCTTTCTGGAAATCGAGGCGTTTGGCGGCATCGATCCGGGTTTGATTTCATGATGTGAGATGGTCATGTCCTGCTTTTTTCTGGTTTCGTCACTCATCACGCGGGCAGCCTGTTGCGAATTCATCACGACAGAATGCGCCGATAGAAAAAAAGTTCCACCTCTTGCGGAACTTTTTTTCCAGCCCCACGTTCCCTACCTGTCAATTTGCCCGCCGGGCATCAGGGGAGAATACTGAATGTCACTGACCACACGCGTTGCGTCTCACCTTCCATACTTGCGTCGATATGCTCGAGCAGTTACCGGATCCCAGACATCTGGAGATGCCTATGTAGCTGCGGTTCTGGAAGCACTGATCGCGGATGTTTCCATATTTCCTGAAACGTCCAAGGACCGTGTCTCGCTCTACAAACTCTTCGTTGCAATCTTTGGTTCCACCGCCATCGAGATCCGTCCGATCGATTCCCCTTTCGCATGGGAACAGCGCGCGGCGGCCAATCTTTCGTCCCTTCCTTCGATGGCGCGCCATGCCTTCCTTCTGATCTCCGTCGAGGGGTTCACAATCGAGGAAACGGCCGAGGTGCTCGACGTCAGCGTCGAGAGGGCCACGCAGTTGCTGGATGAGGCCTCCAAGGAAATTTCCCGCCAGGTGGCGACAGAGATCATGATCATCGAAGACGAACCGCTGATCGCGCTCGACATCGAGCAGATGGTCCAAGAGCTCGGCCACCGGGTAACGGGCATCGCGCGGACCCACAAGGAAGCCGTGCAGCTGTTCCAGACGACCAGCCCCAAGATGGTGCTGGCGGATATCCAGCTTGCCGACGGCAGCTCGGGCATCGATGCCGTCAACGAGATCCTGAAGGCTTCCACAGTGCCGGTGATCTTCATTACCGCATTCCCGGAGCGCCTGCTGACCGGCGAGCGGCCGGAGCCCGCATTCCTCGTCACGAAGCCTTTCAACCCGGACATGGTGAAGGCTCTCATCAGCCAGGCGCTGTTCTTCAACGACTCGGTGAAGGCAGCGGCCTGACACCGGGAAAAGGTGCCAACGGGGGGAGACCACGTTCCGTGGTGATCCCCGCATCCGGAGACGATCATGCTCTTCCCCTGTTGATCCCCCGCCATTATTGATAGTTGCAGGCCGTAATGTGCAGATCTCGCGTGTTTCCTGTTAAATCCCGCTGATTGTATCGAGCTGTCTTTGGCTGGTTGTTGGGCTCGCTGTGACTCTTTATAAGAAGCCCCATAGGCATTAGGAAAAATCGCACGATTGCCGGTTTTTCTTGCTCGAACGGAACGGAGTGAACACATTGGTGCATCCGCTGACATGGCAGCACGCTAGTCAGAGCGATGGCAGGTTGCGTGAGTTCCTTATGCCGGCGCTGGTCGATCTTGGTGCCAGCATCATCATCCAGGATGCGCGACAGCAGTACCTATTGGTTACGAACCTTCCCGACGTCTGGGCTCAAGACAACCTGGAGGCTCCTTCCGACGAGATCATCTTCGGCACCGATGTGGCCGCACGTCTTGCCGCACTGAAGGCCGACATGACGGAGCCCGGGCGCAAGGGGCAGCTCGAGGTTATGGTCGGAGCGGAGCAATTCTTCGAGTTTCGCGTCCAGGCGATCGAGTGCGCAGATGGCGGGGTCCATCTGGTGACGACGATCGTCGATCGTTCGGAGGAGCGGCATCGCGAGCGTCTTTTGCGTGCCCTGCTTCGCGAGGTCAGCCATCGGTCAAAGAACCTGCTGGCGATCATCCAGAGCATTGCCCTCCAGACGGCTCGTCATTCCGGCTCGCTCGATCTTTTCCTGCACAAATTCCGGGGGCGGCTCTATTCGCTGTCGCAGTCCCAGGATCTGATCACCGATTCCAGCTGGCGCGGCGCCTATTTCTTCGAACTCGTCCAGCAGCAGACCCAGAAATATCTGCCGGAGAACAGGGAGCTCGTGAAGGTGAGCGGCGACAACCTGCTGCTCAGCCCCAATGCCTCCCTGCACCTCGGGCTTGCCCTGCACGAACTGATCGTGAATGCGGTCAGCCATGGCTCGCTGCTGCGCAATGGCCTGCCGGTCGAGGTCTCCTGCGTCCGCAAGCATACGGACGGGCAGGACACGGTCGAGATGGTGTGGCATGAGCCGCTACAGAGGGCGCTGAGGCCCGTCGATGATGCGGACGAGCTGAAGGCTCATTTCGGGAGCACGGTTCTGGAACGCGTGGTGCCGGCTTCCGTCAACGGCAAGGCGCAATATGTGATCGCCCACGACCGCATCGCCTACCATCTGGCGTTTCCGCTGGATGCCGGCGGGCAATAGCTTAGAGACGTCTCCCCCGCAGTCTGACAGATCCCCAAAACTGAATTGGCCCGGTTTCTTGCGAAACCGGGCCAGCTCATCTCTTCGAGGGGGACTGAAGAGTAATGCCTGGAAGCTTAGTAGGGCGGGGGACGGGGGGTGCTTCCAGACGTGGATATAACGAGGTCATCGTTTTTTCGTTCCAAGAAAAAATCCGAAAGCAAGAAAATTGCGATGCTGTCGCCAGACGGCGGCGAAGGAGCGCAAATTTGGGGCGCCGTCGTCGGACGGCGCCCGTGCAGGTTCTAGCGCTTCAGGGTGCGGGGATCGAGCGCGTCGCGGATCGCGTCACCCATATAGTTGACGCTGAGCACGGTGAGCGAGATCGCCAGGCCCGGCCACAGGACGCGTGACGGGGTCAGCTGCAGGAAGTTGGCGCCGTCGAAGAGAAGGCGCCCCCAGGTGGGAAAGTCCGACGGGAATCCGAGGCCGAGAAAGCTCAGGGCCGACTCGGTGATGATTGCCGAGGCGATGCCGAGAGTGGCGGAGACCATGATCGAACTCATCACGTTCGGCAGGATGTGCCGGATGATGATCCGGTATTCCCGCATGCCGCTGCTTTTGGCAGCCACGATGAACTCCTGGCTCTTCACCGCCAGCACGTCGCCGCGCACGATGCGCGCCGTGTGCATCCAGCTGGTGATGCCGATGACGAAGACGATCAGGATGAAGATCCCCGTCTCCGGACCGAAGGCGGCCCGCAGGGTGTCGCGAAACAGCATGATGATCACCAGCAGCAGCGGCAGAAGCGGCAACGCCAGAAAGAGGTCGGTGACCCGCATCAGCGGCCCGTCGAGCCTGCGGATATAGCCGGAGAGGACTCCCACCAACGTTCCCAGGAAGAGCGCCAGCAGCATGGCCGTGATGCCGACCGCCAGCGAAATCCTGCCACCGGCAAGAACCTGCGCCAGCATGTCCTTGCCGAGGTTGTCGGTGCCGAACGGGTGCGCCAGCGACGGCCACTGGTTCTTGTCGCGGATGTTGATGGCGTTCGGCGCCACCGTGTGGATGAAGGGGCCGACATAGACGGCCACGACGATGAAGGTGAAGACGACCAGGCCGACGACACCGCCCTTGTGGGCGCGGAACTGGCGCCACATGTCGCCCATGGCGGATCGGGCGGGTGAGGCTGGCGCGGCATTGATGGTGACATCAGTCATAGCGGATCCTCGGGTCGAGAATGCCATAGAGCACATCGGCAATCAGGTTGAAGAGGACGATCAGCACGGCAAAGATGAACGTCAGGGTCTGCACCAGCGGGATGTCGGCGCCCTGGACCGCGACGATCAGCAGCTGGCCGAGGCCGTTCACCCGGAAGATCTGCTCGGTGATGATCGCGCCGGAGAAGATCGTCGGAACGCCGAGCGCAATCACCGTCACCACCGGGATCAGGCTGTTGCGCAGGACGTGCACGAGAAGCACGGCCTTTTCCTTCACGCCCTTGGCGCGGGCGGTGCGGACATAATCCTGATGGAGGTTGTCCAGCATGGAGGCGCGCACGAAACGGGTGATCTGCGAGGCGTTGTAGAGCGCCAGCACCGCCACGGGCATCGCCATCTGGCGGATCTGCGCCATCAGGCTGGAGAAGTCGTTGACCACGAGATTGGTGTCATAGACCGACGGGAACCATTGCAGGTAGGACGAGAAGATGACGATCAGCAGGACGCCGGTGAAGAAGGTCGGGACGGAGTAGCCGACCATCGAGACGAAGGTGCCGATCTGGTCGAAGATGGAATACTGCTTGTAGGCCGAGATCACGCCGATCGGGACCGCCAGCAGGATGCCGAACAGGTAGGCGAGGCCGACGACCCAGAGCGTTTGCGGCATGCGCTGGACGATCAGGTCGACCACCGGGCTGCGGGTGGCCCAGGAGAGGATTCGCATCCGCTCGCCGTCCCCGAACTGCCAGCCGGTCAGGCTTTCCAGGATGTTGAGCGGCTCGTTGATGAAGAACTGCTGCAGCCATTTCAGGTAGCGGATGAGGAAGGGCTGATCCAGGCCGAGCGAAGCCCGGATCTGTTCGCGCACTTCCGGCGGAATGGTGAGGGGCAGGTCGCCGGTCGGGTCGCTCGGAGCGAGATCGAGCAAGGCGAAGATGACGAAGCTTATGACCAGCAGGGTCGGGATTGCAAAAAACAATCGCCGCAGTGTGTATGTGAACATCGAAGCTCCCCAGACTGCAGCGCCGCGCCCGCGGGACGGGTGTTCGCCAGTTCTGCAGGTTTCTGAAACTGCGACCATCGCCGGCAGGACCGGCGATGTGCCAGCGCGGAGAAAGAGTTCCCGGGCCCGCGTGTGGCAGGCCCGGGACACTCGTTACTTGGCGCGATACCAGTCGGCGATGTTCCAGACCTGGGAGTCCCAGGAGTTCATGCGAACGCCCTGGAGGGAGTTGGCGAAGGAGGACTGGTCGCCACGGTGCACGAGTGCGATGTGTGCACCTTCCTCGGTCAGCATGTCGTTGAGCTGCTTGGAAAGTTCGGCACGCTTCTCGAGGTCGGCGGTTCTGGAGAGTTCGCCGACCAGCGCGTCGTATTCAGGGTTGCAGTAGCGCGGGATGTTCTGGCCCTGCCAGCCGTTTGCGGGGCTCGGCATCTTGTCGCACAGCCATTCGGCCAGGTATTTCTCCGGGTCGGTTCCGTCGAAGTTGTTGGTGTACATCTCGACGTCTGCATAGAACTTCTGGAAGGTGTCGGGGCTTGCCGGATCACCGCCGAAGAAGACCGACGCACTGGCGTTGCGCAGTTCGGCATCGACGCCGATCTCCGCCCACATGGCCTTGACCAGTTCCTGGGTCGCCTGGCGCACCGAGTTGGTGGACGTGGCATAGAGGTAGGAGAGGCGGACACCGTCCTTTTCGCGGATGCCGTCGCTGCCCCGTTCCCAGCCGGCTTCGTCGAGCAGCTTGTTGGCGGCTTCGATGTCCTGCGTCAGGCACCAGCTGTCGTTCTTGGTGGAGGCGACTGTTTCCGGCGCAGGAACGATATTGCAGGTCGGCCTGCCGGACTGGCCGTAGCCGGCCTCGACGATGATGTCGCGGTCGATGGCCAGCGACAGGGCACGGCGGACGGCCGGATCGCTCAGCGACGGATGCGGACCGGCTTCGGCCGTCGAGCGCTTGTCACCCAGTGCCGGATCGGCGTTGAAGTGGTTGAGGTTGATGCGCTCGACCTGGGTGCCGAAGGAGATCTCCAGCCTGCCCTTGCCGGCGGCCATCATCGCTGCCAGCACTTCCGGCTCGACCTGGGCGTTCCAGGCGTAGTCGTATTCGCCGGTTTCGAGAACGGCGCGGGCCGCGGATGCCGCATCGCCGCCGCCCTTGAGCGTGGCCGAGGCGAAGGCCGGCTTGGCCGGATCGCGATAGTTCGGGTTGGCTTCGAAGGTGATCACGTCGTTGGGCTTGAAGTCCTTGACGACAAACGGGCCGGTGCCGATCGGGCCGAAGTTGGCCGAGGTGCAACCCGGAGCGGCTGCGCCGAGGCAATCCTTGAACTGGGCGGCCTGGATGACCGGCGACTGGGCGCCGACGAAAGCGCTGTAGGGGTAAGGCTTCGCTTCACTGAAGGTGATCTTCACCGTCAGCGGGTCGACGGCCTCGACGTTGGTGATGCCCTCGTATTGTGCCGCCTGGGCGCAACCGCCGTTGGGGTCGGTGCAATACTTCCAGGTGAAGACGACGTCTTCGGCGGTGAAGTCGGTGCCGTCCGACCATTTGAGATCGGGCTTCAGCTTCCAGGTCAGGCTCAGCATGTCCTCTGAAAAGCCACCGTTTTCGAGGGTTGGAAGCTCGGTCACCAGCCATGGCACGAGTTCACCCGTTTCATCGTAGCGCGCCAGCGGTTCGATGACCATCGACGAGGCAAAAACCTCCTTGGTACCACCCGAGAGGTAGGGATTCATGGTCGATACGGCCTGCCAGAACAGGATCTTCAGGTCGCCGTCAGTGCCCCGCTCGGCGTATGCCATGGAGCTCGAAAGCGCCATGCAGGCTACTGTTCCTGCAAGCAGGATCTTGAACTTCTTCATGCTGCTGTCCCCTTATATTTCTTGTTTAGGGTTGTGTATGCCCGCCGCCAGTTTCTCTTCGGGCGGCGCCAAGGATCTACGAACTGAATTTTAGTAATTCATTGTTTTCGCAGAGTATTTCTTCCCTGTCCTCCTTGAGATGAAGCTGATGGTTACACAGTTAGCCCGGCACTCCCAGTTGTGCCTGACCAAATTTTAGGCCATCTAAGCATAGGCCTATTTTTCGTTCAAGCGGGAAAATTGAAGCTTGCAAAATGTCTCCGCGGCGGCGCAGTATCGGCTCAACCAGAGTGGGAACGACAACAAGAACAACGAGGTTATCGCATGCCAGTGCTCAATCGTGCCGCCGAAATGCAGGAGGAAGTTGCCGGATGGAGACGTCATCTCCACGAGCATCCGGAAATTCTGTACGATGTGCATGAAACCGCGAAATTCGTCGCGGACAAGCTGACGTCCTTCGGCTGCGACATCGTCGAAACCGGCATCGGCCGCACCGGCGTCGTGGCGATCATCAAGGGCCGGCAAGGGGATGGCCCGACGGTCGGCTTCCGCGCCGACATGGATGCCCTGCCGATCTTGGAGACCAGCGGCAAGGAGTGGGCCTCGAAGACCCCCGGCAAGGCCCATTCCTGCGGCCATGACGGTCATACGGCCATGCTGCTCGGCGCCGCGCAGTATCTTGCCGAGACCCGCAACTTCAAGGGGTCCGTCGCGGTGATCTTCCAGCCGGCGGAAGAAGGGGGCGCGGGGGCGCTTGCCATGATCGAGGACGGCTTCATCGAGAAGCATTCGATCAGTCAGGTCTACGGCATGCACAATTCGCCTGGACTGCCGCTCGGAGAATTCGCCATCCGCAAGGGATCGGTGATGGCGGCGGCCGATACCTTCGAGATCATCGTCAACGGCCGGGGCAGCCATGCCGCGCAGCCGCATCTCTCCGTCGATCCCGTGCTGACCGCGGGCCATATCGTGGTCGCGCTGCAGTCCATCGTGTCGCGTCAGACCGATCCGCTGAAATCGCTGGTGGTGACCGTCGCGTCGATCCACGGCGGCGACGCCAACAATGTCATCCCGGACACGGTCAAGATGGGGGGCACGGTGCGCACGCTGCTGCCGGAAACCCGCGATTTCGCCGAGAAGCGGCTGAAGGAAGTGGTGCAGGCAACCGCGCTGGCGCACGGAGCGACCGCGGAGGTCAACTATCGCCGCGGCTATCCGGTGACCTTCAACCACGATTCGGAAACCGACTTCGCCGCCGCGGTGGCCGGAAAGGTGGCCGGGCCGAAGGCGGTGGACATGACGATGGCGCCGCACATGGGGGCCGAGGACTTCTCCTACATGCTGGAGCGCCGGCCGGGCGCCTTCATCTTCATCGGCAACGGCGATACCGCGAGCCTCCACAACCCCGCCTATGACTTCAACGACGAAGCCCTGCCTTACGGCATCAGCTACTGGGTTACGCTGGCCGAAACGGCGCTTGCCGCCTGAGCGTCTCAATCCTTGAAGAGGGAGAATGCCATGTCGCTTTCTGAAACGGCAATGGAAGGGGCGGGCGCAACGGTGGCATCCGCCGTCGAACCGGTGCTGTCGGTCCGCGATCTCACCACATCCTTCCGGGTGGAGGACGAGTGGCGGTCGGTGGTGCGCAAGATCTCCTTCGACGTCGCGCCGCGGGAGACGGTCGCCATCGTCGGCGAATCGGGGTCGGGCAAGAGCGTCACCTCGCTGTCGATCATGCGCCTGCTGCCGAAGGGGTCGAGCCGGATCGAGGGCAGCGTCAAGCTGATGGGCCGCGAACTGCTTACCCTGCCGGACGAGCAGATGCGGCAGGTGCGCGGCAACGAGATCTCGATGATCTTCCAGGAGCCGATGACCTCGCTCAACCCGATCTTCCCGATCGGCAAGCAGATCGCCGAAGCGCTGACCGTCCACCAGGACATCAGCAAGGCGGAGGCCCGGGCGGAGGTGGTGCGGCTTCTGGAAAAGGTTCGCATCCCGAACGCCAAGAGCCGCTTCGACGAGTATCCGCACCAGTTCTCCGGCGGCATGCGCCAGCGCGTGATGATTGCCATGGCGCTCGCATCGAAGCCGAAGCTTCTGATCGCAGACGAGCCGACCACGGCGCTCGACGTGACGATCCAGGGGCAGATCCTCGATCTCATCAAGACACTGCAGGACGAGGAGGGCATGTCCGTCCTCTTCATCACCCACGACATGGGCGTGGTTGCCGAAGTCGCCGACCGGACGATCGTGATGTATCGCGGGGAGGGCGTCGAAAGCGGCCCGACCGAGGAGATCTTCCATCGTGGCCGGCATCCCTATACCCGAGCCCTGCTGTCGGCAGTGCCGAGGCTCGGATCGATGGGCGACCGCAAGCTGCCGTTGCGGTTCCCGAGCATCGACATCGGCACCGGCGAGCAGTTCGAGCTGCAGGACGTCACGGATACGGTCGCCAAGGGCAAAACGCCGATCCTCGACGTCCGCGATCTGACCACCCGCTTCGACATCCACACGGGCCTTCTCGGCCGCAAGAGCGGCGCCGTCCATGCGGTGGAGAAGGTTTCGTTCCAGGTGTTCGAAGGCGAGACGCTGGCGCTGGTCGGCGAATCGGGCTGCGGAAAATCGACCACCGGCCGTTCGGTCACGCGGCTGATCAACCCGACGAGCGGCAATGTCACGATCGACGGCTATAACGTCATGCAGCTCGACAAGACGAGCCTGCGGGCCATGCGGCGCTCGATCCAGATGGTCTTCCAGGACCCCTTCGCCAGCCTCAATCCGCGCATGAGCATCGGTTCGGCCGTGATGGAGCCCTATCTGGAGCACAAGCTCGGGACGAAGAACCAGGCGCGCGAGAAGGCCGCCGATCTTCTGGTGAAGGTCGGGCTTTCGCCCGACATGATGCGGCGGTTCCCGCACGAGTTCTCCGGCGGCCAGCGGCAGCGCATCGCGATTGCCCGGGCCCTGATGCTCGATCCGAAGGTCATCGTCGCCGACGAGGCGGTTTCGGCGCTCGACGTGTCGATCAAGGCGCAGGTCTGCAACCTGCTCCTCGATCTGCAGCAGAGCCTGAAGCTCGCCTATCTCTTCATCAGCCATGACATGGCCGTCGTCGAGCGGGTCAGTCACCGTGTTGCGGTGATGTATCTCGGAGAGATCGTCGAGATCGGCCCGCGCGCCGCCGTCTTCGAAAACCCGCAGCATCCCTATACGAAGAAGCTGATGGCGGCGGTGCCGATCCCCGACCCATCGCGGCGCGGGATCAAGCGCAACATGGTGATCGAGGAGATCAAGAGCCCGATCCGCCCTGTCGACTACATCCCGCCCGTGCGCGAGTACCGGGAAGTGTCGTCAGGCCACCTCGTGCAGGTGGCCTGACCGGGAGGCGTCGCCGCGCCCGGGCTGTCATGCCCGCCGCCGATCGTTTGACAGGTGGCGGCGAAGCATGGCAGCAACGACGCCGGAGGAAATGCACTCATGGCGAAACGGTCCGATTCACACGGGCGGCTTGACGATGCGGCGCGCGCCGGCTGGCTCTATTATGTCGCCGGGCGAACGCAGGACGAGATCGCTGCGGCCATGGGCATCTCGCGCCAGTCGGCGCAGCGCCTCGTGTCGCTTGCGGTGGCCGAGCGGCTGATCAAGGTCCGGCTCGACCATCCGATTGCCGCGTGCCTGGAGCTCGGGGAAGGGCTTCGCGCAAAATACGGGTTGCGCCAGGTGGAGGTCGTGCCGAGCGATCCGGCGGCCGGGTCCACCACCGTCGGGCTTGCCGAAGCCGGGGCTGCGGAAATCGAGCGATGGTTGAAGCGCTCCGATCCGATCGTGCTTGCGGTGGGCACCGGCCGGACGCTGAAGGCGGCTGTCGACCAGCTGTCGCCGATGGAGTGTCCGCAACACCGGATCGTCTCGCTCACCGGCAACATCGGCCCGGACGGCTCGGCCGCCTATTACAACGTGATCTTCTCGATGGCCGACGCCATCAAGTCGCGGCATTTCCCGATGCCGCTGCCGGTGCTGTGCTCCTCCGCCGAGGAACGTGACACGCTGCACGACCAGGCGCTGGTGCGCTCGACCCTGGCGCTCGGTGCCCAGGCGGACGTCACCTTCGTCGGGATCGGCGAGCTCGGGCCGGAGGGGCCGCTCTGCATCGACGGTTTCCTGGCCAAGGACGAGATGATGACGCTCGTGGAAGGCGGTGCTGCCGGGGAGATCTGCGGCTGGATGTTCGACCATGACGGGAAGCTCCTGTCCGGTTCCATCAACGACCGCGTCGCCAGCGTTCCCATTCCCTCCAGCGACGCATCCTGCGTCATCGGGCTTGCTCAGGGACGGCGAAAGCTGAGGGCGATCGCCGCTGCATTGAAGGGGCGGTTGATCAACGGTCTGATCACCGACGAAGCGACAGCTGAGCAATTGCTCCGCGGCTGAGCATAAATTTCACCAGTATTCACAACGGCTTGACGGATTTCGCTGCAGCGCAGCGATGATTTTCCGTTGACTTGCCCTAGGTGAAGGTGAGTAATTGCCCATGAGCAAAGCGAATGCTCGTGCCATCTTCGGGAGGAAGATCATGACTTACAAGACGATTCTGCTGGGCGCCTGCTCAGCGCTGGCCATGTCCAGCATGGCTTCGGCCGAAACCCTCACCATTGCCACCGTGAACAACGGCGACATGATCCGGATGCAGGGTCTGACGGAGGATTTCACCTCCAAGAACCCCGACATCGAGCTCGAGTGGGTGACGCTCGAGGAAAACGTGCTGCGTGAGCGCGTCACGACGGACATCGCCACGTCCGGCGGCCAGTACGACATCATGACCATCGGCAACTATGAAGTGCCGATCTGGGCCAAGCAGGGCTGGCTCACCGAACTGGCCGACCTCGGCGACGACTATGACGTCGACGATCTGCTGCCTTCCATTCGCGGCGGCCTGACGGTCGAGGACAAGCTCTATGCTGCGCCGTTCTACGGCGAGTCCGCAATGATCATGTACCGCAAGGACCTGTTCGAGAAGGCTGGTCTGGAAATGCCGGAAAACCCGACCTGGGAATTCATCGGCGACGCTGCACGCAAGATCACGGACCGCTCCGCCGACATCAACGGCATCTGCCTGCGCGGCAAGGCCGGCTGGGGCGAGAACATGGCCTTCATCACCGCGCTGACCAATTCCTACGGCGGTCGCTGGTTCGACGAGAACTGGCAGCCGCAGTTCGACCAGCCCGAGTGGAAGGAAGCGCTTCAGTTCTACGTCGACCTGATGAAGGATGCCGGTCCTTCCGGCGCCTCCTCCAACGGTTTCAACGAGAACCTGACGCTCTTCCAGCAGGGCAAGTGCGGCATGTGGATCGACGCCACCGTTGCTGCTTCCTTCGTCTCCAACCCGGACGATTCCACCGTGGCCGACAAGGTCGACTATGCGCTCTTCCCGTCCAAGGAAGGTGTCGACAATCACGGCAACTGGCTGTGGTCGTGGAATCTTGCCATTCCGGCAAGCTCGCAGAAGGCTGAAGCTGCGCAGAAGTTCATCGCCTGGGCAACCAGCGAAGACTACGCCAAGCTGGTCGCGTCCAAGGAAGGCTGGGCCAACGTTCCTCCGGGCACCCGCACTTCGCTCTACGAAAGCGCGGAATACAAGGAAGCTGCTGCTTTCGCAGAGCCTACCCTTGCTGCCATGAATGCGGCCGACATCACCAAGCCGACAGTCGAGCCCGTCCCGTATACGGGTGGCCAGTTCGTCGCGATCCCTGAATTCCAGGCGATCGGCACGAATGTCGGACAGCTGTTCTCGGCCGTCGTTGCCGGGCAGTCCTCGGTCGAGGATGCGCTCGCTCAGGCACAGTCCGCCACGGTCCGCGAGATGACGCGCGCCGGCTACATCAAGTAGGCTCCTCCCGAGCAAGCAAGAACCTGCCCGGCCCTGGTGCCGGGCGGGCTTCCCCAAAAAACCTTTTTCCACCATGTGACGATGGCGGGGTCATGCCCCAGCCGCTGGCGGATGCGCTGATCCTAAGGGAGCGTGAAGATGGCGACGCACAACACCAAGGCCCTTGCCCGTCTGATGATGGCGCCGTCCGTCGTCCTCCTGCTGGTGTGGATGATCGTTCCCCTGTCGATGACGCTGTGGTTCTCGTTCCAGAACTACAATCTGCTGAGCCCGGGCAATGTCAGCTTTGCCGGCTTCTTCAATTACAGATACTTCTATTCCGATCCGGCCTTCTTCCAGTCCATCTGGAATACGCTGATGATCGTCGGCGGCGTCCTGCTGATCACCGTGATCGGCGGCACCTTCCTCGCCCTTCTCCTCGACCAGCCGATCTTCGGCCAGGGCATCGTCCGCATCCTGGTGATCTCGCCCTTCTTCGTCATGCCGCCGGTCGCAGCGCTGGTCTGGAAGAACATGATCATGCATCCGGGCTACGGCGTCTTTGCCGATATCAGCCGGCTGTTCGGCACGACGCCAATCGACTGGTTCGCGCAGTATCCGCTGCTGTCGATCGTGATCATCGTCGCCTGGCAATGGCTGCCGTTCGCGACCCTCATCCTGCTGACCGCACTTCAGTCGCTCGACAGCGAGCAGCGGGAAGCCGCTGAAATGGACGGGGCGAGCTTCATCTCCCGCTTCATCTACCTGACGCTGCCACATCTGGCCCGGGCGATGACTGTCGTGATCCTGATCCAGACGATCTTCCTGCTCGGCGTCTATGCGGAAATCCTCGTCACCACCAACGGCGGCCCGGGATATGCCTCCACCAACCTGCCATTCCTCATCTACCGGACGGCCTTGCTCGGCTACGACGTGGGGGGCGCCTCGGCAGGCGGCATCATCGCCATCATCCTCGCCAATATCGTCGCCATCTTCCTGATGCGCGCCGTCGGCAAGAATCTGGACCGATAGGGGAAGACCATGGCACGCGCCGTCACCAACCGACACAAGGTCATCGCCACCATCGCCGCATGGCTCATCGCCTTCGTGATCTTCTTCCCGATCCTCTATACGCTGCTCACCAGCATCAAGACGGAATCGGAGGCGATCGCGGGCTTCAGCCTGATCCCGTCGGGCACCTTCGAGAACTACATCACCGTGCAGACACGGAACGGCTACTTCAAGCCGTTCATGAACTCCGTCGTCCTGTCGGTGGGGTCGACGATCCTCGCGCTGATCATCGCGGTTCCGGCCGCCTGGGCCATGGCGTTCTCGCCGACGAAGTGGACCAAAGAGATCCTCATGTGGATGCTCTCCACGAAGATGATGCCGGCCGTGGCTGTGCTGGTGCCGATCTACCTGCTGTTTCGCGACTTCGGCCTGCTCGACACGCGCATCGGGCTGATGGTCATGCTGACGCTGATCAATCTGCCGATCGTCGTCTGGATGCTCTACACCTATTTCCGCGAGATCCCCGGCGAGATCCTGGAGGCGGCGCGGATGGACGGGGCAGGGCTCTGGCAGGAGATCGTCTACGTGCTGACGCCGATGGCCTTGCCGGGCATCGCCTCGACCTTTCTTCTCAACATCATTCTGGCCTGGAACGAGAGCTTCTGGACGATCCGCCTGACGGCAGTCGATGCAGCACCCCTGACGGCCTTCATCGCCTCCTTCTCCAGTCCGCAGGGACTGTTCTGGGCCAAGCTCTCGGCGGCATCCACCATGGCGATTGCGCCGATCCTCATTCTCGGCTGGTTCAGCCAGAAGCAACTCGTTCGCGGCCTGACCTTCGGCGCGGTTAAGTAAGGAAGACGAAGATGGGCAGCATCACGCTCAACAAGGTGTCGAAGTCCTTCGGCGAGGCCAAGGTCATCCCGTCGATCGACCTCGAGATCCAGGACGGCGAATTCGTGGTCTTCGTCGGCCCGTCCGGCTGCGGAAAGTCGACGCTGCTGCGGCTGATCGCGGGCCTGGAGGATGTCAGCGGCGGGTCGATCCTGATCGACGGCCAGGACGTGACCGGCAAGGCGCCGGCGCAGCGGCGCCTCGCCATGGTCTTTCAGTCCTATGCGCTCTATCCGCATATGAGCGTACGCAAGAACATCGCCTTCCCGTTGAAGATGGCGAAGATGGACAAGGCGGCGATCGACCAGAAGGTCGCCGATGCCGCCGGCATTCTCAATCTCACCGACTATCTGGAGCGTCGGCCGTCGCAGCTCTCGGGCGGCCAGCGCCAGCGCGTGGCGATCGGCCGGGCGATCGTGCGCGAGCCGACGGCCTTCCTCTTCGACGAGCCGCTTTCCAACCTCGACGCGTCGCTTCGCGGCACCATGCGCCTGGAGATCAGCCAGCTGCACAACCAGCTGAAGACGACGATGGTCTATGTGACGCACGACCAGGTCGAAGCCATGACCATGGCCGACAAGATCGTCGTGCTGAACCGGGGCAATATCGAGCAGGTCGGTTCGCCGCTCGATCTCTACTCGTCGCCGCGCAATCTCTTCGTCGCCGGCTTCATCGGCTCGCCGAAGATGAACCTGATCGAGGGAGATTACGCCCGCTCGAAGAGCGCCAAGACTGTTGGTATCCGGCCGGAGCATCTCGTGCTGTCGCATGAGAGCGGGCTCTGGACCGGCAAGGTCACGGTCGCCGAGCATCTCGGATCCGACACGTTCCTGCATGTCGAGGTCGAGGGCATCGGCCAGATCAATGCGCGCGCCGATGGCGAGTTCGGGGCCCGCCATGGCGACCGGATCTTCCTGACGCCGACCGAAACGAAGCTTCATCGCTTCGATGACAAGGGCCTGGCGATTTAACGTCGGAGTGGAGCCAGCAATGACCATCAAACTTTCGTCTGCCGCGCTGGGTGAAATCGCCCATACCGCTGCCGTTCCGGCCTATGATCCGATCATGCTGTCGCCCGGCATCCTGCACTTCGGCGTCGGCAATTTCCATCGCGCCCACCAGGCGGTGTATCTCGACGACCTCTTCAACAAGGGCCATGGCCTCGACTGGGCGATCGTCGGCGCCGGCGTCATGCCGTCCGATGCGACCATGCGCGAGAAGCTTGCCGCCCAGGATTTCCTGACGACCGTCGTCGAGCAGGACAACAACCGCACGGCCGCCCGCGTCACGGCGCCGATGATCGACATCATCGCGCCGGGAGAGACGGAAACCATCATCGCGGCACTCGCCGACCCGCGCATCCGCATCGTCTCGATGACGATCACCGAGGGCGGCTATTTCGTCGATGCCGCCGGTGCCTTCAATCCCGGACATCCGGCAATCTTCGACGACGGCCAGAACCCGGACAGCCCCAAGACGGTGTTCGGGCTGATCGTCGCCGGCCTGAAGCGCCGCAAGGCGAATGGCGTGGCGCCTTTCACGATCATGTCCTGCGACAACATTCCCGGCAACGGCGAGGTAACGGAGAATGCCGTCGTCGGCCTGGCTGCGCTGTCGGACCCGGCTTTCGCCGAATGGATCGCCGAGAACGTGGCTTTCCCGAACTCCATGGTGGACCGCATCACGCCGGCCACCGGCCCACGCGAGATCGATTTTCTGCGCGACACCTTCGGGATCGAGGACAGCTGGCCTGTCTTCTGCGAAGAGTTCAAGCAGTGGGTGATGGAAGACAATTTCCCGGCCGGGCGTCCGGCGCTGGAAGAGGTCGGGGTGCAGTTCGTTCCCGACGTCGCGCCCTATGAGCACATGAAGATCCGCATCCTCAACGGCGGCCATGCGGCGATCGCCTATCCGGCGGCGCTTCTCGACATCCATTTCGTACACGAGGCGATGGAGCACCCGCTGATCCGCGCCTTCCTGGAAAAGCTCGAGAAGGAAGAGATCATCCCGATCGTGCCGCCGGTGCCGGATACCGATCTCAACGAATACTACGACCTGATCGAGCGGCGGTTCGCCAACCCGAAGATCGGCGACACCATTCCGCGCCTGGCGCAGGACGGCTCGAACCGGCAGCCCAAGTTCATCCTGCCGTCGACGGCGGACCGTCTCGCGGCGGGCAAGGATATTGTCGGCCTGTCGCTGGTCTCCGCCCTCTGGTGCCGCTACTTCGAAGGCACGACGGACAGCGGCAAGGCGATCGTCTTCAACGACACCAGTGCGGAAAAACTGCAGGCTGCCGCCAAACTGGCGCGGGACAACCCGGAAGCCTTCCTTGTGTTCGACGAGATCTTCGGCGAGGTTGGCAAGTCCGAACTCTTCCGCCAGCGCTTCTCCGATGCCTTGAAGACGCTCTGGAGCGAGGGGACGGCGCGGACACTGGAGCTCTATCTCCAGAATTCTCTGGTCAGGTAACGGGGTCAACGGCGTGGCTGATATGGCACGACCACTGGTGATTTTCGATTGCGACGGCGTCCTCGTGGACAGCGAACCGCTGTCCGTCAGCGTCCTGGTCGAAGCCCTTAACCGCAAGGGCGTCGATATCAGCGAGGACGAAGCCTATGCACGCTTTCTCGGCCGCAGCCTTTCCACTGTTTCGCAGATCCTCCACGACGATTTCGACCACAGCATCGACGATGCCTTTCTGGACGACCTGCGCCATCATCTCTTCGCGCGCTTCCGTCTGGAACTGAAGCCGGTGCCAGGGGTGGCGCAGGCGCTCGACGCACTCGAATGGCCGCGCTGCGTGGCCTCCTCCAGCCAGCCGGAGCGCATCCGCCTGTCGCTTTCGCTGACCGGCCTGCTGGACCGCTTCGAACCGCATATCTTCAGCGCCTCCATGGTGTCGCACGGAAAGCCTGCGCCGGATCTCTTCCTGCATGCCGCAAAGGCCATGGGTGCGGAGCCCTCCGCCTGCATCGTCGTCGAGGACAGTCCGGCAGGGATCGAGGCGGCGCAGCGTGCCGGAATGACTGTCTTTGCCTTCGTCGGGGGATCGCATGCGGGTGCGCCCGGATACCGCGAGCGGGTGGACAGTCTGGCACCGGACGTCGTGTTTGACGCCATGCCGGATTTGATACACCTTGTCCGCAAACACATTGAGGGCTCCGAAGGCCGTCTCCCGCAGCGCGCGGTCTAGTCCGCGGGATGCACACCTTGAGGGCGCCCCTGCGGGCGGGGAACATATCCTGATGCGAGATCACGTCGTTGCGGTCGATATCGGCACGGCCAGCGCCCGCGCCGGCGTCTTCGATCGCGAAGGCCGCCTTCTGGCAAAGGCCAAGCACCCGATCGCCATGCAGCGGCTGCGCGAAAACCATGCGGAGCACGATTCCGAGGACATCTGGGGTGCGGCCTGCAAGGCCGTGCGCGCGGCTTTGGCGGAATCCGGCATTGCGGCCGACCGCGTCGCGGCGGTCGGGTTCGACGCCACCTGTTCGCTGGTGGCGCGCGATGCGGAGGGACGCCCGCTCACCGTCTCGACCGGTGGGGACAACCGCTTCGACACGATCGTCTGGCTCGATCATCGGGCCATCGCCGAGGCTGAGGAGATTTCCGCCACCGGACATCCCGCGCTTCTCTATTCCGGCGGATCGCTCTCGCCGGAAATGGAGATGCCGAAGCTGATGTGGCTGAAGCGGCATCTGCCGGAGACATGGCGGCGGGCAGGTTATTTCTTCGATCTTGCGGACTTCATGACCTGGAAGGCGACGGGATCGGCCGCCCGCTCCCGCTGCACGCTGACGGCCAAGTGGAACTATCTTTCGCACGAGACGCCGGGCTGGCAGCAGGATTTCCTGGCGCAGGCGGGGCTCGAGGATCTTCTCGAGCGGGGTGGTCTCCCGCATGAGACGATGGCGGCCGGAGAGAGCATCGGTTGTCTCACCCCCGAAGCCGCGTCAGATCTCGGGCTCGACACCGGCTGCCAGGTGGCGGCCGGGCTGATCGATGCCTATGCGGGCGCCTTCGGCGTCCTGGGTGGCGTGGCTGACGGTGGCGCTTTGGAAAAGAGCGTTGCCCTGATCGGCGGCACATCGAGCTGCATCGTCTCCTTCGCCGCCGATCCCAAGCCCGGCCGCAGCCTCTGGGGCCCCTATTACGAGGCGGTCCTGCCCGGTCACTGGCTGGTGGAGGGTGGCCAGTCGGCGACGGGGGCGCTGCTCGACCACATCGTGCGCATGCATGCCGCCGGCGGCGAGCCGACACCGGAGCTGCACGGCCGGATCATCGCGCGCGTCCAGCAGTTGCGGGCGGAGCAGGGGGCGGAGCTTGCGGGCGGCCTGCATGTGCTGCCGGACTTCCACGGCAACCGCTCGCCGCTGGCCGATCCGCATGCGGCGGGTGTGGTCAGCGGGCTCACCCTCGATACCTCCTTCGACGGCCTCTGCCGGCTCTACTGGAGAAGCTGCGTCGCCATAGCGCTCGGCATCCGCCACATCCTGGAGACCATGGACGGCTATGGCTACCGGTTCGAGACCCTGCATGTGACCGGCGGGCACGTCCACAATCCGCTGCTCCTGGAGCTCTATGCCGATGTCACCGGCTGCCGCGTGGTCGTTCCCGAGACGCAGGACGCCGTGCTGCTCGGTACCGCCATGACGGCCGCGGCTGCAGGCGGCATCCATGAGAGCCTGGCTTCTGCTGGACAGGCGATGGCCGCGAAGGCTCGGGCGCGGCACGCCGATCTTGGGACAAGCCGCTCCTACGATCGCGATTATCGGCGCTTCCTCGCGATGGTGCGGCATCGCGCCGAACTGCTGTCGATCTCCTGACCGCTTGCTCTCTCCCGGTCGCATGCCTACATCCGCTGAGCCTTGCAGGAGATGCCGATGATCATTGAAGCCGCCCGCCGTTCGCTCCTCAACCTCTTTGCCCCGGAGACGCGCGCCGTCTTCTGGAAGGTTCTCGGGCTGACCATCCTGGTGCTCGTCGGCCTGTGGCTGGCGCTCCGCCAGACATTCGCCGCGGTCATCTGGCCCTGGTTTGCCGTCTATCTGCCGGATGTGCCGGACTGGGCCGGCTGGCTGACGCTGATCGCCGCCATCCTTGCCGGTGTGGGGCTGGCGCTGCTGCTCGCCCTGCTGATTGCGCCGATTACCGCCCTGATCGCCGGTCTCTTCCTCGACGACGTCGCCGAGGTGGTGGAGAAGCGGGATTACCCGACGGACGTGCCAGGCACACCGATGCCGCTCGGCCAGGCGATCATCGGCTCGCTGAAGTTCCTCGGCGTCGTCATCATCGGCAACATCATCGCCCTGCTGCTGCTGTTCATTCCCGGCATCAACCTCGTCGCCTTCTTCCTCGTCAACGGCTACCTGCTCGGACGGGAGTTCTTCGAATTCGCGGCCATGCGCTTCCGGTCGCCGCCGGAGGCGCGCGCCTTCCGGTCGAAGCATCGCGGCACCGTGTTTCTCGCCGGCCTGCTGATCGCCGGCTTCCTGGCGATCCCGATCGTCAACCTGCTGACGCCGCTCTTTGCGGCCGGGCTGATGGTGCATCTCCACAAGCTGATCTCGCAGCGTGACACGGCCTTCCGGATCGACACTGGGACCAAGTCGGCGATCAGCGGCCGATGAGCTGTTGAAGGCAGTCCTTATGGCTCCCTTCAGCCGGCCGGATGCGGTATGGGAGGGAGACTGCATCCTCCCAAGAAAGCCGCATCATGCCGCACTCCAGTAACATCAGCGCAGCGCTGTTCGATGGCGAGCAGCCGAAGGATCCACGGGCAATCCTGAAGCAGGTCTATGGATATGATGCCTTCCGGGGAAAGCAGGCGGCGGTCATCGAACGGGTGGTCGCAGGCGGCGATGCGGTGGTCCTCTTTCCCACCGGCGCCGGTAAGTCGCTCTGCTTCCAGATCCCGGCGCTTGCCCGCGAGGGCGTCGGCATCGTCGTCTCGCCGCTGATCGCGCTGATGCGTGACCAGGTGGAGGCGCTGAAGCAGCTCGGTGTGCGTGCCGCGGCGCTGAATTCCTCGCTCTCTCCGGAGGAATACTCGGAGGTGCGCCGGTCGCTTTCGGACGGCGCACTCGACCTTCTCTATGTCACGCCGGAGAGGATCACGACCGCCGGGTTCAAGGACATGATCCGCTCGACGAAGATCGCGCTGTTTGCCATCGATGAGGCCCACTGTTTTCCCGTATTCACGGTTTCGTACCTAAAACAAAAGGTATCAGCGACTCATTGATGCCGCAACCCTTTCGGCGGGATGAGACCGTTCTGTTAGGGAGTTTCATCTCCAAAGCATCCGCCGACTAGGCGGATACCGAATTGTGTATACGAGCCGTTCGGACAGCGACCGCAAGAGTCTGGCAGTCCGTTCGGCACGGATACAAAAGAATCCGGGCTTCAGCCCGTCCGCTTCATCTCGCAAAGCGAGATGCCTGGCTTTAGCTTTGAAGGTGGCTGCATCAATAGAACTGATCGCGGAGTCAGGGGACTTCCGACGCGGAAGCTAGCGAGCAAATGCTCGAAGCAGCTATAATCTGCTCTGTTGGTAGTGAACGAGAAATTCTAGTAAAAGATTGGGTGCATCGCTGCAGCGCTTTAAAGCCGTCAGAACTGCTTGCAACCTCTGCGACTTAGCCAACAACGCAGCACATTTCGTTGCGTGTTTGGAGGCTGGTGGGTAGAGCCCGCACATTCGAAAACAGCCGGATACGAAAGACGTAGACTGCAATGATAACGAAAATTGAACGCTGATAATTTAGCTGCTATTTCAATCAGCGGTACGGCCTCCAAATAAAAAGGAGGCAAATGCCTCCTTTTTATTTGATTAGTACATATATTACACGCCGACTTCGTTGCTTTTTTTAATCATAACATCGCACCTTGTTAACACGAACCGCCTCACTTGGCTGCTGGAGAATTCGTGTGCTTCTAATGGCACTATCAACATAGCCAATTTGACGTCCAGTTTCAAGAGGTTGAACTATCCGGTTTTAAAAATTTAAAACACTCATACTCTTTATTTGGTGCCATATTTTTGATGTCGTCAATGACAGCGCTTTCGTTGTAGCGTAAAATAGTTGGCATCTGGGCTGCGTTTTTCATTGACTGAACCCTCACTTCGCCCTTGGGATCACTTTTCATCCTATTTACTAGGGTCACTGTAAACGATCGGCAAAATCGTTTCGATGTGTAAGATGCGGGGATCTCAAAACGAAACCACGCCCAGTACTTGAAGGTAAAGCTTTTCTGAGTTCGACCAACCGTAAAATTCTCCTTGAGGCTGCCTTCATTTGAATCTGTAATGTTTACAGGACCATTCCGGATCTTCTCGTCGCCGTCTACAACCAGTGAAACTACTTGTCCAATAACAGGCGGTCGGTTGTTTTCGTCAAACTCATCTGGCGTGATTTGAAAGTTTGTATCATCCCTTGCTTCGACGTCGCCAAATAAGTTGACCAATGTCGTGTGCACGGTCACATATGCCCTATACGCGCCGTAGGCGGCGCTGTACTCTACAACTGTTATCTTCCTCTGCGTGTTAGAGCTGACGAAACCAATTTTTTTGATTTCCTCGCTGAGGTGGTCGAGAGCTGAGCTTCTCAAATCCGGGTCGGCTTCAACCTTTGCTGCGAAGAGGAAGCCAACGCGATCCTTGAACTCCTCATGTTGCGGCAAACGCATCGAAACAAGGGCGACGGCGAAGCCAATCACTGTAAAGAAAGCCACATTCACGCTCCAGGAGACGTAGAAGTCATCCGTAACAAACGCAGCGCCATACTGCATGGTCCTATACATCGCCCACGTGACGAGCAATGTGAACACCCATAATCTCATAACTGTCAGAAAACGCGGATCACTTGCGTCGATGCGAAGGAAGTTTATTTCGGTCCCGTTTATCTTAGTTAATTTCCTTACGATGTATTTGTTAAGCTTGTAATTGATTGCGCAGAATACAAGAAAGAGGATCAACCTAGCGACGAGCTCGTAACCCGGCACTTTAGGTTCGTAGGTTTGCTCAATGATCCCCATCCCCAGGTTGTAAATGACAAATGCGGAAAGTGAGCGCGATGCCTTGTTGAAAAGACAAGCGACAAGGATGCAGACGCATGTCAAATCAATGATGTCAGGTAGAAAAATGTTGAGAGTTTCTAATGAAAACGCCATGGCTGTCCCCAATCTTGCCGGTAGACACCGATTAAAGCGTATGTATTAAGTAAGCTTGAAGCAGCAACTAGAGCAATTAACCTCATTCGAAGGTGCTGTTTTTGCTGTCATGCGGCCGCGATAATATCCGTGAATTTCTCCCCGTACCGAGCGTATTTGGTCGCCCCGACCCCGGAAATCGCCAACATTTCTTTTTCCGTCCGTGGGCGAATGGTCGCAAACGCAATGAGTGTCGTATCCGGGAAGACGACATAGGGCGCGACACCCATCTCCTTCGAAATAGCCAATCGCTCAGCTCGCAGCGCCTGGAATAGTTTCTCGTCCTCGATGGACATCCGAGTCCGGGCCGCCGACGCGACAGGCTTTCCTCGTTCTCGTTTCCGGACAGCATCGATTGTGTCTCGACGAAGGACTACCGAAACCTCTTTCTTGAAAACTCCGTGGGCGGACGGTTCCAGCTTCAGCGCTCCGTACTCATCATGAGCAACCCGTATGAAACCAAGCGCAAGAAGCTGCCGGAAGACGGATTGCCACGCGTGAACCGTCAATTCCTTGCCGACACCGAAAACCGCCAGCTCGTCATGTCCGAACTTCTGCGTCCGCTCTGTGACCTTACCTAGCAAGACGTCGATAACATGGGCAGCGCCGAAACGTTCGCTCGTTCTGTAGACCGCCGCCAGCGCCTTAATGGAAGCATCACTACCATCCCAAGTCTCAACAGGGTTGTTGCAGGTATCGCAATTCCCGCAGCGGGTAGGGGCCGTTTCACCAAAGTGAGCGAGAATGGCCTTTCGCCGACAGCCAGCTGTCTCGCAGACACCTAACAAAGCGCTAAGCTTCGCTCGCTCGATCCGTTTGATCTCGTCCGTAGCGTCGCCTTCGTCAATCATTCGTTGGCGTTGAACGATGTCCTGCATGCCATATACCATGAAGGCTTCAGAGGGGAGTCCGTCGCGTCCTGCTCGACCCGTCTCCTGGTAATAGCCTTCGAGAGATGATGGCAGGTCCAAGTGAGCGACATATCGCACGTTTGGTTTATTGATGCCCATTCCAAACGCGACGGTAGCGACCAGGCAGAGGTCTTCCTCCATCCGGAATGCGTCTTGGTTGTCAGCCTTCACTCCCGGGTCCATTCCCGCGTGGTACGCGCGCGCCTTGATACCCTGCTTGCTGAGCCACTCCGCCGTTTCCTCAACCTTCCGTCGGGACAGACAGTAGACGATGCCGCTGGAACCGTGGTGACCCTGAAGGAAGCGAAGAAGCTGCGACCGGGCGTTGTCACGCTCGGCGATGCGGTAGGTGATGTTCGGACGGTCGAAGCTGTCGATGAACACAGCCGCATCGTCAAGCTGGAGCTGACGGATGATATCGGCCCGAGTATGTGGATCAGCTGTCGCGGTGAGAGCGATCCTGGGCACCCCAGGGTACAGTTCTTTCAGCTTTCCAAGCCCGAGATAGTCTTTGCGAAAATTGTGGCCCCAGCTACTGACGCAGTGGCATTCATCTATTGCGATCAAGGAAATCGGAACATTACCGAATAGATCGGCAAAACCTGGGAGAACGACACGCTCGGGCGTCACGTAGATCAGTTTCAGCTTTCCGGCGCGAAGCTTCGACCTGACTGCACGCGACTCTTCTTCCGATTGCTGAGACCACAGGCACTCAGCTTCAACACCCAGCGCTTTCAGTTCTTCAACCTGGTCTCTCATCAGCGCAACGAGTGGTGAGACGACCACGGTCACACCAGGAAGGCACATGCCTGGCAACTGAAAACAGAGTGACTTGCCCTTGCCGGTCGGGAAGAGCACGAGCGCGTCATTACCAGCTAAAATATGGCGGATGACATCTGCCTGCTTCCCGCGAAAGTCCGGATAGCCCCAGATGCGTCGAAGAGCGTCGAGGGGGGCCTCGATCAGTTTTCGGTCGAAAAGCGCGTTGACGGGAGATTGTTGACTGGATGCGTGCATTGATTGGCGGTGTGTTCTCGAATGGGAGGACTTCGCAGGTAGCCGAGCGACCTGTTTAGAGTACAGTCAGGAAAGGCTGCTATGCGTTTGCGTGGTGTATCACGATTCGAGGCTGGCCTTGCTGCGGATTAGTGCCATGCAGAAAAATTGAGGGTACGAGGCTCCCATGGCAGATACCGCAAGATCAACTGTGGGCTGGTACGAGGTCGGCTTTGCCGAAGGGGCTAAAGCAGGCCGCCGCGCGGACATGAAGGCCCGTGAAGCGTGTTTCGATCCGCCGCGTCTCTCGGTGCCGATAAACCCCAAATCCTGCCGCTTGGCAGGGGCCGACTTCCTTCCACCCTGAGACGGAAATATCGATGGCCTACAACAGAGCCGATTTTCCAAGACTGAAAGCCAGCTTGAGTGAAACTTTGACCGACGACATCGGCGACCCGTTGTCCTGCTTATTGCACGAGACCCCGCACTCGAATGATTTGCTGAACCTAAGTTTTGGCGATGCCGAGCACGAGTTTTATCATGTTGCGGAAGCCTGCAACATTGCCAGTGTCATCGCTTCAATCAAACGCATCCTTAGCCTGCCTCGGTCGAATCTTGCTTGCGAGGAGATGGCCGAGGTGCTCCTACTGCGTCTTGATGTGCTCAGGGAGTACATTTGCACAGCTATCAAACGATCCCAATCCGTCCAATATGCGGAAACCGAGGCTGACCGGGTAATTCGCCGTTGGGCCGGTTTTCTGAAGCATCCAAATGACTTAGTTTCGCACAAAGTTGTTTCTCTGATCTGGACGTTTCCTTTGACCCTCCCGCTATCGAGATTGACTGCGCCTTCCTCGCCAACTGGGACAGTTTGAAATCAGCGAGCGAGATCAAAGGAAATCCGAGTTGGCGCACCGGATGGTCATCGTGCGCTTGCCAAGGATCGCAAAGATTGAAACCTTCTTCAAATCTTCGGCCGATCATCTCAAACACCTCATCGCGACCAACTCGAAGGATGGAAGGGCCGTCTAACACGCGCAATCGTAAACGTACGGCGACTCTGGAGCTTTAAGTGACGGACACTGCGAAATCGGACAACGATTGGTATGAGATCGGCTTTGCCGAAGGGGCAGAGGCAGGCGGTTCGGACATGATTGTTCAGGAACACAATTTCGGACCGCTGGAAGATGCGCTGGCCATGGGGCATGCCATGCTGAACGGCAGCTACGCTGTTCTTCGTCGTCGCCAGATAGATTTCCAGGCATTTGAAGACATTCAGGCTTGGCTAAGCGGTGTTGTTTCCGGGATCGAATCTGTAGGCGCTCGGGTGGGACTGCAAACTAGCATTGAGTACCCTCACTCCAGTCCCGACGGTGGAGTTGTCACATACATCTTCGTGACACGCGATTTCGGCCCGTGGGAGGACCCTCCAAACTAGTTCTCAACGCATGTATCAAGCTACAATCTTGGTGGTGCAGCCCGCTGAGTGCCGCTTTCCAGCCTGGAACCTCGCGCACGCTGATTTCACGCGGGTCGAACGCTACAGGTTTGCCAAACCTCCACAACTTCGAGAGGTCGCTGTTTCAATCGCGCCGCTCGACCCAGGCTGATATCGGATCAACCATAAGGGGGGGCTTCCTCGTCATCGAGGCTTTTCATCAATTGCACGCCTACATAATTGCCCGTTTCCGCAAACTGCCGCCGCCACGCAGCTTCACCAGCTTCCGGTCCGAGCGGTGGGCGAAACCCCTCAAGCTCTAGGAACGCTTCCAAAGCGTGAATTGTCTTGTCGGAAAAATGGCCGTGCCTGGCTGCAATCAGCAATTCAGTGTTAGGGAACGTCGAGAATGCCGACAGCTTATCAGGGGCGAATGTAGGAGCGCCGCGCATCACTGATCTGGCTATAAGGATTGTCCGAACTGCCCATGCTATCCGCTTCGCCGCTAATTTCGCAGATAGGGCCACGTGGTTGTGTACCAAAAACCACCCCATGTCAGAGCCGTGCGATATTTCTGACAGATAGGAAGCTTTTTGTTTGAATGACTTTCGAAGAGTAGCAAGAACATCGTTTGGATCGAGGACGCTTTTTGCTTCCCGGATGAGGTGATACACAAACAAGTCCCCAAGGGCCGCTTTGTCTTTGAGGCTCGCAAGTGGGGCGTATGTCATGGAGTGGTGACCGTCTGTTACGTGATAACCACGCTCTTCATTGGTGACCATTATCAAATCTTTGTCGGAACCTTCGCCTTGGTCGCCTCGGGCCCAGCTTCCATACAGGAATATTGCTTCGATAGTCATTTACAACGCACGTGTCGGAAGAGGTCTCATTTCCGTAGCGCCCGCTGAATTGCCTGCTCCGACAATTGGCGAAACGATTGCCTGGCTTGGTCGACATCAGCCCGGTTCAACAATACGAGCTGCTGTTTTGCCGGGGACAGCTTGCCCGCCGCCACATCAAGGTTGTGCTCGGACATGATGTAAAATGCCATCGACAACCGGATTGGCAGGAGAAGTGTATTGTCAGTCATCCCAAACTCTGCCGCGACCCCTCTCTGCTGAACAGGGGGAAGTTCAGGGTTGGGGCTGATCGCCAAATCTATAGTGTGCACCCATTCGTAGTCGAGATCGCTGCTTGGTGGCGTGCCCGCAATCTTCTCCACCATATCAATGCGATTAAGATTGTAGTCGCGAAAGTTCTGGTGATCAGCGGAATAGGCTCGGGTGTACCAACGGCCCGAGTTGTAGAACAGCGCGTGTGGAGCGATTACGCGTGCTGCGTCAGCAGTTGCCGTCAGAGAGTGATAGCCAATTTTGATTTGGGTGTGATCCCGTATCGCATTTAGCACCTCCAGAAGAATAAGGGTGCTGATAGGTCGCCTTTTCAGCGTCGTTACATCGATAGGCGGCAGCTCATCGAACCAGGTCTCGTCTTTGTTCATCCATCCGCGATCAATTGCGACCAGTTGAAGCAGAAACCTTTGCGAGCTGCGTTCGATCAACGCCGGGCGATAGTCAGCAGTCCTGACGTAGCTCTTTTGCCCACGGTCATAAACCATGTTCCCCGGAGCAATCCGCTCATAATGACCGATATCTGAAGAGGCTTGTTGCACCGAGATGTCGAAGGTCTCTCCGATATCGCCGCGATTGACCCGCCCGTTCCAGAAAAGCCTGAAGTCAATGAATTCCAGACGCTTCCTCAATGGCCACTTTTGGGCAGGATCATCCGGGTTTTCCACAGAGACTCTCACATTTTCTGTTATAGTTAATAATTTGTGCGTCGTATTTCTTGACGTGACGCCTATCTATACCCAATATAAGTCTCAGCATGCAGGGAGGTCAATGCGCTCGTGTCACTTTGCCACTAGGTGGGTGACAGAGCGCAATATCTGCCGACACCCATATCGGCACAAAAGTAGGATTTGAAGCACTGCTCCGCTGACACGCGGAGCAGTGAAGTAGTTTGTTGCCGTAGGATAGGGGAATGACATGCCATGGAATCTTACCCGCTCTGCCGAGCGCATCCGCAAAGCGCTTGAGACTGTTCCTGTAACTGGGGTCGGTGTCGAGAATTTCGAGGCTAGAGCGAAACAGTTTCGCGATCCTCTTCTGCGCTTGCAGCGAAACACCGCCGTTCTGGTCCACGGAGCACACGTCTATATCCAGCTGACCGGATACAATAGCGTGCTGCAGGACGTTCAACGCGAGTCTGTTGCGAGAAATCGCCGAGCGCTTCAGTTTCTTCATACGCACTATGCGGCGTGTGACAGCATTATCCGCGACTTTAGTGCTCAGCGTGTCGATTTCCATGGTTCGCGGCTCCACGCAGTCGTCGTTGCGCCTGCCGGGCCCGAGAATGAAGGTCTTCGTGTAGCAAGGGCGGTGGAAATGGCGCAGGCCATTGCCCGCTTGGTCGAGGTGACTGGTGAACGTGTGCACCGGGGAGAATTCAAAACCGAAACTCGGATCGGCATCGACACCGGCATGGCTGTCGCAGTTAACTCAGGACGTGGATCGGAACCCGAACCGCTTTTTCTCGGCAATCCTGCGAACTATGCAGCCAAGCTTGCAGCGGGCAGCGAGCCCGGCATCTATCTCAGCGACCGTGCTCGTCAACTGGTCGGTCTCCAAACCCTCGGAACCCTTAAACTTCAGAAGAACAGGATTTTCGACGTTCGCAACATTTCCTTGGGAAGCAGCTCTTCCGGTTCGCTAACGGTTTCCGATGCTCGAATTCAGACGCTTTCGAACGAAGTGAAGTATTCCGCTGAGGCCTACTTCCGTGATGCCGACTTCGTCTTCCACCAGCACACTCCGCCGCTGTGGACTATCGACTACTCCTTGCTTATGCCCTCGAACAGCATTCACATGCGGCTCGTCTCCTTGTTTGCCGACATCGACGGGTTCACCGCTTACGTCAGCAACTGTATTGCCACAGGGAAGGTGGGACAACTGGTCTCGAACCTTCATGCCATTCGGTACGAGTCAGCCGCGACGCTGAAACACGACTATAAGGGAAAGAAGGTCCGGTTCATTGGTGATTGCCTGCACGGCATCATCGCCGAAGGAACGGCCTATGAAACCGACGATCCGCGCTCAGTCTTGACCAGCCTTCAGCTTGCTGCTGGGCTGAGGTCGAGCTTCAATCTCTGCAAGGAGATTCTGCCAGGAATCGATAATCTTGGTTTGGCCATCGGTGTTGAGCTGGGCTCAACACCCGTTACCCGTCTTGGCCTTCGTGGTGAAATGTCCGTCAGATGTGTGACGAGCAAAGCGGTCTCGGATTCTGAAGACCTTCAGTCTGAGTGCAACGGCCGTGAGACGATGGTTGGTGGCAAAGCCCTGGCGTTGTTGCCCGGCCATCTGCGGGAGCAGTTTTCGTCGACAGGGAAAATCGTAGACCTGAACGTTCAACGGCTAGAGAAGTTGGTCAGTGGAGCGGCGGTAATACCGAAGGCTGTGCCTGCAGTTGCGGCATCTTCCGCAGCTTGGGCAGCCAGCGCGTCTTCGAGCGCCGGAGCGGTCCGGAATAGCGGGGGCAATCGGAATGCCTGATGTCGCCGCTACCTTCATGGAGGGCTTCGAGCAAGGCATCCTTGCTGATATCGAAGCGCGATTGGCAGTGAGATGCGGTGGTGTACCGACCCGTCTCTGTGATGCCGATCTCAAATGCTACATTGAAAGGCCTTTCGTCGCTGGTTGGCGGGTCCCGGTGCTGTTTGGCGACAATACGGTTCGGCGTATCGATGTCCTTCTCACCCCCTGGTTCCCGAGCATTTCCGCACGGACGGCGTTGGTCGATCACCCTGGACGGCTAACTTGGCCGCATGTCGAAGGCGACGGTGTCTTGTGTCTACTTTCTAATTCCCATGACGCGGACCTCGATGATCCGGTTAATGTCATCGATCACTTAATAGCTCGCTCATGCAAGTTGATCGATGATCTCCTTCATGGCGAAATAATTGAGCGAGACTTCAAAGAAGAGTTTTTGACGTATTGGAATTACGATCTCAACGATCCACGCCGTGTTTACAGCCTTGTCAGCCCAGAGGGTCCAACCAGGGGTATTTTTGCGTGGCATGGTGGCAGCTTCAGCGTCGTCGGTGAAACCGAGGAGCAACTGATGGCATGGCTCAAACGCCGCTTTGAAGGTATCAGCGACCGCCAACTCGAAATCGAGAAGGCTTGTTTTCTCTGGCTGGAAAGTCCTCCACTCCCGTCTGAGTATCCGCATTCAGGTGCCTCATTGATGGAACTGGCCACGAGGGCCGGTCCAGCAGGCGTCACCATGCTCCAGCGCGCGGGAAACGCCGACCGCTCATCGTTGACCACAGTGATTGGCTCGGAAGGTAGGGCGGGACCAGGGTTGATTGCGTTGCGCACTGTCGGGTCGAAAGCAAAACCTGATCGGCGAACGCGTGAGCGGGGTTTCAGGGAAGGAAACGTTCCCGAAGAGATAGCGCTTGGCCGACTTTTGGCGACAGCCACAATCGCACGCAACAAAGTGATGCGTGCTGATGCTCTCTGGGTTCATGGTCGAGGCAGGGACACGCGTTCCGAGCAACTTAGCGCGGCGTCGGCCGTGGTGTTCGGATGCGGGTCGGTCGGCAGTACCGTGGCTACCATGCTTCTCCGTGCAGGGGTTGGTACTGTAATAATTTCCGATCCTGACGATCTCGAATGGGCGAACGTTTCCAGGCACGAACTTGGTGGTGCGGCGGTAGGACTGAAGAAATCAATCGAACTGGCGCGAAGGCTCCAGCGGGACTTTCCGCATGCTTCGGTAACCGGCTATGACAACACCGCGCAGAGCGCCATCCACGGGGACGTCTCTTGGCTTTCGGATGCCGACATCGTCATCTCCGCCACCGGCAGTGGGCAGGCTGATAAAGCTCTGAATGATTGGCATAAAAAGTGCGGGAGGCTGATACCTGTCGTTTATGGATGGACGGAACCATTTGGCATTGCAGGCCATGCCGTCGCGATAGGGGCGTCGGGCGCTTGCCTGTCGTCGATTGTGAACAACCTCGGTTTGTCGACGTTCGAGCTTACAAAGTTTGACGCCGCTTTTGTCACCGAGGAGCCTGCCTGCGGTATGCACTACGCGCCTTATGGCGCAATAGAACTTGGGTTCGTCAACAATCTGGTCGCAGAACTCGCCGTGGATTGCCTGTTGGGAAGGGTTGTCGAGTCGACACACCGGATGTGGGCTGGCCGACAGAATCTTCTTCACGAGAGCGATGGAACTTGGTCGAAAGAAGCACTTCAGCTCCTCTCCGGCAACGCTCAGGGCGGTGCGCTGTTGAGCCGAGACTTGCCCGCCTGCACGTGCTGCTCGAAAGACACAGCCCATCCCCAGTCGCTAAAGCTCCCGGGAGTACGGTCATGAGCAAATTGAAAACGATTCAGCCGGAGGTCTTTGACCGCTTTTTGGGTGACCACGGAAAAATCCGGGCAATCGAAGCGCTTAAGGATCAGCGTATCGTTCGTGGAAGCGTCGGTGCTGCAGAAGAACTATTCGCTCGGGGTGAGATGAAGACGTTTATGCCGGGGGATTTTCTTATAACCGAGAACGGCTGGTCCAATTCGCTATATCTCCTCCTTGCCGGAGCAGTGAAGGTGGTGGTCAAAGGCAACGAGATAACCACCCGTGTTGCTGGCCAGCATGTTGGTGACATGGCGATGATTGATCCTGGCAAGGCTCGATCAGCGGACGTCGTCGCGACTTCCCCGACGGTCGCATTGATTGTTCAGGAGCCTGATTTCACGGCCGTAGCGCAAAATCATTCCGATCTCTGGCGTCAGATCGCCAAGGAACTAGGCGAGAGGCTCCGCGAGCGTTCAAAGAAAATCCGTCAAGCCAATACGGTGCCCCACGTCTTTATCGCATGCGCATCGGAATCAGTCCCTGTTGCTGACGCCTTCGCTGCGAGGCTTGAAGCGGAGGGGGTGAATGTACGAAAATGGACTGAAGGGGTTTTCAAACTCAACGATCACTCCATGGAAAGTCTGGAGGTACAGCTGGACCTGATGGACTTCGCACTCGCGATTTTCAGCCCTGACGACAAAGTCAGAAGTCGCAAGAAAGAGCAGTCTGCACCTCGGGACAATACTGTTTTTGAACTCGGTCTTTTCGCCGGGAAGATCGGTCGCGACCGCTCTTTTTTCGTCGTCCCCAAAGGGGTTCGTGTAAAAGTACCCTCAGATTTGGCCGGGATTACGTCGGCACGATACACAGGTGACACAATCACAGGCTTCGACGTAGAAGAGGCCAGTCAGCAAATAATTGAACGTGTCAACGACAAAGGCTGCCGGTAGGCGCGCCGCTGTCAGTGTGAAGGCACGCGGGGACGAGAATACTATGATTCAGGATCGGCCGACGCGTATGAGGGATTTTGGCGAACGGGTTTTGCTTCCTTCCACGCCCTTTTCGATTTCTTGGGAAATGGTGCCTGAGTTTGTTCGGTTGTCGCTTATGCCAGTGTTCGGCATTCAACCGGTGACCGCCGCAATGTTCGAAGCCGCCGGTCAGCAAGCGCTGGGCCACGTGCCCACAGAAGGTGAGATTGCATATTTCCGAGAAAGCGGCACGCAATTTCAGATGGTACAGGTTGTTTTCAGCTTGGCATGGTGGGATTCGGTCGACCAGGGAGTGGAGGCGGTGCCATTTTCCATATCGATTTTGCCTGCCTCAAAGAGGGGGAAAGTTACCTCGATTGGTTGCAGCCGACGGCATACGACCGGCCTGAGTTTCGGGAAGCATGGCATCGGTTTGGAACTGAGGCCCAGCCGGGTATCGAAACCATTGAAGAGACCGGGACCGAATAGCCAGGTTTTGTGGCCATGAACACAGCTGACAGCGAGGCTATCGAACGGTGGTAGGACTATGGACGAACATGATAGCAGAGGTAAATCTTTCAGCGAGCATAAACGGGCTTTTTACGCCGTTTAGGAGCGTCCCAACCGCTCTCCAACGGTTTTGTCTACCTATGTTCTTCCATCGCGAGGATGATGTCTATGACCTGGCATATTCGGGATCCTCATTGCTCTTTCGGCACCGGGGCCGCAATTTCCAATTGGCAACGAAGCATCAACTGCGTGCTGGAAATGATACCTTCAGTCCGGCAGACACTTGCCTTCTCGTAGAAGGGGAGCGCGGACATGTTGGCTTGTCTCCGAACGGAGCCTCGCGGGTGAAGGTTGAAGGTGACGATCTTCTGCCACAAGATATTGTGCTGCTTGAGTATGAGAATTCGCGCGGCGAGCATAATTTGCAGCCTCGGTTCCTGCAGCTCGATCTAGATCAAACCGGCACCTTATCGGAAGTGGAGGCCGCTTCGATAAGGTTGCTCTTCACCATCGGGTATCCGACGAAATCGCAGGGCTATGAGCCGGATTTCGATGAGGATTTCAATGCGATCAGTCTCCGCGTGATCTCACGGCTCGCTAAGCTGATCTTCGATGAGCACAAGATCAGGCCGAGTTATGAAGAGAGCCGGACGTCAATCACCGTCAGCGAGCGGTATCAAGGAGACATTGGCGATCCGGATGGTTGGAGTGGTGCGCCGGTCTTCTTTCTTTGGGGGGACGACAATCGGGAGCATCATCTAGGGTTTGCTGGCATGGTCACCCATGCCAATTCCGCCGGGAGTTTCATGATCTACCGAGCCGAGGACATACGGGCCTTCGTAAATGGCGCGATTGATACGCCATATCCGGCCGCTACAGAGCAAGTGACTGATGCTGTTCCTAGTGTCCGATAAGGCATGTTATCGGACAGTAGGCCGCTTTCTAAGCCCATACGATGATTTTGAAGCTAGATGAGGATAGCTTCCGCCGGATGCCACAGAGTTCGCTCCCTTTGCCGCCAGCGGTGGTCAACCGTAGATCTGAGTATTTTCGAGCCAACTTTCCGGATGCGGCCATACGGATCTCCAACGTTCTTACGGGAAATGAGGAAGTACAGGCATTCCAAAACAACGAATTCATACGCATGCATAGCTCTACACTTAGTAAGGTCTGATTCTTCCATTCTGTGATGCGTAAAATGGTCTCCGGTAAGCTCCGTACGGCGTCAAAGGGATACGGACTCGCTCTAGATCGAATATTCGAAAGCCGGTCGGCGAAGACAATTGGCCTTTTGGGTACCATGATAGGGGTGGGAACAGGAGGTTGGCAAACTTACCTCTGGCTGTTTGGGGCACCTTAGCTACGGGAGCACATACAGAACAGGGGCACGAGTCTGCTTTGCATTGCCATGGCCGCCTGGTGATCCCAGCGTTGCCCTGAGCTCGTCATCGCTCTGTATGTGAGGGTTGCCCCATTTAAACCAAACCGAGGTCCGGATGCGAATAGCTGATATGATGCGGCCTGAGGGCCATGTGTTTCTCAAAAGCGAATGGGCCCCCATCAGCGACTACTGGCCCGCAGTGTCCTTCACCAAGAGGTCAGTCGGTCTTGAACTCGGACAGCGATTTGTGCCTGGTCGCGATATTCTCATCTATGTCGGAACGACAAGTGAATTGACGAGCGATCGGGCCCACAGGAGCTGTCTTCTTTCGGCGGTCGTACCCGAGCCCAACCGCCTTCACGAGACAAGGAAAATCATTCCCGCTCAGAGCTGGGCGTGGTCGATGAAGGACAATGGCGCTCGTTGGCCTCATTCGTTAGCCATTGTCCAAGCCGCAAGTATCTTGGGACCGCCATTCCCATCCGCGCGAGACCTCGCCCCGAAAGCCTACGCGTCCTTCGCAGAAATGGAAAACAGGGGGCGGTTTGTCGAGGCAATAGGTGGTGAGCGCGACGCGGTCATGGGCCTGGAAGTGACCCCCTTGCACCTGAACCTCGCGCCGGACGTCCTCGCCTATCTCGGCCTGCGGGCCAGTTTACACGTGGACATCCCCAAGTCGGTGAAACAAGAATCCTTTCGAATGGCGACGCTCATCATCGACAGGGTGAAGAGAGGGGGCGAGGTGTCTGTTCGAACCAATCCAATTCGCTCCGCGCCAAATATCTCGGAGTTGTCGGCCTTGCTCACACGTCTTTGGCAAGACCGTCAGGGGGGCGACTGCGCGTTGTGCGGTGCGCCACTTCACGCAGCGACCGAGAACTCGATGATGAAGGCTTCGGCCGATCGCATTGACAGCACCAACGGTGCTTACGATGAATCCAATGTTCAGATCACGCACCTGGCGTGCAACTATGCGAAAAACGAATGGGGACTAGAGCACTTTGAGGAGTGGATTGCAGCACTTAGGGGCGTGGATGTAGACAAGAACTCCGTGGCAATACAACGAGCGGTCAGCGCCGGGACCCAATGAGATCTCCGACGCGTTATCCTAGAACCGATATCCCCTTGTGGAAGGTAAGGCCCTGTAGCAACAGGGCTGGTTGACACCGTCGGCTACCAGTAGCCGACTCCGACTCCGACTCCGACTCCGACTTCGACTTCGACTTCGACATCGAGCGAGATCGAGCGAGAGCGCACGCGAGGTACGGCCGATGTTCAAGCGGTCGTTTGCTTTATTGTCTGGCAAGCGGTTCGACAGAATGCCCGATTTGTTCGCCTAGGTGTGAGCACCATGCTGCTCGCGACGGAGCAAGGTCAAAGGCCATCACAGGCACATGGAAATGCACTCAAGAGGTCTGGTCGATTTCCCTGACCAGCGGGAAGCACACCTCGACTCCATGTGGCGCAGCATGCTAGCCCCAAAAACGGGCTGCCTGAGGGTTCAGCTCATGTGGATTGTTCCGGTTGACCTGCCACTGCGAATTTCCTCCAGAATG